>CAUTPS010000007.1:0-82195 GCA_963540415.1 uncultured Prevotella sp.
AAAAAATCTGCTTACCCTCAATTGAGGATAAGCAGATTTAATGTATCTAATAAAATTCTATTCTCTTAGCCGTTTAGTACTTACGACCAGTAGCATCAATGATATTGCTGAATGATGCAAACTTGGCTGCATCAGTAACTGGTGGAGTGCCTGTGATGTCTGGACCAACATAAACTGGGCGGATTGCACAAGCCTGCTGCTTCTGTGGAGGAGTTATTCCATAATTAAGCGAGCCGAAAAATAGAGCTTTACAAGTACTTACTGCCGTTGCATAATCAGCATAATAGAAGCCCATAAAATTACTACCCTCAGCAACATGACGGTAAACGGTAGTGCTAACATTGTCATTACGACGTCCTGTTACAGGCAAGAACAAACCTCTATTAGCAAGTACAAGACCCGTTACGTCTTCATACTTCCAAAGCTTTTTACCTGTAGGGAACTTAGCATGCTGACCAGTCAGTGCGTAATCGCTATAGTAAATACCATAAATCTTATTACCCTTATCGGTATAACAGAATGCTGGTACCTTTGTGACGCTATTCTTCAAGCCTTCGAGTTGAGCCAAGGTAGGATACTTATAATAATAATCGCGTCCAGTCTTTTCGGTATGATATTTTACGATATCACCAAAGTTTGCTTGACTCTTATCTACTGCTCTGTTGAACAAGCCGCCAGGAGTTAATTGATTCTTATAGTATTTCCCATCTATACTAAATGCTGTTCCACCAAGATAAGCACTGCTATTCAAATTCAAAGCCTCTGCAATATCTCCCCATCTGAAGAGGTCTAAGTCGTCAGAAGTCTGAGTGTAACGTCCATTATGGTTGTCAATATACCAGTTCTGTGAACCTAATCCATTCTTTACAATATTTTTATTATCCACTTTGTTGTCAACTGATGGATTATCACCATAGTTACTAATCCACCACTGTGCTGGTGCAATACCCCAGTACTCCTGTGAACCCTTCTTATAGTGTATGAAGTTACCTGTAGCCCAATTTACGCCGTTCACTGTAACGTATGGCTGAGGAGTAATTTTCTCGACAGTAATGTTTGAGCGGTAGTCGTAACCAGTGTTAAAGAGCTTTGAAGCAGTCTTTGTGTAAACACCACTATGTGTATAAACAGTTATTGTGAAGTTGGTTGAGGCATTCTCTGCTAAGAAAGCAGTCCAAATATAACCTTTAGTAAGGTTCAGTTTTGAATGGTCTTTATTAGCGATTGTGATAGCATATTCCTTTTCATCATCTGTACCAACAAAGGTTCCATCCTTGAGGTTAAGCACGTCATAAGAACGAAGACCATTGATCTTTACACTATCAATATCCTCAATGAAACCAGAGCTACTTGGACCATTATCTATCTTGAACTTCATACCCCAGATAGCCACCTTGCGTTCAAAGTTCGCCTTTAATTTTATGTTGTTTACATTTTGTGGAACTTCCTTAAGAAGATCTGAACCCCAGTTAAAGTCAAACTTCTTATCGATATCTTCCAATGTTCCGTTCTGTCTGTTCATATTGAGTGAAACATATTCGGTAATTGTATTGGAAACATCGTGATAGGAAATTGTCACACCATCGTTTGTTTCTTTTGTTTTGCTTGTAGAAACCAGTCCTACAGAACCTTCCTCAAGACCTGCAGCAGGGTAGAAGAATGCAAACTGATTATTTACCTTCAGTTGGTTCTTAGACTTTACTGTACCTTGGAACGAAGTCCCTTTACTGCCACCACTCTGTGAAGTCAGTGTGCTATAGGTTTGTTCCGTACTTTGGTTATTATCAGCAGTATTGTAGATAAATATTTTATCACCTGCAGCCCATCTTGATAAAACATTGTTTTGCTCATCAAGTTTGAGCGTACGGGTAGCTGCATGAGTAGTACTGTCTGTGCCAGCCGATACTTCAACATTATATATGTAGCTTCCATCCTGTGCTACATCACTGCTCATGTTGTCGGTATCGCTACAGGCTGTAAATCCTATCATGGCGATTGCGCCATAAAGGAACTGTAATTTCTGTTTCTTCATTCTTATGTTTAGTTTCTTTAGTTTACTTAATTCCAACCTTTCGTTCCTTTTGTGTCATAGTCTTCTTCATAACCAAAAGGGTTTGACTTAGAGAGGTTATCCTCTCCACCATGTGTTGGGTCACCTTTCTCTGCACTAATCTGCAATAAATCAAAATCTGTTGTTGTAACAACAATTTTGCAGTTAGGACTTTCATAACTCTTTTTCATAACTTTCATTTTTTTTATAGGCATAAATCAAGATGCGACCCCAGTTCTTTCAGAAACAAACTTTCTCTAAAAGTCATTGTCGATAGGGCTGTTGCACAAACAATCTGTACCTTATTTATCTTAATTTAGTATGCCTTATGTTATCCAAAATAACAAATATATCAAAATGGATATAATTAAATCCGTTTGCAAAGTTAAACATAAATTTCGAAAGAAACAATAAATCCACATAAAAAAAAGAAAGAATGACATAGAGAAACAACTTTTACCTTTGAAGTTTGAGGTTTTTTACCTTTGAACATTGATGTTTTTTACCTTTGAACATTGAGGTTTGAACATTGAACTTTATGATATGAACTACGAATTTCTCTAATTACGCTAATGTTTATTGTAATGTAATTCGTGTAATTCGTGTAATTCGTGTCATTCGTAGTCTTGTCGCTTTTGTCTTCGTGCAAAAATATGTCATTGAAGTATATGTCTCTATGTCATTCTGTCTTCGTACAATTCGTGTAATTCGTAGTCTTGTCGTTTTTGTCTTCGTGCAAAAACATGTCATTGAAGTATATGTCTCTATGTCATTCTGTCTTCGTGCAATTCGTGTCATTCGTAGTATTGTCTCATTCTGTCTGTCAAAGATTTTCACAATCAGCAAGTCAGTCGGGCATAAATAGCGTGCGAATTAACGGCTTTTTGGCTTGCAAAAGGTGCCCTTTAAGGCGCTTACTAACGCCCTTTTGAAGTCTTATTAAGCACCTTTTGAAAACCATTTTTGCAACTACTTGATAGCGAAAGACTTACAAAGGCGCAGAAATAACTTATTTTTAACCCCCTCTCACATACTTTTCCACAATCGAAATGTAAAGAAAACCTCCCCCAACCCCTCCAAAGGAGGGGAGTGCCTAACGGATAAATATGGTTCTTTAAAATTAAAATACTTTGAACTTTGAACTACGAATTTCTCGAATGACACGAATTATTTAGCAATAAGGATTCGCACAATTAGAGAAATTCGTAGTTCAAAGTTGGGAGTTGACGAGTTAACAAGTAGACAAGTGGACTGGTAGACAAGTTAACCAGTTGCTTACAGCGATAAATCATAGTTGATTATAGTTGACGAGTAGACAAGTGAACAAGTTAATTGCAGCGATAAACCACAGCTAACAGTAGTAATCATAATTATGAATTATGAATTATGAATTAACAATCCTTTGTTTGCATAATTATGAATTATGAATTATGAATTAACAATCCTTTGTTTGCAAAAAGTGTGCTTTTGTGTTTATTTTTGTTAAATACTTGATATATGATAAGTATTGTTTGCGTGTAATATGTTATCTTTGTATTAAGAACCTACAAAAAAACGGATGGGAATGTGAGAAAGCATGGATAACTTTTGAACACCTATTTAATATAGGGATCTACATTTTTAATATAGAGACCTACATTTCATATAGGACACACCTATTAAATATATAAGGCAAGCCCCACATCTGTTTTTTGGCAGACCTAAGTCAGAATAAGATTATTATCAAATATAAAATAACTAATGAGAAAAGGAAAGATTCTACCAGTAAGTGTTTTCCTATCTTGCTGCTGTTTGACCGCTTTTGCCAGCAGTCATGTCACTTCGGCTGACAACTTTGGCAAGAACGCAGTTGTTGCTGCAACCAAGGTAAATACCGCAAAGGTATTGGGAACACAGCAATCAAGTGGTGACGTGAAGGTTACCGGAACTATTGTAGACAATACCGGCGAGCCAGTTATCGGTGCTACTATCCGCGTGAAGGATTCGCAGCAGGGTACGACCACCGACCTCGATGGTAAGTTTGAGATTATGACCCATAAGGGTGCTACGCTTATCGTCAGCTATATCGGTATGAATACTCAGGAGGTGAAGATTGCAGGTGATGCTCCATTGAGTATCACATTGAAGCCAGAGGCTCATCAGATTGAGGAAGTTGTGGTAACCGCTTTGGGTATCAAGCGTTCAGAGAAGGCGTTGAGCTATAACGTTCAGAAGGTAGGTGGCGAGAACCTTACAACGGTTAAGAACCCTAACTTCATGAATTCGCTCTCTGGTAAGGTAGCAGGTGTGAACATCAATGCATCTTCAGCTGGTATGGGTGGTGCAGCCCGCGTTGTGATGCGTGGTCCTAAGTCTATCACCCGTAGCAATCAGGCTTTGTATGTAATCGACGGTGTGCCAATCAACAACACCAGTCAGGGTGAGATTTCAGGTGGTGCGTTCAGTTCACAGCCAGGTTCAGAAGGTATTGCAGATATCAACCCAGAGGATATCGAGTCAATCAGCGTCCTCAGTGGTCCTGCTGCTGCTGCCCTCTACGGTTCAGCTGCTGCGCAGGGTGTCATCATGATTACCACAAAGAAGGGTAAGGAAGGTAAGGTAAGTGTGACTGTAAGTAACAGTACACAGTTTGCTAACCCATTCATCATGCCAGAGTTCCAGAACTCTTACGTAAACCGTGCTGGCGAAGTGAAGTCATGGGGCGCAAAGACTCCATCAGTCTATGGTAACTATGAGCCAAAGGACTTCTTCAATACAGGTACGAACGTTCAGAACAACGTTGCTCTTACCGCAGGTACTGACAAGAACCAGACCTATATCTCTGTAGGTACGACGAATGCAAAGGGTATCATTCCTAATAACAGCTACGACCGTTATAACTTTGCATTCCGCAATACAACAACGTTCTTGCACGACAAGATGACCTTCGACTTCAACTTCAATTACATCAAGGAGCATGATAAGAACTTGACAGCTCAGGGTCAGTACTTCAACCCATTGACCGCTGTTTATCTCTTCCCACGTGGTGAGAGCTTCGATGCTGTTCGTACATACGAGCTTTATGATGTGACAAGAGGTATCAATGTTCAGAACTGGAACTTCGGTGATGCGTTGAGTATGCAGAACCCATATTGGGTAGCCAACCGTATGGTTCGTTCAAACAACCGCAGCCGTTACATGATCAGTGCAAGTCTTAAGTATAAGATTTTCGACTGGATGGACGTTGTGGGTCGTTTGCGTTGGGACGATGCAGGTACAAAGCAGGAAGACAAGCGTTACGCTTCAACAACCAATCTCTTTGCTCACTCAAAGTATGGTTTCTATGGTTATGACAAGGTGAATGACCGTTCACTCTATGGCGACTTGATGTTCAATATCAACAAGACATTGAACGACTTCTCAGTATCAGCCAACCTCGGTGGTTCGTTCACACGTAACAAGTATAACGTAACAGGTTTCCAAGGCGGTTTGAAGGCACCTTCTAACTTGTTCACTCCAAACGCAATCGATTACGGTACAGCAACCGCTGACAACCGTCCAATCTTCACAGACCATGCACACAAGATTAACTCACTCTTCGCTAACGTCGAGTTGGGCTGGCGCAGTATGCTGTTTATGACCGTAACAGGTCGTAACGACTGGGATTCAGCTTTGGACGGCACAGACAACGTGTCTTTCTTCTATCCATCAGTGGGTATGTCAGCAGTTATCTCTCAGATGGCAACACTTCCATCATGGATTAGTTACATGAAGGTGCGTGGTTCATGGGCATCAGTAGGTTCAGCTATTTCTCCAAACATCACCTCACCATGGCGTTATCAGTATAACCCAGCGTCAGGTACTTATAGCACCGTAACTTATAAGTTCCCATCAAACTTCCGTCCAGAGCGTACGAACTCTTGGGAGGCAGGTTTGACATCACGTTTCTTCAATAATGCACTTACTTTGGATGTTACAGTTTATCAGTCTAACACTCGCAACCAGACCTTCCTTCGTCCTATCACAGGTAGTCAGGGATTCTCTTCTGAGTATGTACAGACGGGTAACGTAAGAAACCGTGGTATTGAGCTTTCATTGGGTTACAACCACAATTGGGGTGACTTCGCATGGAGCAGTAGCTTCACTTACAGTGCTAACCGCAACAAGATTGTTGAGTTGCTCGACGATCCTAATGAGGTTATCAACCAAGGTGGTTTGAATGGTGCTAACATCATCCTTAAGAAGGGTGGTACGATGGGCGACCTCTATATGACCAGTGACTTCAAGCGTGACGCAGAAGGCAATATCGCTATCAAGGATGGTAACGTATCACAGGTGAACCTTACTAACCCATCTTATCGTGGTTCAGTACTTCCAAAGGGTAACATCGGTTTCTCTAACGACTTCTCTTGGAAGGGCTTTAACTTAGGATTCGTTGTTACCGCACGTTTCGGTGGTATCGTAATGTCACAGACACAGGCGTTGATGGATGCTTACGGTGTATCAAAGGCATCTGCTGATGCACGCGACAAGGGCGGTATCGCAGTAAACAATGGTTTGGTATCAGCTGAGCAGTACTACGCTGTAGTAGGTGGTGAGAACCCAATCTGGTCAGAGTATATCTACAGTGCAACCAACGCACGTATCCAGGAGGCACACCTCGCTTACACCTTCCCACGTCGAATGTTGGGCGGTATGGAGCTGACACTCGGTTTGACAGCTAACAACCTCCTCATGCTTTACAACAAGGCACCATTCGATCCAGAGGCAACAGCATCAACAGGTACCTACTATCAGGGCTTCGACTACCTCATGCAGCCAAGCCTTCGTACACTCGGTTTCAACGTGAAGCTGAAATTCTAAACATTTAACCACTCATTTAATCGAAATATAAATGAAAAAGATTAATATATATAAGGCGGTCACAGCTTGTACATTCGCAAGTGTGCTGCTATGCTCAATGTCGTCTTGTACAGATGGATTCCAAGAGGCAAACCGTCCTGGAACGGGTGCTTCTCTCGAAGACTTGTCGCGCGACAACTATCAAACCTCTTCTTTCATCGTGCAGATGGTGAACGAGGCTTTCCCTGAGCAGGAGAATGCTTACCAGATGAACCAAGACCTTATCGGTAACTACTTGGGTCGTTACATGACCTATGCTAACAATGGTTTCGCTGAGAAGAACTTTGCTCGTATGAATGCACCTACTGGTTGGGTACGCTATCCGTTTAAGGATTCTATGCCTAAGACTGTTTCTGCTTTCAAGGAGATTGCACGTGTAACAAACAATGAAGGACCTGTTTATGCTTGGGCTTTGATTCTCCGTGCACAGTCGTTCATGCGTCTTACAGATATGTACGGACCACTTCCTATCGGTGCTGATGCAACAGATGGTAATGCTTACTCTTCACAGGAAGACGTTTATAAGAGCCTTATCTCTGACCTCAATAAGGCTACTGACATTATTAAGCCATTGGTTGCTGCAAACGCAAATGTAGCTATTGCAGAGGAACATGACAAGGTTTATCAGGGTAAGTTGGCTAAATGGTTGAAGTATGCGAACTCTTTGAAACTTCGTATTGCTATCCGCATCCGTTATGTTGAGCCAACATTGGCTAAGCAGTTGGGTGAGCAGGCAGTACAGGACGGTGTGATTACAAGCAATGACGACAACTGCGCTATTGCTTATATCCCTAACGGACAGTATAAGACATCTGTAGAGTGGGGTGATAGCCGTGCTTGTGCCGACCTTGAGAGCTTCCTCACAGGTTACAACGACCCACGTCTGACAAAGTTCTTCAGCCCAGTAGAGGGAGGTTCACGTACAGTTATCGGTTGTCGTGCCGCTGCGAAGATTGGTAATAAGACCACAGCAGGTAAGGCTTACTCAGCTGCAAACATCAAGCAGGATAGCAAGGGCGTATGGCTCACGGCTTCTGAGATGGCTTTCTGTCGTGCAGAAGGAGCGTTGGCAGGATGGAGCAATATGGGCGGTACCGCTCAGAGCCTCTATGAAGAAGGTGTGAAACTCTCCTTCGAGCAGTGGGGTGCAGGTTCTGCAACAGCCTACTTGGCTGACAATACATCAACCGAGGCAAACTATGTTGACCCAATCAGCGAGTACGGTGGGAATGTTAGTGCTGTTAGTACAATCACTATCAAGTGGGACGACTCAGCTACTGACGAGCAGAAGATGGAGCGTCTGATTACTCAGAAGTGGATTGCAATGTTCCCTAACGGACAGGAAGGCTGGAGCGAAATCCGTCGTACAGGCTATCCAAAGGTGTTCCCTCTGGCACAGTCAACAGACTATAGCATCCAGGTTGCTAACCGTATCCCATTTGATATTGATGAGGCTACCAATAACAAGGCAAACTATATTAAGGCTGTACAGCTGTTAAAGGGTAATGACGACTATGCAACCAAGATGTGGTGGCAGCGTTAAACGATATCTATCATACAATAAACATTCGATAAAAAATGAAGAATTTAATAAAGATATTCTTGCTTTCAGCCTGCGCTGCAACGGCTTTCACAGCCTGCAGCGACTGGACTGAGACAGAGGCAAAGGACGGAGCTGACCTTACTCACACAAATAAGTCTGAGGCTTACTATGCTCAACTTCGCAACTATAAGAAGACTGACCACTCTGTAGCTTTCGGTTGGTTCGGTAACTGGACGGGTACTGGTGTTACGCATGAGAACTCTTTGGCGGGTCTTCCTGACAGTACTGACTTCGTTTCTCTTTGGGGAAACTGGAAGAATCCAACAGAAGCAATGCTGAAGGATCTCCGCTTCGTTCAGAAGACAAAGGGTACGAAGGTGCTTATCAGTTGCCTTGTATTTGACATTGGTGACCAGATTACTCCAACCAATACTGACTCTACCCTTACATGGAAAGAGTGGCGTCATAAGTTCTGGGGATGGGGCAGCGATGAGGCTTCACAGATTGCAGCTACTGAGAAGTATGCAAATGCTATCTGCGACACGATTGCCAAGTATGGTTATGATGGTTTCGACCTCGATGCTGAACCTTCATATGCTCAGCCTTTCCAGACCGATAAGGAGCTTTGGCAGAACGCTAAGGTGATGGAGGCTTTCGTAAAGACAATGGGCAAGCGCATCGGTCCTAAGTCTGGAACTGATAAGATGTTCGTTATCGATGGTGAGCCTGACGCTATGGCTGCAGAGTATGGCGAATATTTCAACTACTTCATCCTGCAGGCGTATGGCAGTACAGGCAACAGTGGTTTGAACAGCCGTTTCGAAGCACAGGCTACTCACTTCCAGCAGTATCTCACACCAGAGCAGGTGGCTAATAAGCTCATCGTCTGCGAGAACTTTGAGAACTATGCTGGTACGGGTGGTGTAACCTTCCGCTTAGACAATGGAACAACCGTTCCTTCTCTCTTAGGTATGGCTTACTGGAACCCTGTTTACAATGGCGTAACCTACCGTAAGGGTGGTGTAGGAACCTATCACATGGAGTACGAGTATACCGTATCTGGACAGACTGGCAACTATCCTTTCTTGCGCAAGGCTATCCAGATTATGAATCCATCAATCCAATAATCAAGACATTCAAATTATGAAATACAATATTTCTAAGCTTTTCATCGCAGCCGTGGCTATGGCTTCTCTGACAATGCTGGCTTCTTGTGAGAATGCTGAATATTCGCCTCTTTCTAATCAGGCGTATATCGCACAGACCAATACTAATGGTAACTCAAGTCAGAATATTACTATCGGTACGTCGGCTGTCACTTCTTCTGTGAACGTGCGTCTCTCTGACCTTGCTACACAGGACTACACCTTCGAGGTGGTAAGTGATACAACGGCACTCGCTGAATACAACCAGCGTAACGAGACTTCTTACAAGCCATTGCCTGCAACTCTCTACTCACTCTCTTCTAACGAGGTGACGATTGAGAAGGGCAAGTCGGTTTCTTCTGATGTGACACTGACGATTAACCCATTGACACAGGCACTGAAGGACAGCGGTCAGAAGTATGCTGTTGCCCTCCGTCTGAAGAGTAAAGATGGCAAGTACGACGTCTTGAACTCTGGTAGTTCAATGGTTTACATCCTCGATCAGGTTGTTTATCAGGCTGTGCCAATCATTAACTCAACTCATAACATCCACTTCTCAATGCGTCAGACCTATGACCTTTCACAGTGGACTGTCGAGATGAACGTGAACATGAGCAAGCTCGGTACGGCTCTTGGCGAACTTAACAACCAGACACTCTTCGGTGCATGGGGTAACGATGGTGGCGAGATTTATACTCGCTTCGGTGATGCTCCTATCGAGGGTAACCGTCTGCAGATTAAGACTCAGGGTACACAGATGAACAGTAAGCAGCTCTTTAATGCTAACCAGTGGTATCACCTCGCATTCGTTTGTACAGGTACAAAGCTCTACCTCTATGTGAATGGTGCGCTTGATAACTCTATGGACCTCCCTGGTAAGAGTACTAACCTCAGCAACCGCTTCAACTTCGGTAACACTGATTATCTGAAGGCAGACGTGAAGGTAAGCGAACTTCGCTTCTGGACCGTGGCTCGTACACAGGCTCAGATTGCTAACAACATGTACGCTTGCGATGCTAAGAGCACCAGCTTGGAGGCATACTGGAAGCTCAACGAGGGTCAGGGTGATACCTTCAATGATGCAACAGGTCACGGCAACACTGGTAAGTGTGTAGCTGTTCCAACCTGGGAGCAGAACGTAAGAATCGATGGTAAATAAGTCAAAAGGAAACTCAAATATGAAAATAAACGTATTCAAGTCAGTGTTGGCAGCCTCTTTGGTTGCTGCCACACTGGCATCTTGCCAGAGCGAGCCAGAAGTTGGTAGTACGCTCTACCCTACTGCGGAAGAAAACTACTCTGCAAAGGCATATCTCTACACTGGTAGCAGTGAGGGCAACAAGGTGTCGCTCTCTGGTGTGAAATCTTCAACAGCTGTTACCTTGGCGAATGATAGCGCACAGTTCTACGTGAGACTGTCTTCTCCAGCAGAGAAGGATGTTACAGTTACATTGGCTGCTACATCTGACGGTGTTGAGGCTAACAGTAGCGAAGAGGTGATGAGCACTGACGCTATCCGTCTTAACAAGACCTCTGTTACCATCGCAAAGGGACAGCAGGTCTCTGAACCAATCGTCGTTAAGTTGGTCAATGGCGATGCCCTCAAGAACTTGGCTATGTTGAAGAACGGCGTTACATCTGTTGTTATCAAGAGTGTTGACGGTGCTGAAACAGCAAAGACAAACACGAAGGTATTGGTTACAACTAACTTCACCTTCAATAACATCAATGCATCTGGTACGCTCAATGCAGACAAGCAGATTGCCTTGAACGAATATCAGATGTCAACTACACTCAGCAGTACAAATGCTTCGAAGTTGAATGATGGCGATAATGACACCTATGTATGGACATACACCTATTATGAGCCAGAGTTTACAATGGAATTTAATAGCACAAAGAAACTCACAGGTGTTGGTATTCTCTGCAACTACACAAGCTACGGATATGGGGTGAAGAAGGTAGCTGTATCTACCAGCTTAGACGGTAAGACATGGATAAAGATGGGTACTGCTACCACAGCAACTCAGTATGATGACGAGACCCCATTCCCAATCGTCTTCAACACGCCAGTAACATGTAAGTATGTTAAGTTGACCATCCTCGAGAGCTTTGACACAAGCGAGTATCCTCGTTTCTTGATTGGTGAGATTGGCGCTTACGAATAAGATAGTTGACGAGTTAACGTGTTGACAAGTTAACGTGTTGACAAAATAATATTTCAAGACAGAGTAACAAATGAACTTGTTACTCTGTTTTTTTATGCCCTGAACTCCCTTAATTCTTCTACTCGACATATAGCTTAATCTTTTGCTACGAACTTCCCCGTCAAATGTAGATAAGACGTTGAAAATCCATTACATAAATTGATGTAAGTCACCTAAAATAAACCTGGGAAACATGTATAAAAGTCAAGATTGCAACCAACAGTAAATCAATTGGTTATGAAGGCATGCAAGAAAAGGTGCTTAATTGGACTTCAAAAGGGCGTTAGTAAGGGTCTTAAAAGGCATCTTTTGCAAGCCCAAAGGGCGTTAATTGAATGCCGTTTTACAGTCTTTACAAAATTGGCTGGTGAAAAAATCGGACAAATAGGAGCCTTCATAAGTTTAGATTGATAAGGTTTACCATTGGTCTTTAGAACTTTAAGTAATTTCACTCAGAGTAACTCTAAGTTTTTTGCAGTAAACTTAGAGTTGCTCTTTGTATTGTATATATAAATAGCTTATCACTCAATATTTTGGAAAAACCAAAATGATTATTAACAACATAATTTATATCCTATTAAATTTATGATAGGATAAGAGTATTTTTTTGTACCTTTGAACACGAATTAGTAACCTAATAACGAATATTATCTTTTACAGAATAACTGAGAACATAAGAATACAGACAAAAATGAGTATAGAATCACATATATCCTCCCATATTTTTACCAACAGGAATGGGAATACGCTAATGAAAGAATTTGAGGGTGTATTACAGCACAATCCTCAAATCAGAAATCTTGATGCTGTTGTAGGCTTTCTTCGTGCCTCTGGTTATTTCTCCTTACGCCCTTTCCTTGATAATATCGGAAAGGTGAGAGTACTGATAGGCATAGATGTAGACAAATATATTGCTAAAGCGGCACAGCAAGGAAAACTATTTTTTGGAGCAGAGGAAGAGGTTAAAGAAGAGTATCTCAGAAAGATAAGAACTGACATAGAAACTTCCAACTATTGTAAGGAAATAGAAGATGGAATGTATCTAATGGTACAAGACCTTCTTGACAAAAAACTTGAATTACGCGCTCATCCTTCCAAAAAGATTCATGCAAAGATATATGTGCTATATCCCGATAATTTTAATCAGTACTCTCAAAGTATGGCCATTACAGGCTCAAGTAATTTATCAGGGAATGGATTAGGAATAACACAGGACAAGCAATATGAGTTCAATGTAAAGTTGGACCGATATGATGATGTGAAATTTGCAAAAGATGAATTCGAGCAGTTATGGAAAGAATCTGAAGGTTGTGAAATAACTTCTGAAGATATAAAAGCAGCCATTGACAGAACCTACCTTAAAGGCGATGTTCCTCCTTATGATCTTTACATTAAGATGCTAATGGAGTATTATGCTGACCGTGTACTTGAGACCGACAGTGCTGATCCCTTTGATATGCCAGAGGGCTATACGAAATATGATTATCAGATGGATGCCGTCATAGAAGGCTATCAGAAGCTTATTCGCTACGATGGATTCTTTCTCTCGGATGTGGTTGGCTTGGGTAAGACCATTGTTGCAACTATGATTGCAAAGAAATTCCTTATAGAGAATGGTTATGAGCATACTAAGATTCTTGTAGTATACCCTCCTGCAGTAGAACAGAACTGGAAGTCTACTTTCAAAGATTTTGGTATAGACAAATACGCCAAGTTCATTACAAACGGTAGCTTAAGCAAGGTTCTTGATGAAGAGGATTATAATTATTGGAATGCAGAAGAATATGATCTCATACTTGTAGATGAGGCTCATAAATTCCGTAGTCATACCACATCAGCTTTTGAGCAACTTCAAGAAATTTGCAAGATGCCACGCTTAGTAACAGGTAATATTTCTGGCTACAAAAAGAAGGTCATGCTAATTTCCGCAACTCCTATGAACAATTCTCCAGCTGATATCTATACGGAGATATTACTTTTCCAAGATCCTCGTCATTGTACCATTGATGGAGTTAGCAACCTTACTGCATTCTTTTCTCCATTGATAAAAGAGTTCAAGAGACTACGAAAAAATAACAATACAAGTATTGAGGATTTTAAACGATTAGCAGAGAAGGTAAGAGACCGTATCATTAAACCATTAACTGTGCGTCGTACCCGAACAGATATAGAAAGTATACCCCGATACAACAAGGATGTGAATGGATTTCCTAAAGTTGAACATCCAATAGAGAACCAGTATGAGCTAAATGAGCATTTAGCCAATCTCTTTGAACAAGCGATACAGATTCTTGACAAAAAGCTCACCTATGCACGTTATCAAGCTATTGCATACTTAAAACCAGAAGTCGCAAATGGTCTTTATGACAATGCAGAGTTGATAAGCCGTAGTCTTGCAGGAATCCGAAAGAATGGACTTGTAAAGCGTTTGGAAAGTAGTTTCTACGCATTTCAAGTTTCTATAGAGAATTTCCATCAAGCCAATCAGAATATGATTGATATGTTTGATAATGACAAGGTCTATATTGCACCAGACCTTGACATCAATCTGCTATTGGAGTCTGGATTATCCGAAGAAGAAATCGAAGAGAAACTTAACGCTAAAGCTTCTAACAATCCTAAGAACGCAATCTTTCATGCTGCTGATTTCCGTCCAGAGTTTATTGATATGCTACATAATGATCAAGCTATCCTTGAACAAATGTTAGCTGACTGGAAAGATATTTCTGATGAAGATGATTCTAAGTTTGCCAAGTTTAATGAGTTACTAAAACATGAACTTTTCAGAAGTGATCGTAACCCAGAGAAAAAGTTAGTTGTGTTCTCTGAGTCAGTTGATACTGTTGACTATCTAAAACGTAGAATCAATCGTAAGGACGTATTGGTAATCTCTGCACAGAATCGCAATAAACAATTTAAGACAATACGTGAGAACTTTGATGCTAACTACAAGCAGAAACTCAACGAGTATAATATCATCCTGACGACAGACGTACTGGCAGAAGGTGTCAACTTGCATCGTTCTAATGTGATTGTGAATTATGATACGCCGTGGAATTCGACAAGGCTGATGCAGCGTATTGGTCGTGTTAATCGTATTGGTTCTGCCTCAAAGCATATCTATAACTATGTTTTCTATCCTTCAAGGGAAGGTAATAAACAAATTAATCTGAACCAGATTGCATTAAGCAAAATCCAATCATTCCATAGTACATTTGGCGAGGACAATCAAATTTATTCTCAAGAAGAAATTATAGACCGTAATCTAAGTAAATTGTTTGAAGAAGGAGTGAACGAGCAAAAGAAAGATATTAACAAGGAACTACCTTTCTATGAGGAGCTTCGTACTCTCTTTAAGACGAACCGACAGGAATACAACCGTATTGCTAAGATATCCTTACGCAGTCGAACAGGGCGAGAGTCTAAAACTATTAATGGTGTTACGCTATCTGAAGACACACTGGTATTCTTAAAGACAAACTTCCGAAAAGTATTCTTCCTTGTGTCGGAAAATGCTCAAGAAATTTCCGTTCTTGATGCACTTAATTACTTCAAAGCAACTAAGGATGAGAAACCTGTTACTCGTATAAGCAACCATCACAAGCATGTGGAGAAAGCCTTGACAAAGTTCCGTACCATTCAAGACGAGGAAATCCGTATACAAGAGACCTCGCAGAAAGATCTCTCTAATCTGGGTGCTCAGGTTAGTACAGCTATCAATCTGTTGAACAACTTTATGAATGAGATTGGAAACAATGACCTTTACATCAAAGTTGCACATCTAAAAACATTGGTGGAGCGTGGCGTTATCACCTATATTGCCAAGCGTTTACAGCGTATCCAGAAAGACCTTCGACGTACTGGCGGTAAAGTTCGAATGACACATGATGAGGCCTTCAGCGAAATCATCACAATGGCACAAAAGTATGCCCCTTATTATATTGCAGAAGAAACAATGTTAAATCAACAAGAAACAGACGCAGAAATTATACTTTCCGAAAGTTTCCAATAAATCAAATATCGAACAATGAATTACAAAGAGATTATTGAATCAAAATATAACCGTGAATCATGGCAGCAACTACTTCATGACATATTCCTGAACAAGGTTACTTTTCATAATAGCCCTGGAAAGATTCATGTAAGCAGTCATTTGGCTAAAGAAGCATTAAACTTGGGTTACATAAAATTGTCAGATGGTTTGACTATTGCCATTTACGAAGTAGAACTCTCAGACAATGTAGACATAGAGCGTAATCGGCGTGGTATTCGTGATATGCTCACCACGGACTGGCGTACCAATCATGCAGGTGCTTTTATGTTCTGCTATCGCAAGAATGAAAGCATACTACGTTTCTCCTATGTAAGCGAAACTTGGGGCTTCAACAAACAGGGGGAATATGAAAAAATATCTACTGATACTAAACGTTATACCTATCTGCTTGGAGAAGGACGTGGATGCCACACAGCTATAAAGCAGTTTGGAAAGTTGAAAGAAAGTAAGCAAGCTTTAACTGACATCACCGAGGCCTTTTCTGTTGAGACACTCACCAAACAATTCTACAAAGACTTGTTTGAGTGGTATCAGTGGGCTATAGACGACTCTACTCAGGTAACCTTCCCTAATAATATAACTACGGAAGATGATGATAGGGACGATGTAGAAAAGAAGGTTATACGTATGATAACCCGTATTATGTTCGTATGGTTTATCAAACAGAAAGAATTGGTGCCAAACCGAATCTTTGATATTGAATATCTTTCAACAATACTGAAAGAGTTCGACCCATATAGTACAACTGTCGGTAACTATTATAATGCTATTCTCCAGAATCTTTTCTTTGCAACATTAAACTGTGCTATAGAAGACGAAAATGGCAACACACGTAAATTTGCGACCTCTACAAAAAGAGACATCAAAACATTATATAGATATGCTGAAATGTTCTCTATCAGCGAACAGGAAATTGTCAACCTCTTCTCAGAAGTTCCGTTCTTGAATGGAGGCCTCTTTGAGTGTTTAGATAAGACACGCTATATTGATGGTGTTGAACAATGCTATAATTTTGATGGGTTCAGTCGTAATGATGCTCGTTTTGCGGATGGTCGATACAAGCATCGTGCTGTAGTTCCGAACATTCTTTTCTTTGAACCAGAGAAAGGATTGCTCTCTATTCTGAGCCGATATAACTTTACTATTGAGGAGAACTCACCTGAGGAACAGCAGGTAGCACTTGACCCTGAACTCTTAGGTAAAGTCTTCGAAAACTTGTTGGGTGCCTATAACCCAGAAACAAAAGAGACGGCACGCAACCAAAGTGGCTCATTCTATACACCACGTGAGATTGTCAATTATATGGTTGATGAAAGTCTCATTGCCTATTTGGGAAACAATGATTTTGTTCGTTCACTATTCTCTTATGATTTCACTTTTGACAAAACAAAGAGTAATGAATATCTAAAGATTGCAGATAAACTAAAGGCTGTCAAGATACTTGACCCTGCTTGTGGCTCTGGTGCTTTTCCAATGGGACTGCTCAACAGAATAGTTGAGATACTGGAGCGTATTTCGCCAGATGAAAATGTATATGATTTGAAACTATCAGTTATTGAAAATTGCCTTTATGGTAGCGACATACAAAGCATAGCAGCACAGATTACAAAACTGCGCTTCTTCATTTCCTTAATATGTAATTGTGAGAAAGATGCCTCTAAACCAAACTTCGGCATCCCAACATTGCCTAACCTTGAAACTAATTTTGTTTCAGCAAACTCACTTATTGCAAAGAAGAAGGAAGATCGTCAGTTAAACCTCTTTAAAAGTGAAGAGATAGAGTCAATAAAGAAAGAATTACATCAGATACGTCATCTACATTTTTCTGCTAAGTCGACTTCTACAAAACATCGCTTAAGAGAGAAGGATTTAGACTTACGCAAAAAACTAATAGAACTTTTATCTGATGAGAATAATTTTGCATCTGATGATGCCAAACAACTTGCAGAATGGAATCCATACGACCAAAATGCAGTTAGTCCGTTCTTTGATCCTGAATGGATGTTTGGTGTTAAAAATGGATTCGATATTGTTATTGGCAATCCGCCATACATACAACTTCAAAACAATGGTGGAGAATTAGCGAAACTGTATGAAGGGTGTGGATATTCTACCTTTGACCGTAAAGGTGATATCTATTGTCTGTTCTATGAACGTGGATGGCAGCTATTAAAGAAGGATGGGCACTTATGCTACATTACGTCCAACAAATGGATGCGTGCTGGATATGGCGAAAAGACAAGAGACTTCTTTGCAAATAAGACAAACCCATTACTGCTTATAGACTTTGCTGGAGTGAAGATTTTTGAGAGTGCTACTGTTGACACAAATATCTTACTTTTCTCAAGGTCTAATAACCAGCATAAAACAACCTGCGCCATTACCAATAAGCAGAATAAAGATAGTGTAAAGAATTTGAGCGATTTTGTACAGCAGCAGCATACAGTGTGTGATTTCTACACATCAGATAGTTGGGTAATTCTGTCACCTATCGAGCAAAGTATCAAACGCAAGATAGAGGCAGTGGGAACACCATTAAAAGATTGGGATATCCAAATCAACTATGGCATAAAGACAGGCTGTAACGAGGCTTTTATAATATCGACAGAGAAAAGGAAAGAAATCCTTAATAACTGTCAAACTGAGGACGAACGCAAAAGAACGGCTGAACTTATTCGACCGATTTTGCGTGGCAGGGATATTAAGAGGTATGGGTATGAGTGGGCTGAACTATGGCTTATTGCCACTTTCCCCTCACGCCATTACAATATTGAAGAATACCCAGCAGTTAAACAATACTTACTTTCTTTCGGTATTGAAAGGTTGGAGCAAACAGGTAAAACGCATATTGTAAATGGTGAGAAAGTGAAAGCCCGAAAGAGAACCAGCAATAAGTGGTTTGAGACACAAGATAGCATTAGTTATTGGGAGGATTTTTCTAAGCCAAAAATTATTTGGAAGATTATTGGAAGCCGGTTGGCTTTTGCAATAGACAACAATGGTATAATGCTGAACAATGCTTGCTATCTACTAACAGGCAATCATCTAGCACACATCTTAGGATTCTTAAATTCGTCACCCCTAATATGGTACAGTGAAATTACTAATATGAATAAAACAGGAGTCGGTGATGCTCAAGTTGGGGCACAAAACATTATACTCTTTCCTATTCCCTCCACCATAAATGAGGAGGTTGTAGAAATTGTTGAACAGTTACTCAGTACTCCAGCCAATAGTAACTTGAAGCGAATTCTTTCTGAGCGCATATATGCAATATATAGGTTAGATATTGAAGAAATAAGTTATTTGGAATCCTTAAACCTTTGATTAAGCCATTAGCAGGTAGTCTTGAATCTACCTGCTAATAAGTGATTTAATCTCTATTTCTGTAAGACCGTATATTTGAAATGCAAGGTTATCAATTCTTTTTTCTGATGCTAAAGATTGGTGTACTAATACATCTTGTACAAGGTGTATCATTTCGTTTTCTTGTTCTTTTGTTGGATGTGCTATAGGAAAATTCATGACATATTGAGACAACATTCTGAATTGCCTTTCTTGCAATTGGATTACATACAGCTTTACAAGGAACTTTCCTAGTCTTGAGTTAAGTATACCAAGTACATATCTTGGATCTGTAGTTTCACTACTCATTATGTATGCAGTATTTAAGACAATACACCTATTGTCATCATAAGAATAGCATGGGAATGGGTAACCTTCTTCTGGATTATCGGTTTGTATTTCCATGTATACAACTTTTGGCTTAGAAAAATCCTCCAAATAAGCGCAGTTACGAAGATTATATGGAGTGTCACCTTTATCCGCACGAGTGGAGATTCTGTCCCAATATTGGTCTAAATGCGTCTTTACAGCAGGATAATCGTTGATGTCAATGCGTGGGAGTTTGTTTCTAATGCCATTGTGGGTGTTGATTAAGAATAATCCATTGTCCACATAGCCATATCTCTTAATATCCCTGCCACGCAAAATCGGTCGTATTCCTGCAGCTTTGTTGGACGCAGCACATAAGAATGGTGTGCCTGTATCTTCTGTTGCTGGTATTCCATATGGTGGATTGTCTGGTGCGTGGAGCAGTGCTTTAGAGCAACTTGCTTCAACAGATGTGCAGAAGGCAGCTGCTTACATGAATTACTTTGGTTATGATGGTCTTGGCTACAACTCTGAGTATTCAGAGTATTTTGGTGCTGGTCGTATAACAAGAAAACTAAGAGATTTTCATGTGGATCTTAACAAAGCAATCAGACCAACCAACCCAATCTATGAGAATATATGGTATGATGGTACCAATGATAAGGGACGTATCTCTTTTGACCATGGTTTGAATGAAAATAACAAGAGCATATTTGGTGCAAAAGGCAGCGAGGCAGCCAACCTCTTCTTCAACTATAACTGGAACTCATCAACATTGTTGCAGAATACAGTTGAGATGGCTGAAGAGATTGAGCGTAACCCATTAGACATCTATGCTGGTATCAACATGCAGGGTGGTGAGCCACGTACAGGTTCACGTTGGACTTTGTTGAAGAATTATCCAATCTCTATCGGTCTTTGGGGTGCACACTCACAGAACATGTTCTTCGAGAGTCGTGGTGAGAAGGGTAGTGACCCAGAGACACAGCAGCGCACTTATATGTTGCGTACAGAGCGTTGGTTCTCAAGCGGTTCACGTAACCCGGTTAACTCTCTCCAAATCAATAACAGCTTGAACTACAATGCTGATAACACAGATTTCGCTGGTATGTCAGCGATGATGACTGCACGTAGTTCTATGTCTTGGGACTTGACACAGGAGCCATTGATTACTTACTTCAACCTCGGTAACGGTAAGTTCTTCAACTATGGTGGTGTACGTCAGAACGATCGTCCTTGGGCTAACGTAGGTGTACAGGATTACTTGCCAACATGGCGTTGGTGGTTTGCTGACAAGTTGCTCGGTCGTACCGCTGCTGATGTTCCTGCAAATGGTCTTGATGCAGAGTTCGTATGGGACGATGCTTACATGGGTGGTTCTACTGTTCGTGTACATGGTTCTACTCCTAAGGAGTATCTCCACCTCTTCAAGACAAAGTATGCTTTGAAGACAGGCGACGTTATCACCTTCCGTTATAAGGTTAAGGGTGGTAAGGCTGATGCTTCTTTGGTATTCGCTACAGAGGATGCTGTAAACACTGAGAAGGCTTATCCAGTACTCGCTTCTACTGATGAGGCAGATGAGGACAAGTGGGTTGAGAAGACTATCACTGTTGATGGTTCTTTGAATGGTAAGACACTTGCACTCGTTGCGCTCAAGATGGAGAATGCTGCCAACCTGAATCTCTACCTCGGTGAGTTCTCAATCGTTCGTGGCACATTCGATGCTCCTGCACAACCAATCGATGTAAAGACAACCTTGTTGCACGCTGCAAAGAATGGTGTTGACGCTAAGATTATCTTCAACATGCCTAACACTAAGGGTCAGGGCGAGCCTTGCTACAACACAGACGTGAAGACTTCTCTCTTCAAGCTCTGGGCTAAGCAGGAGGGTAAGGAGCCAATCCTCATGGGTGTAACCACCTCATGGGCAGGTATGTTCTATTCTGTTCCTGTAGACCTTAAGGGTCAGGGCAAGGTGAAGTTTGGTGTATCTGCAGTATCTCTCGATATGAAGAAGGAGAGCCCTATTGCTTGGGGCGAGGATCACGAAATCTTCAATAGCTACGAATATAGCGACGAAATCAAGGCAGACAAGTCTGTTATCAAGCCAAATGAGGCTTTCACTATCGCTTATGTTGACCCACGTCACGAGGCTGGTAACTGGAAGATTGAGCACAATGGTGCAACTGTAGCAAGCAGCAACAATACTAATGAAATCAAGGTTGAGAATGGTTTGAGCCAGACAGGCTTCTACGATCTCGTTCTTACAGGTGCAGTTTATGAGAATGGTGCACGTGTTAATAAGGAAGTAAGATACGCAAACTACATTCAGATTACTTCTGATGCAGTAGGTGCTGTTCCTCATATCAACAAGCTCACAGCTAACGACAGCGAGACTTCTATTGAGGTTATGGCTAACAGCGAGGTAACAATGAAGTACGAAGGTAAGAAGGCTGATGGTTCTGGTTCAAGAGGTATCAAGACCCTCGAGAAGCCAGTAGGCGTTAAGGTTTCTGAACTTGGCTTGACAAGCAACAACCAAGCTTGGACACTCGCATTCTGGGTTAAGTTCAATGGCTTTACAGGTAACACTCAGATTATCGACATGCGTGATCCAGGTACAGGCTGGCCACAGAACAACTGGGGTACAATGTGGTCTACCTACGATCCTAACACTGGTATCTATGAGTTGACACTCCGTGCTAAGAACGGTGGTGGCTCTCCAGAGTACAAGCAGCGTTGGAAGGTTGACTTCATCCCAGGTGCTTGGACACACTTCACTTTAGCTATGGATGGTAATGGTTCTGATACCAAGCCTATGCTCTATATCAATGGTAAGGAAGCTAAGGCATACAACTGGAGCTATGGCACTGATGGTGAAGGTCTGAACTCTCAGAGATTCGCAAACAATGGTTGGTGGGCTGATAATGTTCTCGGTATCAGTCTTGGTCGTCACAGCACAGCTGCGATGAATGCTACTGTTGACGATGTTAAGTTCTTTAACAAGGCACTCACAGCAGCAGAGGCTGCTCACACAATGATGTCTACCGATGCTAATGAAGCTGGCTTGAAGGCTTATTGGGACTTCGAGACAGACGCTGATGCAAGTCACTACTTCGCAAGCAAGGTGGGTACTGCTAAGTTGGCTCACGGTGAATTGAAGGCTGGTGAAGGCGAAGGAGTTACATCACTTGTACCAGATGCTCCTACTTACGATGCTGGTAGCCCATTCGTTTCTGGTACTTTCCAGGTGAAGACAACAGCAGAGTGGACAGCTAAGAAGGCTACTATCGTATCACAGGATGGTACTGATATGGCTGGTACAGCGAAGTTGAAGTATGCTAAGGCTGGTGACTATGAGGTAACATTGACATTGAAGAACGCACATGGTTCTGACACTCGTACCTTCCAGGTAATCAAGGTGAAGGCTGATCCAACAGGTATCAACGGCACTGAGGCTGCTGACATGAAGGTTTACGCTATCGACCGTGATGTACTCTTCGACGTTGAGACACCGGGTAACTATCTCGTTCAGGTATTCTCTACCAATGGTCAGATGGTTGCAAGCAAGGCTGTTTCAGTGAATGGTGCAGAGTCTGTACGTCTCCACCTTGGTGCTCAGGGCGTTTACGTCGTGAATGTCAAGAAGGACGGTAAGACCCTCCGTACAGTGAAATTCATTTGTAAGTAAATAAATCTTTAAGTGCTGGAAGGAGCTAATCTCCTTCTGGCACTTTTTGTTTTATCCTTTTATCTATTAAGAACATTTAATCTTTAAACCCGAAAGCAAAGTTAAATAGCATAATTGCTAAACAGAGACAAACCTTATATAGTTATATGCTTATAGCTGTATAAACCTAAAATCATTTATAAACTAAACATTTATTATTCATGAAAAGGATTACTTTATTTGCATCCTTGGCATTGGCAAGCTGCCTCACTGTGAGTGCACAGCGTACGCCGACACATCCATTGGACATCCAGGATGCTAAGTTTGAGAACCTGCCTAACTACCTTGAAGCGTGGCTGAAAGGCGAGATGAAGCAACCACAGGGCGTTAGTGAGATTGACGACCAGTTCTTTATCTCACGTGTTCGCCCACTCGACCGTATCAAGGATGGCGACTATCAGGTACGTCCAGAGGTGAAGCGCGACCGTAAGATGTGTCTTTGGACACCGCTTGACGACCCTACCTCTAAGTGGAAAGCCCTTCCTCGTTATTGCTTCGAGGGCGATAACTTCAGTCTGTGGTCATATATTGACATCCACGGAAACTGGACTTCACCATGGATTCGTTCTACTGCAGGTCTGACTGATGTCGCTCACAAGAACGGTGTTAGCGTAGGCTGTGTGATGTCTATCGGCTATGGAGCATATGTTTATCTTAGTCAATGGAGACCAGATACCTATAGTAAGACCCTTTATAAACTAACAAAGAAGGAGGGAGGAAAGTTCGTTTATGCAGCTCCATTGGTTCGCATGATGAAGTATTATGGTGTGAATGGTATTGGCTTTAACTCTGAGTTCCATACTTCTTCTGATGTAATGGCAACGCTGACAGACTTCTTCGTAGCTTGCCATAAGGAAGCAGAGAAAATTAACTGGAAGTTTGAAGTACATTGGTATGATGGTACTGGTGATGACGGTCGTATTCACTTTGATGGTGGTTTGGGTAGTCATAACCAAAATATCTTTGGTGATAAGGACCACATTGCGACCGATATGCTCTTTGCTAACTACAACTGGGGACCAAGTCATCTGAGAGGTTCTGTAAGTACAGCACAGCGTTTAGGCCGTAGCAGCTTCGACTATTATGCAGGCTTTGATATTCAAGGTCGTGGCTTGAGACAACAAAGTTGGAGTGCACTGTTAGATAACGATATCTCTATCGGCTTCTGGGGTGCTCACTCACAGAGTCTTATCCACCAGAGTGCAACAGACAATGGAACATCAGACATTGCCATTCAGAAGACTTATCTGAAGAAGCAGGAGCTTATGTTTAGTGGTGGTTATAACAACCCAGCCTTGTTGCCAGCTATCAATACTGATTGTAATTTGGCTAATGCAAGTTTGAAGAACTTCCACGGTCTTGCTACCTTCCTTTCTGCAAAGTCTACTATTCAGCAGGTTCCATTCGTCTCACGCTTTAACCTTGGTAATGGTTTGAGCTTCCGCAAGGATGGTGAGGTTGTTTTCAACCACAAGTGGTATAACCTCAACACACAGGATTATATGCCTACATGGCGTTGGTGGATTACCGACCGTGCTGACCAAGTAAACGCGGGTAATATCAACAGTCTTGCAAAGGCAGAACTTACCTTCGATGATGCTTACTGGGGTGGTTCATGTTTGTCTATCTCTGGTCAGACAGACTTCTCACGTGTAAAGCTCTTTAAGACGATGCTTGAGGTACAGCCAGACTATGAGTTCTCTGTTACCTATAAGACTATCGCAGGCAAGGACACACATGCTAAGTTCTTTGTAGCCCTGAAAGACCATGTTACTGAATACAAGGAGGTAGCATTGCCAGCTGTTGAAGCTGAGGGAAAGTGGAAGACCTTTACAGTAAAGGCTTCTGAACTCGGTTTGGCAGCAGGTGACAAGGTAGCTATGATGGGTCTTGTTGTTGAGAACACTCCTGCTAACTATGAGTTGCGTGTTGGTGAGATGGCACTCCGCGACAATGCAAAGGACTTCGCTACAGCCACTCCAACAATCAAGAAGGTTGAGATTCTCCGTGGTCGTTACAATGCTTGTGACTTCAAGATGCAGTATGCTTCTAAGGAAGAATCAGGTTGGGAGAAGACTTATAACGATGAGGTAGGTACATGGTATTATGAAATCTACTTCCAACAGAAGGATCAGCCACAGCAGTTGCTTACCGCTACTACTTCATGGGCTACCTATGTTGTTGATGTGCCAATGGTATCAGGTGCTGACAAGCGCGAGTGCCGTTTCGGTGTACGTGCCGTTTCTCCTGATGGTAAGAAGGGTTCTGAGATTGTTTGGTCAGACTATCAGACTGTGGCTTACGACCAGCCATTGAGCGATGTCGTTGCTGACCGTCCTGTGATTAAGCCAAACGAGGAATTCACACTCAAATATCTTGATGAAATGGTTCCTGCTGCACAAGCATGGAAACTTCAAGATGCTGTTACAGGACAGGTTGTTGCACAGGGCGAAAGCGGTACAAGTGCTAAGTTTACTGTTGCAAAAGAAGGTACATACGACCTTGTTGTTGTCGATAATAACGGCAAGGAAAGTGTCGTACGTGGTAAGGTGAAGATTACTCCAGAAGCAACGGGTGCTGTTCCACAGATTAACAGCATCACCTCTGACAAGACTACCGAAGTAATAGGCAAGAACGTAACCTATACTTACGATGCTCGTCTCGGAGAGGGTAAGGCGTCACGTGGTCTTGAGATTACCGACCCTAAGATGTTCCGCATCCCTGGTGATGTGCAGCAGGGTAAGTCTTATTCATACGCACTCTGGTTCAAGGCTGACAAGTTCAACCATGACAAGCAGGGTACAAACCTTATCAATAAGAACTCTATCTACGACAGCTGGCCTCATAACAACTGGGGTGACCTTTGGGTAACAATCCGTCCAGAGTGGCAGGGCTCACGTGCTTTACATGCTGCTAATGAGATTTCATTCAACACAATGGGTTGGACATCCCACGATATTCCTTATGAAGACGTGATGACAACTGGCTACAGCGTAACTCCTGGTGTATGGAACCATATCGTGGTAACACACACCGATGGTAATATCCAGAAGATTTACTTCAATGGTCGTCAGGTAGCAAGCCACAGTTTCGCTGCTTCTTCACGTCGTGAGGATTATGGCGACCGTCGTATCAATGCGAGCAAGGTAGCCGACATCTTCATCGGTGGTGGTGGTGTTTACAAGAGTGGATTCAATGGTGTCATTGATGAGGTTCAGGTATGGAGCAAGCCACTCTCTGACGACGAAGTACTGCGCGCTATGAAGGGTTACAAGGAAGGCGAGGTTCCTGCTGATTTGAAGGCTTACTTCACTTTCGAAGATGTTGACGGTATGAAGTTTAAGAACATCGGTTCTGCAGGTAGAACCTATGATGGTTCTGTTGTTGTTGTATCTGGTAGCGGTGGCGAGAACACATCAAGTGCCGCCTACGTTGACCAGCAGCCTAACAACAATGTATTGGGCTTCCCTGGTGTTGTAGGTACATACGAGATTAAGACTGTTCCTACTTGGGCTTTAGGCGATGGTCAGATCTCTTCATCTGCTGATAAGACAGCTGTCGTTACCTATGCTGCTCCTGGTAAGAAGAATGTAACCCTGAAGCTGAAGAACGGTTGGGGCGAGGCTGAGAAGACCGTAGAGGAGATTGTTGAGATTACCTCTGAGGCTAACGCTATCGATGCAGTCGATGCTCAACTTGGCTTCTCTGTTTATCCTAACCCATTCGTTGAGAGCGTAAATCTTCGCTTTGCTGAAAATGGTCGTTACACTGTTAACGTGCTCGGTACTACTGGCGCACTCCTCCAGAGCAATAGCTTTGAGGCTGCACAGGGTCAGGTCGTTAATGTAGCTATTACTGGCACAAAGGGTATGTACCTCGTTCAGGTGCTTAAGAATGGTAAGGTTTACAAGACTGTGAAGGTTGTGAAGAAGTAGAAAAGCCAATCACAACTGACCGATCGGACGACCGGCCAACTGACCGATTGACCGACTGGCCCCTCCCCCTTGCCCCTCCCCCATAGGGAGGGGAGTGAAATGCGAGATACCCCAATAAAAAGGGTTTGTACGTTTAAGAAATCTCCTTTTGTCTGCATCCTCATGTAGGGATATCTCGGTAATTATTCCCCTAACTTCACCCTCAGCTCTCTCTCGTGCAGAGAAGGAGAGTACAGGTAATAGTTTGCTTATGAATAGCAGAAAGACATTTCCTAACTAATAGGGGTATCACGCATTCTACTCCCCTCCCTTTGGGGGAGGGGTTGGGGGAGGGGCCGGTTGTTGTGTTTGTTGTGTTGTTGTGTTTGTTGTGTTTTTGTTTTTTTATTTTTATTATTATGCCCACACTCCCACAATCATCCTACAAGACTACCACATGGAAGGGTGGTGTCACACGTCAGATTTTTATCTCACCTGCTGATGGCGACTTGTCAGCACGGCAATTCGATGTGCGTATCTCGTCGGCTATTATCGATGATGTACAGAGCGATTTCTCTGATTTTTCGGGCTTCACGCGTTACATCCTGCCCTTGGAGGGAGAGATAACGCTGATAAAAGAAGGGCGACGTATCGCTTTGACACACAATGCTTTGTATGAGTTTGAGGGTGACGAGAAAGTAAGTTCGGAGAATACGCAGGGAGCAGTAGATTTTAATATCATCGTTCGACACGGCATAAGTGTCGAGGTGGGGATAATGGATGATGCAGCGTTCACGGACAGCTGTCGAACGATTGTTTTTGCCCTCGAAGATTGTTGCATTGAAGGGAAGACTGTTTGCAAACACGATACGGCTCTCCTTGATGAGCCTTTCTGCCTAAAAGGAAAAGCCGTCATTGCTCGATTTATGTAATAACGGATGGTCAGCATTGTTTGTTCTGACCATCCGTTTTGTAAATATAAATTCCTACTTCAAAAAATAAAGACGCTTAATAGCGATTGAATTAACGCTCTTTTGGCTTGCAAAAGATGCCCTTTAAGCCCCTTACTAACGCCCTTTTGAAGTCCAATTAAGCACCTTTTGAAAACCACTTTTGCAATGGCTTGATAATAAAAGACTTACAAAGGCAATAAGTCAGTTCGTTTTTATCCTCATTCCCTTACTTTTTTACAATCGTAATGTAAGAATATTTCGTATAAAGGGGACCTCCCCCAACCCCTCCAAAGGAGGGGAGTTGCTAACAGGGTGACGGATTAAAAGGAAATAAAGGGACCTCCCCCAGCCCCTCCAAAGGAGGGGAGTTGCTAACAGGGTGATGGATTAAAAGGAAATAAGGGGACCTCTCTAATTCTTTAAAGGAGGGGAGTGTCGGACGGAAAAAGATGGGTTTTAGAAATATGGAATGATAAGGTGATTGCTTAAATTTAGAATATTGTCGTAATCTCGCACTGAGACACGGAGTTTACGGAGATTTTTTTAAAGAAATGTAGCCCACGGAGGCACCGACGGTGCAGAGAGCAAAGGAGTATAACTGCAGTGTTTATTGGAAGAAATAACAATGAAGATATTAGCTTCCTGTATGGGAAATCTCCGTCGCTCTTTGTGCCGTCGGCACCTCTGTGGGGCGTGTGGTTTTGAAATAAAACTCTGTTAGCTCCGTAGCTCCGTGTGCCATATTATTTAAGAGTTTTAGTTTGTCTCGCCATATTTCAGGATAATCATATTTATCCCGTTAGGCAACTCCCCTCCTTCGGAGGGGTTGGGGGAGGTTAATTAATATTAAATCTTAATAGGCTAATGCAATAAAATGAGTAGATGTATTCTTAAATTTGTTATCTTTGTAGCTAACATAAAAGCATAGTCTATGATAAAAAATATATTTACTCCTTTTCTTTTCACATTACTGCTCTCAGTAGGCTTCACCGCACCGGTGCAGGCGCGTGCAGCGATTGATTTGATTGACTTAGACGTACAGACTATTTCAATCTCGGTTGTTGGTAACGTGTTGCATGTGGTTGGTGCTGAGAACGAACAGTTGGCAATCTATAATGTGACGGGTGTACGTGTGATGAGCGTGAAGGTTGACGGTGACGACAAGCACTATACGCTCAACCTCCCGAAGGGATGCTACATTGTCAAGGTGGGTAATGTAGTTCGCAAGGTATCAATTCGTTAAGGAGCCGTTAAGCACTTGACAATCAAAACCTTTTCTTGAAGAGTAGTGACTCCCCTCGATGAAGCTGAAGTGATTCGCCAGTTGGCGAGTTCCGAAGGAAGACAGAAGGTTTTCCCCATGATTGTTGACCAGTACAGCCAATCGCTGTATTGGAAGATTCGTAGTATAGTCCTTACACATGAGGATACTGACGATGTATTGCAAAACACGTTTCTCAAAGCATGGAAGAGTCTTCCGACCTTTCAAGGAAAAGCCAAATTGTCCACTTGGCTCTATCGCATAGCTATCAACGAGTCGCTCGATTTCCTTCGTCATCAAAAGACATCAGCACTCTCCAGTGCTGATGCCGACCTCTCTGTTGCCAATCGCTTGATGGCAGACGACTACTTCGATGGAGATAAGAGTCAGGCATTGTTGCAAGAAGCCATTGCGAACTTGCCCGATGTGCAGCGTACGGTGTTCACACTTCGTTATTATGACGAGATGAAATACTCCGAGATGAGTGAGATATTAGGGACGAGCGAGGGCTCGCTGAAAGCCTCTTATCACATTGCTGTACAGAAGATTACTGACTACGTGAAGCGGTATGAATAATATTTTACCTTGATAATTAAACCATTCAGCCTTTCTGCAGTCTAAGTTATATCAAAGAAAAAACTTTATGGAATCAACGAATCACTTACAAAAGGAATACGGCACGCAGCGGCCTTTCACAGTTCCAGAGAATTACTTCTCTGAATTGTCTTCCCGTGTGATGGCTCAGATACCAACTGAAGAGCAGAAAGAGGCGGTGGTGGAAGTAAAACCACGTCGTGCTACTTTGCGTTATCTCCGCCCATTGGCAGCAGCAGCGATGACAATCGGGGTTGTGTTGGTAGGTTTCCTTGCTTATCATAAGTTTGATGGTGGGCAAGGGAAACATGCTTTGCCAAGCAGTCATTTGGCGCAGGGAGCGCACGAGGCATCGGCTTCATCAGAAGATGATTTCGATCAGGCAGCCGATTACTTCATGATAGACGAGTCGGATATGTATGCTTATCTGGCGAGTGAAGAATAATAGAGGAGAAGGAAGTATGAAATACAAAAGAATAATCTTGTTGCTCTGCATCTTCTTCAGTGTGTCTTTGCTGCATGCACAGGGGAAGTTTGATTTTAACAGAATCAAGGCAGAGTCGCATAACTTCATTACTAAAGAGGCAGGATTGAGTGCGCAAGAAGCGGCTCGATTCTTTCCTGTATATGATGAGATGAAAGGTAAACAGCGTGGTTATTTCGATAAGTTACGTGCTATTTATAATGCAAGTCCATCGTCAGAACGTGAGGCACGTGAGGCGATTGAGAAGGCTGACGCCTATGAAATACAATTAAAACAGATAGAACAGCGTTATCATAAGGAAATGTTAAAGGTGCTTCCTGCCACAAAGTTGCTGCGCGCGTTAGAGGCTGAACGCCGCTTCCACCGCCAGATGTTTAGGAAGATGGCAGGGAGGAGATAAAACCTCACCCCCCAACACAAAGCCTCACCCCCCAGCCCCCTCTCCGAAGGGAGAGGGGGAGTGCTGGAAACAGTTTGCTTGGGAGTGATGAAAATCCTGATTCTGATTAATTAACTTGGGAAAGCCTAACACTTATTTCCAATAACCACAAGGGATATCACGCATTTCACTCCCCTCCCTTTGGGGGAGGGGTAAGGGGGAGGGGCTGGTTGTGCCAGTTGTGCCAGTTGTGTTGGTTGTGCTGTTTGTTCCTATTTTGATATAACTAAATTATAATAATGAGACAACTTCATTCTCTATTGAGATTATTGATTGCCGCAGTGCTTTTCATAGGGGCGGGTAATACCGTGTATGGACAAGTGCCAGCTAAGAAACGAGAGTTCCGCGGTGCGTGGATTCAGTGTGTGAACGGACAGTTCCAGGGTTTGGGTACAGAGGAGATGCAGCGTACGTTGCGTTATCAGTTGGACGAACTGCAGCGAGATGGTGTGAATGCTATTATCTTTCAGGTGCGTGCAGAGTGTGATGCGCTCTATCCAAGTAAGTATGAGCCATGGAGTAAGTTCCTTACAGGGCGTCAGGGTACACCTCCTTCGCCTTATTGGGACCCATTGCAATGGATGATTACGGAGTGTCACGACCGTGGTATGGAACTTCATGCGTGGATTAATCCCTATCGTGCAAAGACAAAGAATACCACACAGTTGGCAACGAATCATGTGGCAGTAACCAACCCAAATCGTGTTTTCTCATACGATGGACTTTACATCCTCAATCCTGCTCTACCAGAGAATCGCAATTATATCTGTGCAGTCGTTGACGATATCGTGAGCCGATATGATATTGATGGCTTGCATATTGATGACTATTTCTACCCTTATCCTGCTGCAGGACAGACCATTCCTGACCAAGCTTACTTCCAGCGTGACAGACGTGGTTTCACCAATATCAACGATTGGAGACGTAATAATGTAGACCTTTTCATCAAGCAGTTGGGTGAGTCTATCCATCGTCGTAAGCCTTGGGTGAAGTTTGGTGTGTCTCCTTTTGGTATCTATCGCAATCAGAAAAACGACCCAAAGAATGGTAGTCGTACAAATGGTTTGCAGAACTATGACGACCTCTATGCCGACGTGTTGAAGTGGGTTAACAATGGTTGGATAGACTATTGTGTGCCACAGCTCTATTGGGAGATAGGCAACCGTGCGGCAGATTATAAGGAACTCATCGGATGGTGGAACCGTTATGCAGGCAATCGTCCGTTGTATATTGGTGAGGATGTACTTCGTACGGTGAAGTATGCTGATCCACAGAACCCTAACTCAAATCAGCTTCCAGCGAAACGTCGTCTGCATCAGCAGTGTCAGAACGTTAATGGAACGGTGTTATGGTATGCTAAGTCGGTTGTTGATAACCCAGGCAACTATGGAACACTTCTTCGCACAAACTACTGGCGTTATCCAGCTTTGCAGCCTTTGATGCCATTCATTGACGATGAGGCTCCATCGAAACCAAAGAAGGTGAAGGCAAGACAGGAGAGTGATGGCTACTATTACCTTACGTGGAAGGCTCCAAAGGGCGAGGGCTGGCAGGATGCTCCTTATCGTTATATCGTTTATCGTTTCTATGCCGGTGAGCCAATCAATCTCGATGATCCGTCAAAGATTGTGGGAATGCCTTACGGCAATAAGCTACGTCTTAATTATAAAGACGGCAGTACAAAATACGTCTATGTCGTTACTGCTCTTGACCGAATGAGTAACGAGAGTCATGGAAAAAAGAAAAAAGTGAAGCTTTAGGCTTCACTTTTTTTATTGAGGTTATTGGGCTGATAGGGCTTATTAGCCTGATTGTTATTAGCCTTATTGGGCTAATTAGTCCAATTGTTATTAGCCCAATTAGCCTAATTAGCCCAATAAGGCTAATACTCCTTCTCCCTTAACATCCCTCGATAAAGTTCCTCATACTGCCTTGCAACTTTGACATAATCATGATGTTTGCGTACATATTCATAGCTATCGCGGCGCAATTGTGGAATGAGAGAGAGGTTATTGACGAGGTGAGTAAGCTCTCTAACACAACTTTCATAAGTCGGGAGGACGTTGATGATAGGTCGGAGAGTGGGCTCATGGATGATTTCATAGTTCTCTGGCTCACCGCCACCGATACAGATAATGCCGTGTGCCATCGCTTCAAGCGGATTCATCGAGGGCGTATAACTGTAGAGTTGGTCCATGATAGCATCAGAACCGAGCATCGTTCGCACGTATTCGTCAAAAGGTAGACCGTTAACAACCGTGAGGTTGAGGCGGTCGGGATATTGTTTTTTTACCGTTTCTGCGGCTCTCAGCATGATATCAGTTCCTTTATATACCGATCGACTCTTACTGATTCCAATAAAAAGATTCAACTTCTCGGGTGTTTCATCGGCTATGATAGGCGGCTCACCAACAATGATAGGGAAGGGGATGAAGGTTGTTTTCTTAGGGAAATACGGTTCGTAACAGCACCAATACTCGTAGAGTCCTGTCACGATAGCATCGCATTGCTCAGCCATCAGCTGGTTCAGGCGACCTTTTTCCGTATCAATCCAATCCTCTCTCTCGACTATCGCCTCCTTATTTTGGCGCAGTTCCTTACCGATATTGAAGTCGCTGTAACGCAGTGGCATCGTTGTTGAGCACGTGTTTACCCAATAATAATCCATCCCAAAGCCACAGAGCACAACCTTTTTGTTATGCTTTTTCAGATAATGAAAGAGTGGAAAGAGCCGTTCCGCCTTCAGTTCAAAGAACACAGGATTGATAAACTGTACGATGTCATAGCCTCGCAGATGGGGCAGTAGGGTATAGATTTTAGCCATTAAAAGCATGCCACCTAACCTTCCCGACCGTCTGGAAACATCAATATCACGTGGATAATTCTTCCAAAAATCCCCATTCGACACCACTGTTACGGTATGTCCAAGCTCACGCAAGCCTCGTGCCAGCGTGTTATGTACGTTGCTATATTCACCTAATAGTAGGACTTTCATAATTCACTTCGTACAATTCATAATTCATAATTCACAATTCATAATTATGATTACCGAGTTTGCTATTATTGTGTGATAGGCTGGGTAATCATATATATGAATTAATCATCTATCTCTGAAAGTTATCATAATTATCTATTTTGAACTTTATTCGAATAATGTTGAACTATTGTAATCATCATTATTATTCATTTTGAACTCTGATATTTGAATTGCAAATTGCCAGCTATTGCGGTAATCATAATTATGAATTGTGAATTATGAATTCTGAATTAGCCCTTTGCTCGCAACAGCATAATCAATGTCTTGCGCCCGAAACTGCTGTTTGTCATTCTTCTGAACCACTTATACTTACTTGTATAGTCCTTGTCGGGCAGCGGGAAAAGCCCACGTCGGGACAGACGTTGTAGCACATGGTTGAGATGCGTCTCGTCATGTGTCATCGTTATCACGTTGTAAATATGGTCCATTGTCAGTTGGGCGATGCGTCGTTCCATTGCAATACGCTCTTTGACAGGGAGATAGTCGACCCGCTCTTTCAAACGATAAAGCACCTGCTCAGCATCAGCGAGGCGGCGGATATGCCAACGCTTGTCACGTTTGTGCATGATAGACCCCTCACGTTTACGATAGTAATACGCCTTGTTATTGGTAAAGTAAAGGTTCTCAGCACGTAACATGAGTTGTGGCGTAAACTCTTCATCCTCGTGAAGTATGCCTTTAGGGAAACGAAGATCGTGTAGAATCTCCTTGCGGAAAAGAACTGTACAGACACTGCCCCGCAGGTTATTGTGTGTCATATACTCCGTTCCACTTATCGGACCCTCAGCATCAGCAAGCGGTTTTGACCTTTTCTTGTCAGTTGACTGGAATAAAACCATATCTGTTTCGCGGTATCTGATGATATCTAAACACTGCTCATAGGCACTTGTCAGCAACAAATCGTCACCATCAACAAACTGAATAAAACTGCCTTCAGCCAACTCAATTCCTGTGTTTCGTGCTTGTCCCAATCCTCGGTTAGGCTGCCTGACGTAGACAATGTTTGATGAAAGAGCAAGCAATTCGTTGATAGGCGAATACTCCGCACCGTCATCCACGACGATAATCTGGCGTTCTGTCTCGTTCAGACTCAATGCCAAAATACTGCTGATACACTCTTTTAGCATATCAACAGGCTCGCTATAGTAAGTCACAACGAAGCTTACGAGTGGCTTATCTTCCTTATTTTGTGAATAAACTGGTTGAGTTGACATAAGCGTTTTAATCCGATTAAGTGGAGAATAAAGAGTTTCAAGGTTCCTTTATAGGGCAGAACGGGTAGGATAGGGGCAGCATGAGTAGCCTCGTAGACATCCAACTGAATATTAACCAATGCCTGATAGTAAGCAGGTGTCAGTTCTCCCCACAGCTTGAGGTGCTTAAGATGCGCTTCCAAGAGGTCATTCAATTCCTTTCCTCCTGCTTGAGCGGTGATGCCCTTGTCGTTCTGACAATAGTAATACAAGCCCGCAGCGGTTGTTGCCACTACCTTTGCCTGCTGCAATAAGTAAGGATAAGTGTAGACATCTTCAAACACTCTGCCCTCTGGAAAGCGCGTCTGTGCAAAGAGTTCACGACGAAAAAGCTTATTGCAAGCGTAGGTGTGGAGGTGAGCTCCGCCCAACCAATAGTCACGGATAGAACCGATAGTTGTGTCCGTAAAGGTCAGCAGTCGTTGCCTCGTCGCACTTCCGTAATACAGCATAGCAGGATATTCAAGGATATCATAGTCTGGATGTGCTGCCAAGACAGCCAACAACGCATCGTATGTGCCCTCAGCAACGAAGTCATCAGAGTCGACAAAGGTGAGAAAATTCCCTGTTGCCACTTCTATTCCTGCGTTTCTTGCTGCCGAAAGACCCTTGTTTTCTTGGTGGATAAGTCTACAATTCCCCTTGTTAGCGGTCATCTCTTCGGCTATTTTCCCAGAGAAATCCGTCGACCCATCATCAATGAGAATGACCTCCATCCTCTCATCCATCTGCGTTAACACACTCTCCAAACATCTCTGGAGTGTGTCTTCAACGTTATAGATGGGGATGATGATAGATAATCTCATGTAATAATTGTTTGATGCAAAAATAATAAAAAACTTTTAAATCCGTTAGTTAATGTGATGAAAAAAGCCTCTAATACTGACAGCTATTTGCATATCTTGAAGTACATCAGCCTCTTTGGTGGTGTACAGGTGCTGAATGTGCTGATTGGTATCGTTCGCAACAAGTTTGTTGCCATGCTGCTCGGACCGCAGGGAGTAGGACTTATCTCGCTTTTTAATTCCACAACCAAGCTCATCAGTGACTCTACGAACTTCGGAATATCTATGAGTGCTGTACGCAATATCTCAGAGGATTACGACCAGAATAATGAGGAGAAGCTGACGGAAGATATAGCCCTTGTGCGTTCATGGAGCCTGCTTGCTGCCTTGTTGGGATTCTTTATCTGCATTTTCCTGAGTCCGTTGCTTAGCCGTTACACCTTTGCATGGGACGGACATACGCTTCATTTCATCCTTCTTTCTCCTTGTGTGGCATTGACTGCCTTAGCTGGAGGCGAGCTTGCTATCCTCAAGGGAGTCCGTAAGTTGCGTGCCTTAGCCGCTATATCGGTGTATAACGTGTTAGGTGCCTTAGTATTAACCGTTCCACTTTATTATTTCTTCGGTAATGCAGCCATTGTTCCTTCGTTGGTATTGATGGCATTGGTGCAACTACTACTGACGATAATGGTTTCTCGTCGGCTCTATCCTTTCCGTGTTTCCTTCCAAAAAACGTTCTTAGACAAGGGTTGGGGTATGATTCGTTTGGGTACAGCCTTTGTCTTTGCAGGCATCTTGGGCTCTGGTGCCGACCTGATTATACGCAGCTATCTCAATAATGTTTCGGATATAGCAACCGTGGGTTTCTATAATTCTGCCTTCATGATGACGATGGTTTATGCAGGTATGATCTTCTCAGCAATGGAAACTGACTACTTTCCACGCCTTTCGGGGGCAAACAACTTGAAGTTTACTTTTAATCAGATTGTCAACCGGCAGATAGAAGTGACACTCCTACTCATCTCTCCTTTGCTTACTTTCTTCCTCTTATTCCTGCCCCAGCTGATTCTTTTCCTTTATTCCGATAAGTTCCTTCCAGCCCTCAGCATGGCGCAAGTGTTGGTATTGGCGATGTATATCCGTGCTATCCGCCTCCCTGTAGAGTATATTCCTTTGGCAAAGGGCGACTCAAAATCCTATCTACTTTTAGAGGGATTGTATGACATCTTCCTTGTTTCACTCGTACTTCTTGGCTTTTGGAAGTGGGGACTCTTTGGTGCAGGATTAGGCATAGCAGTAACAGGTCTGCTCAATCTTGTCTGTGTCTATGGCTATGCTTACGCTTGTTATGGTTATCGTCTGTCCTCATCAGTTATGCGCTATGCCGCACTCCATTTCTCAATCGGACTCCTTGTGCTTCTTTGTGTGCGTTCTGATGACGAGTGGATGCGGTGGGGCGTAGCCAGTTTGTTATGCGTTGTCAGTACGATCGTTTCTCTCCGTGTGATGAAAGCGAAGTCGGGACTATGGAATGCTTTAATCTCTAAAGTGAAGAATAAGTTTGTTCGCCATGCCAAAGATTAGTATACTTGTAGCCGTTTATAACACAGCAGCTTACCTACCGCAATGCCTTGACTCGCTGTTGTCGCAGACCTTGAAGGACATAGAGGTTCTTTGTGTCGATGATGCGTCAACGGATAAGTCTTTGGATATTCTCCATCAGTATGCTGAAAAGGACGAGCGTGTGAAGGTTTTTGCGCTAAAAGAGAACCACGGAATAGGCTATGCTCGAAACATGGCACTATCCAATGCCTCCGGAGATTATATCTGTTTTGTGGACAGTGACGATTGGTTGGCTTCAACGGCACTTGAGAAAGTATGTGAAGCCTTCACCGATGAGGTTGATTCCGTACTCTTTCAGGTTGTTCATCATTACGAGAATGGAGAGGAAAAGGTCTTTCCTATGCCTCATTTCGACACGTTGTCAGGCACAGAGGCTTTTAAGGAAAGCCTCACATGGAAGATACATGGTGTGTATGCAATTCGAGGAGATATCCACCATACCTATCCTTATGACGACACACTTCTGACCTATAGCGATGAGAACGTAACACGAATTCATTATCTAAAGTCTCGTAAAGTAGCTTTTTGTGAGGGTGTTTATTATTATCGACAACACACTTCTTCCACAACACATAACATCAGTGTTCGCCGTTTCGACTTTCTCTTAGCGAACGAGAGTATGCGTCGTCAGCTCCTTTCTTTGGGTGCATCAGAGGAGACTCTCCGTTGTTTCGAGACGGTGAGATGGCTCAACTTAGTGGGCGTGTATATGTTTTATTACCTTCATCGCAACGAACTCTCCCCAGCCGACCGCCAGCATGGTTTGTCTGTCATGCACCATGTTTGGCAAACCATCAATCTAAAACAAGTAAAGTCTTCTATCAAGAGGAAATTTGGTTATATGCCCCTCCGCTTCTCGTGGTCTCTTTTCCGTTTGCAGGAAGAAGCCTACTTCTGGTTGAGGAGCGTTGTGGGGAGGAATAGGGAAGCCTGACCCCAACCCCTCTCCCATAGGGAGGGAGTTGGGAAGAGGTTTTTGGCTTAAAAAAGATGCTCTTTTTTATGCCCTTACTAACGTTTAGAATCACTTTTATTAATCTTTTGTACTGTTTTTCCGTAGAGCGACCTGCGCTTGAAGGGATGCGAAGAGGAAAATAGAATAACCGAAAAAGGCTGCATCAAAAGAGGAATGAACCTTTTTTGATACAGCCTATTTAAGTAAACTATATTAAACGCAGCGTTACGCTGCTTGCTTTATAGCCTTTGTTTATTTCTCTGCAACTGGACGAACAGAGAAACCGAAGGTACGGATGTTGAAGAAAAGTGGATAGACTTTATCATAGCTGAAGCCCATTACACAACCGTTGTTGTAGTCCTGTGGGTCAGCAGACCAATAATCACCAAAACTGTTTGCTTCATTTATCTTATCGTCTGTTGCATTTCTAAAACCTGTTGCTGGGAAGTAAATGGTCTCAGTCTTGCTACTATTAGTCCAGAAGATATGTCCTGAATTTAATTCATAGGTAGCCTTAACGTTGGTTCCATTTACATTCATTGGTCCCTCATTCTGTCCATTTGTAGTGAAACCAGAGAAAGCACCATTTGTCGGAACATTGAAGCCTACTGGACATGGGTCATAAATGGTCTTGACAACTTCAATGTTGTTTGCTGCATTCTTATCTCCACGTCGGTTATTATTCATTGACCAAAGGTTATAGAAGTAATGGAATTTTGTCAATCCATCATACGGATCAATGATTCCACCCAAAAACTTAGTTGTGAAGAAGTAATTTGGGTGCTGAATCTTATTGTTCATGTGAATCTGGTCATTACCCTTAACAATACTACCCTGTGGGAGTGTTGCGTCTGTACCAGGGAAAGCATTGTTACGTCCCCACTGATAGTAGGTTGCTGTACCTCTTCTTTCAATATATGCATCCTGTGTAATGGTAATCACTCCAAACTTCTTAGTACCATTGTTAGCTATCGTCTGCTCAACTTTTATCTTTACAGTACGTGGAGTAGAATAAGATGTAGCTATCCACTTAGTAGGCTTCCATCCTAAAGGTTCATTCGTAAACTTATAGACCTTATTCTGTGCGTTCGTAACAGGAATCTCATCAAGTGCTGTTTTTGGTGCAAACCACAAGTGCCAAGACCACAGAATGGTACTTCCCTTCTTTACAGAGATTACAGTATTACCACTCTTAAGATTCTCCTTCTTTACTTCAAACTTCACATAAGCGTTTCCGCTCCCATCGCGATAGATAGGACTTCCAGGTAATGTTACAAGGTTATTCTCATCAGACCAAGTTATCTCCGCACCATTGACACCATTGTTAGCCTTGCTATTTGTCTTTTCGATCCATGGGTCTGTAATAACCTTGCTGTCATGATCTACAAAGTTATGGAGAATAACATTCGTACTTTTTTTAGGGCTTCCAAACGTGAGAGGAGTATTGGGAGCTGTACTTTTGTATGCACTTGTGTTGGTCTGACCATTCTTAATAGCATTACCATATACCAATGGAATCATGTAATATCCAGGCGCAGAGATAACATAGCAGTTAGCTGTGTTCTGTACGACTGCAGCTCCAGTGCTGTTTGAGAGGTTATAAGGTGCTGACGCTGTACCCAGAGGTGTAGCATTCTGAAGCTCCTTATTACGCTGAGCTAAGAGGTCAACGATGTCAGTTCCTAAAGTTGCTGTAATCTGTTCTGCTACGGCTCCACCATTGCCCTGCTCCTTGCTAAGGCTCTTCAACCATGATGGCTTGTTCATTGTCCATGAATTACCGTTGTCAACGCTGTAGCCAACAACCTTCCATGCAACAGGCTGCTTGGTACCATTTATTTCGCGGAAGCTTGCTATCGTATATTTTGCTTGCGTAGCATTATAAGCAACGGCATTACCGCCATCTGCATCAATGTTATATTCCCATGTTGAATTCTTCTCGCTCAACTTATAGGTACGTGTTGTACCTGCCTTCCATGAACCTTTGAGTTTTACGTCAATTTTACTGCCATCAGTAAAGTCAATCAGAGCAGAAACCTTGTCATCAAGGTCCTGTGGTATCATGTAAAAGGTGTAGTTGTCATCCAACTTTGTAAGGTCAGTTTCGTTAGAATTGGTAAACCTGCTTGTGTTTCTAACAATACTATTAGCGTTCTCGTTGGTGTTATAGTTTATGTTGCTAAGTTTTACATCGCCACGTTGGTTATTATATTCAGTGTGCTCCCATACAGCACCAGAGCCATCAAGGTCGTTAGAGAGGGTATATTTGCTCTTCAGCAATACGTTCTTAAGCGTAATATCCTTAATAGTCTTGTTGAACGAAAGGTTTTGACCAACTGCAAAACGAATAGCAGTCAAAGCGTGACGGAACTGAAGATCTGTTCTTGGTGCTTGATTGTGAATTTTGTATTCTACCTTACCAGAGCAAGCCGTCATAAGATCTACTTGCTTAGTAACGTCTTTATTGACTGTAAATTCAATGCTTAGTGGTTTTGTAGCTGTTGGCTGAGAAAGAACATTAATACCATTGCTACTATTTGTGCTCTCTGGATAAACAGCATAGAAGCGAGCAAAACGCTGATTCCATGACCAAGGGATTGAAGGGCTAATAACACCCTGAGCTGTGGTAGATTTATTGTCAAACCAATTTGTACCAATTGGATTTTCGACATTACTACGAATACCTGTTGACGAGAAATTGCCAAGAGTGCTACTGGTGACAATATTTGCACGTGTACTTGGTTCAATCTTCACGGGGTTAACACCTTCAATGGTTGTCTCAATCAGACAAGCATTGAGGTTCTCAGCGCTTTGTACGTCTAACTTTTGACCAGCGAGGTCCTTATAAGTTAATTCAGGGTTAATGGCACTGCGTGTCAAAGCGCCACTACGACTTTGTGCATCATCCTGCGCATCACTTACATTAAAGCGTACAACAGCTCCCTTATCACCATTGTTAGCGTTTTCTCCCAAATCATCATCTGCACAAGATACTGCAGAGAATGCCATGCTACCTATAAACAAGGCAGAAAGGGCATGATAGAAAAATGTCTTTTTCATTATTCTTTATTCTTATCTTTTCAATTTTTAATTAACCAACTAAATCGTTTTCATCATCACTATTGCCAGGATCTGGTGCAGGAGGCACTACGATAATAGAGCCATTATTATCCCCTCCTGGGCGTACGTTAGGGCTTGCAGCTAAAATAAAGCTTTCCTCCAAAATGTTACATACTGAAATAATCGGCCTAAGATAATTTAGTTTCTTTGTTTCTATTGTTTTCATTTTTTTATAAATAAGTTTTGCACCTATATAACATTGGACTATAAATTGAGTATAATTAATAAGAAAAATTGTGTGCCTGAGGACCTGCTCACATACTACAAGCCCATGAATTAGCCCTTATTACCCTATACAATCAAGTCATATGGTCGTCATCCAATCTTATAATTGTTGCAAAATTATAAATAATATCGCAAATAACATCGTTCTTGTTTTACTTTTTTATCTATTTTTCAAATAAGATGAAAGGACTTGACTTTAGTCAATAACAATAGTTAATTAGTTGAAGAAGGGTATTATTTCCAACTTAACCATGAGTTTTCATTTGGCGAGCGGTATAAACCTAATTAGCCTACTAAGCACAAAAAGCGGGGCTTCCGTTAAATACGTAGAGTGTTAATAGAATGAGATTCATCCACATACATGGTATGATTACCCTCAATGAGATGGTTTTACAAGAGGGAATAAACTACTGGGGAAACGTAATTAGGTGAGATGGCTATCTGTTTTCTACAAACAACTTATTCTTATACTATCGATTTTTTGTAAACTATTTTCGTCAGTTCAAAACCAACATATGCTCTTTGGGCTTCTAAAAGACGCCCAATTGACTTGCAATAGATGCCCTTTAAGAGGCTAACTAACGCCCTTTTGAAGTCCAATGAAGCACCTTTTACTTTACTACTTTATAACTAATTGATTTCCTTATGGTTACAAGTCTACACCTTATATGTGTTTTTGCAGTCATTTATAGATGCCTTATACGGATTTATGTAATGATTTTTCAAATCCTTGTCTATAAACTTTCGAGGTCTTAAAGTGAAAAGGTTTTCTGTGTTAGAGGCTGATAATAGGATAGATAGTTAACTGTTTTAGCTATGTTTTTGTTTAATGAGTAACCTTAGTTCTTCCGTTAAATCAGTACGAAAAGCATGCACACATTTAACGGAAGAACCAGAAAAGGGAACTTAGCGGACTAATTCTATTTTAATCCTGAAAGTAAACTCTCTTCACACGATTGCTGATAGTCGTCAGTACCTCATATGGAATCGTGTCAAGCGTATCGCTGAGAACGGTGACAGGAAGGTGGTCGCCGAAGATTTCAACACTGTCGCCTTCCTTACAATCGATGCCAGTAACGTCAATCATCGCTACATCCATACAGATGTTGCCAACGTACTCTGCCTTCTGACCATTCACCAAACAGTAGCAGTGGCGGTTGCCCAAATGGCGGTTTAAGCCGTCAGCGTAGCCGATTGGAATTGCTGCAATCACACTGTCATGGTCGATTGTTCCCTTGCGAGAATAGCCTACCGTGTCACCAGCTGGTACGTTACGCAGCTGCAGGATGGTAGTCTTCAACGTAGAGATATTGTTGATTGTCTTGTTCGTTCGAGGGTTGATACCATACAAGCCCAAGCCCAATCTGCACATATCCATCTGACGTTCAGGGAAGTGTTCGATGCCCGAAGAGTTGTCCATGTGGCGGATAATCTTATGGCTGAAGGCAGCTTGAAGCTTCTTGCTACCCTCATCGAAGAGTGCAAACTGATGGGCAGAGAACTCGTCGAAGTTGTCAGCATCAGAGCCAACGAAGTGAGAGAAGACCGAACGCGGGATGATAGCGTTCTGTTGTTTCAGTCGCTTAATCAGTTCGTCCATATCCTTCTGTGGGTCAAAACCTAATCGGTGCATACCCGTATCGAGTTTAATATGAACAGGGAAGCCCGTGATACCCTCCTTCTGTGCAGCCTTCACGAGTGCATCCATGAGTCGGAAGCTATACACCTCTGGCTCAAGGTCGTAGTCGAAGAGCGTCTTGAAGGAAGTCATCTCTGGGTTCATAATCATGATATTGCTTGTGATACCGTTCTTACGGAGTGTCACACCCTCATCGGCAACAGCCACAGCGAGATAGTCAACACGATGATCCTGTAAGGTCTTTGCTATCTCTACCGCACCAGCTCCATAGGCATCAGCCTTAATCATACAAACCAATTTCGTCGTAGGTTTGAGGAAAGAGCGATACCAGTTGAGGTTGTCAACAACAGCATTGAGGTTTACTTCCAACACCGTTTCATGCACCTTCTTCACCAAGAGTTCTGTCAGTCGGTCGAAACCAAACTGTCGTGCGCCTTTCAATAAGATTACCTCATCGTGTAAGTTAGCGAAGACATCGCTGTGGATAAAGGCGTTGACCGTAGCAAAGAAATGCTTTTCGCCCAAATGCTTAAAGGCAGAACGCTGTGCCAACAGTCCTTCACCAATACCGATAAACTTCTCAACACCACGCTTCTCGCAGAGGAAAGCCACCTTATTATATAGGTCTTTATCTGTGTCACCACTCTGCAGGATATCGCTCAAAATCAATGTGCGACGACGTCCCTTATGGTCAGGACGACGATTCATGAAGTCGAGTGCAATATCGAGTGAGTTGAAATCAGAGTTATAAGAATCGTTGATAAGCGTACAGCCATGCTGTCCCTCCTTCACCTCCAAGCGCATAGCGACTGGCTCTAATTGTGCCATTCGCTCGCTGATAGTAGCAGGGGTGAGTCCTAAATGGAGTGAAACGACTGCGCAGGTGATAGAGTTTTCAACGCTTGCATCGTCGATGAAAGGTAGTTTATATTGTCCTTCCGTCTGTCCTTTCCATACATATGAAACGGTCGTTTCAATGTCTTTTTTCTCAATCGCCTTGATATAGAAGGCTGCCTCCGTATTCTTTACAGACCAATCGAGCTTTTGCCCCTTGTAATCATACTGGCTTAAACACTGTGCCATCACCTCATTATCGGCAGAATAGACAATTGCCTCGGTGTCGTGGAAGAGCTTTATCTTCTCGTGGCACTTAGCTTCTAAGGAAGGGAAGTTCTCTTGGTGGGCAGTACCTAATGTGGTGAAGACACCGATAGTAGGCTGGATAATGTCGCGCAAAGCCATCATCTCGCCTGGTTGACTGATACCCGCTTCAAACACTCCGACCTGTGTATTCTCGTTTAAGAGCAGTACTGACAGCGGAACACCTATCTGTGAATTATAGCTACGAGGTGAACGTGTGACCACCATCTGCGGAGAAAGCAACTGATAAAGCCACTCCTTGACCATCGTCTTACCATTTGAACCTGTGATGCCGACTATCGGAATCAAGTATTCATCGCGATGACGTTCAGCTAATCGCTGCAAAGCTTCCAGCGAACCAACCACCTTCAAGAAGTTAGAATCAGGATAACGAGTTGCCCAATCCTCAGGCACCACCTCCACGACAAAGTTTCTTACACCCCTTGCATAGAGTTCTGGGATGTAATTCTGTCCGTCGTTACGCTCAGTTTTGAGCGCAAAAAACAATGTTTCTTCAGGGAAACACAGAGAGCGGCTGTCGGTAAGTACAAAGCTTATATTTGCATCCTTATCACCATAACGGCGTGCGCCAATGAGCGTCGTTACTTTCTCAATAGTATAATTCATTACTATCTAAATTGTTTTATTCTTATGCAAAGATAGTGAAAAGTCTTAATACAGCGTATTATCCTTGCTGTTTTTTCGTCTTATCATTTAATATAATATCTGCGAGCGCACTTCGGGCACACTCCTTTTATCATATAATTGATGGATGATTGTTCGTATCCTGCAGGCAAATCAACCTGTGGAACGTGTATGTCATTGAGGCAATAGGTGCGATGGCAACGCTCACAATAGAAGTGTACGTGCATGTCTTCATCTTCTTTATCGTCATCGCTGAGACATAATTCGTAGCGCACTATATCATTTCCGTCTTCCAACTGATGTACTAAATGTTGCTGTTTGAACAATGCTAATGTACGGAAAATATTTGACTTGTCTATCGTTTGAATCTTTGCTTCTAACTCTTTCATAGAGGCTGGGTTGTCCAATCCTGACAGTGTTCGTGCTATGAGAATGCGATTTGCGGTCAGTCTAATACCATGTGCTTTCAGCAGTGCTTCGATCTGCTTGTCATTCATTTCTTCCATAGTTATAAATTCAATTCTATATTGGGATATTTTAGTTCCAACATCTTGGCTTTTTCCTTTGTTTTCTTTATGAAATCCTGATAAGCCGCTGCCTCTGGATGAAACGGGCGGTGCGCCAATGCCTCTTTGATAGGTCGCCATTCCTCCAGAAACTGTTTGGCTTCTGCAGAGAAACAGGTTGCCACAAGCTGTTCCCAGATGTATTCTACAGCCTGCTCGTTGGGGTGCAGCATATCTGCTTTGTAGAAACGATAGTCGCGCAGTTCGTCGTTCACAATCTCATAGGCTGGGAAGTAATAGACCCTCTCTCCTTCTTCCTTAATCACCTTGTCGGCAGCCAACAGCAACACAGCCTTTGACAACTGACTCCCGTGATAGCCATATTTGGCATAACGGATAGGGCTGACCGTGATGATGACATTGACCTTTGGATTCGCTTGGTGTAGTAGGGTGATAGTCTCGCGCAGTGCGTCGGCACACTCCTCAACCGTAAGTTCGCGCTCTTCAAACTCTCGTTGTGGACGTTTCTGGCAGTTGTCAACAATCTCGCCTGTAGCTCGCTCCACATAGACATGGTTTGTTCCCAATGTGAATACGGCTGTGTCAAACGTATGGTTTGCCACCTTCTTCACCGTATGTAGCACTGAAACAGGGTTATACATCACACCGAAGGGGTTTACCATGGCACGAAACTTCTCTTCTTCGAATCGCTTGCCAATATTGTCGGCAAAGCACGACCCTACAAAAAGAATCCGCTCACAAGGTTCCAACTCAAATGTTGGACGGGGGATGTTGACAATTGTTCTAAATTCCATTGAGCGCAAAGGTAAGAAAAAAAAGGATAGAATACTCAAACGGAAAGAATATTTTTCATACTTTTTATTGCTTAAATATTCATATCAGAGAATTATTCTGTAAGATAATGTTCAATCTCATATATTATTTGTATATTTGCCCTACTTATAAGCTTATTGTTTTTAAGTTGAGTAATGATATGGATCAAAAGACATTAGAGTTTGTTACTTATTGCATTGGCAAGTTGTCAGTAATGCTGAAACTACCACAACAAGAAGTGTATCGTAGGTTGAAAACCTCTGGTATACTGGATGAATATATTGTGCCATCTTATGATGTCTTGCATACATTCGGTTCTCGTTATCTGATGGAAGATTTGACGGAATACATGAAAGAGAAAGGAGTTTTATAAATCAAGAATACACCTAATGTACACATACAATTACCCACACCCAGCCGTAACGGCTGACTGTCTCGTTTTTGCACGAAGTGATGAGGGAATGAAACTGCTGTTGATACAGCGGAAAAATGAGCCTTGCAAAGGGAAATGGGCTTTCCCTGGTGGCTTCATGGATATTGACGAAACAACCGTTGATGCTGCTCGTCGTGAGTTGAAAGAAGAGACGGGTTTAGTGGTTGGCGACCTGCATCGCGTTGGTATCTTTGATGCTGTCGACCGTGATCCACGCGAGCGTATCATCACTGTGGCTTATTACACGATTCTTGATAAGCCTGCCGAAGTCAGCGGTTTGGATGATGCAGCGCAAGCAAAGTGGTTCTCCTTGACCGAACTTCCCGACTTAGCGTTTGACCATAAGGAAATCCTCCAAGAGGCTGAAAGGGTGTTAGGTGATGGCTGATGGGTGTTGGGTGGGCAACGTATCCTTAAATAAAAGCTCCATAACCTCCGTTCCTCCGTGTGAATTTTAGCGTAGTAAGGCGAAGAAATATATTGACAAAATATTCGAAGAAAAGGTAGGAAAATAGCTTAAAAGTGAACGGTTTTAATACCACTGTAAGTTCTTTGTTGTCAAGTAGTTGCAAAGTAGGCTTTCAAAAGGTGCTTAATTCGACTTCAAAAGGGCGTTAGTAAGACCTCAAAAGGGCGTCTTTTGCAAGCCAATTAGGCGTCTTTAAGAAGCCAAAAGAGCATGTATTGGTTTTGAACTGCATGAAAATAGCTTACAATTCTCTACTAATAAGGGATTAAATGTTGCTGTTATACTCCTTTGCTCCCTGCTGTATCGGTGCCTCTGTGGGTTGTGTATGTTTAAATAAAACCTCCATACACTCCGTTCCTCTGTGTGACATTTCGTCAAATGTCCTAAATTTAGGTAGTAGCCTTATCATTCTAAATGACTGAAGCAAACAGACTTTATCACTCCTCCTTCCGCATAAACCGCTTTTTAGCGTGGATTTAACGTGTATTTCGTCACAATATATTAAAAAACGAAGAGAAGCCATCTGCCATACGAAATAATTTAGTAATTTTGCCCTCGGTGGCTATTGTGGTTTCTGTTTGTCGTTCTTTAGAGAGCACAGGATAAAGGGGTGGAATTTCATTAATCACTGAATTTACAGATACTTATACCCCATTGAACTCAGGTTAATTAGTCGCTCAGAATCACGTATATTATCATTTCATATATGAAGAAGCTTTTTTTATTTACGCTCCTTTGCGTAATAACGATTACAACACAAGCACAGACGAATCTCTCCGACTATCTTACGAAGCGAATGCCGAAGCGGGAGACGCGTGCCGTATGGCTTACGACACTTGCCAGTCTTGATTGGCCGAAGAACTACGCACGGTCGGAAGAAGGCATCAAACTGCAAAAGCAGGAACTCATTGACATCCTCGATAAATACCAGAAGGCGAATATCAACACCGTACTCTTGCAGGCGCGTGTGCGTGCAGCTACGATTTATCCGTCGGATATTGAGCCTTGGGACCAGTGTATCACTGGCGTTGAGGGTAGGGCACCGGGTTATGGCTACGACCCACTCGGCTTTGCCGTAGAGGAATGTCACAAACGTGGCATGGAAATTCACGCATGGATAGCGACGATTCCAGTGGGTGCAAAAAACTCATTGGGCTGTAGAACGCTGATGAAAAAGGGTTTCCGAATCAGAAACTTCTCAACGGGTTCTTATCTCGACCCTGCCGATCCCGGTGTTGCACCTTATCTTGCCTCTATCTGTGGAGAGATTGTAAGAAAGTATGATGTGGATGGTATCAACCTCGACTATATCCGTTACCCTGATGGATGGCCACGTCCTTCTTACCGTGATGGCGATACACCCGACCAGCGTCGCAGTAATATCACAGCCATTGTGCGTGCTATTCATGACGAGGTGAAAGCTATCAAACCGTGGGTGAAGATGTCGTGCTCGCCAATCGGTAAGCATGCCGACCTCAGTCGTTATAGTTCAAAGAATTTCAATGCCCACGATCGTGTTTCACAAGAGGCGCAGGAGTGGATGAGATTAGGACTGATGGACCAGCTCTATCCGATGCAATACTTCCGTGGCGACAACTATTACCCCTTCCTTGCAGACTGGGTTGAGAATGCTTATAAGCGTGAGATAGTGACAGGTTTGGGTACTTACTTCCTCGATCCACGTGAGGGGAATTGGACGTTGGGCGACCTCACCCGCCAGATGTATGTCAGTCGTGACCTCGGAGTGGGACATGCTCACTTCCGTTCTTACTTCCTCACGGCTAATAAGCAGGGTGTCTACGACTTTGAGAAGCAGTTTAATGCTACGCTTTCTCTCCCTCATAAGATGCAGGGTGTTGTGTCAACGGCTGCCATGCCATATGCTGTCAACGCCTCATTGGTAGAACGTCGAGAGGATAAGTCGGTGATTCTGAGGTGGAAGGCGGTCACTCCTTATTATAATATATACGCCAGCTACACCTATCCTGTTGATACTGAGGATGCGCGAAACCTCCTCTATGCACGTTATACTGGGCAGACGCTGCAGTTGAAGAACGTGAATCCTAACCTCTATTTTGCGGTAAGAGGTATGGATCGTTATGGATTAGAAACGCCTGCTTTACAGGAGAATATGAAGTCTTCGACGCTTTTGAAGTCTCCTGCTACACTGCTCGCTAATGATGGAAACACCCTTACCCTCCCTGCTGCAGCAAAGCTAACGGATGCTGATCGTTATGTAATCCTCTCTTTGCAGGGTGTCATCCTCCGCATTGTCAACGCTAAATCGGTAAGAAACAACCAGTTACCTATCGGCTCCCTGCCCGATGGTATGTATTCCCTCAAGGTCTATAACCACAAGAAGAAGTCCTTCACCTTAGGGGCATTTATGGTCAAGAGGACTTCGTAGTAGACAAGTAAACGAGTAGACGAGTTAGCAAGTGGACAAGTTAGCAAGTGGACAAGTTAACAAGTTGCTTGCGAAGAGTGACAAGATAGTATAAGAACAAGTTTATCCTTTATAACAAGTAACTTGTTTACTTGTCTACTCGTCTACTCGTAAACTTGTTACATGCCCCCTTTGTTCCTCTGTTACTTTGTCTTCAATTATCCTGTCTACAAGCAACTTGTTTACCTGTCCACTCGTCTACTTGTTACTCCAAAGAACTTTGTTCCACAGTATCACCGCATGAATTGAGACCTATTCCTGCAATATTCTCAGCTGTTTTGCACCAGTTACTGGTTGAATTCACACTTTAATATTTAAAAATAGTTAATAAATGGTTGTCCTCAATACAAATCTTAAAATAAATATATAAATTTGTCAACCCCGAACAAGGATGTACTGACATTTACCTAAAGAAATAAATATTAATTAAAAACCATAATCAATTTAACTAAACCGTTTCTATGAAGAGACTTTTTAAATCTTATTTGTGGATGGTTCTTATGGGTTCGCTCGCATGGGTTTCCTGCTCTGATAAAGAGACAGGAGGCACAGCTGGTACAGCTTTTGACCCATCACAACCAATTGTCATTAGTGACTTTTATCCAGACAGTGGTGGTATTGCTACCCCAATGATTATCACTGGTAAGAACTTTGGTAATGATACCACAGGGCTTTCGCTTTGGTATGTTGATGAAGATGGAGGCCGCCATCGTGGTGGACTCGTTTCATCAAATGGTGAGAAACTCTATTGCTATGTGCCAGCAGGTTTGACTTACAAGCGTAACATCAAACTTGAGGTGACACGTGCTAACGGTGCTGACACTATCAAGGGTGAAGGTAGCCGTAACTTTAAGTACATCACACAGACTGCCGTTACAACAATTGTTGGAACACAGACAAGTGACGCACACGCTACGAAGGCTGACAAGCTGTTGACATCAAACCTTTCAGCTCCGGGTTATCTTTGTATCGACAATGATAACAATATCTTCATTGTGCAGCATAATTTCAATGATGGTCTTAATGCAAATGGTACCAATGGTGACATCCAGTGTCGTAACGAGAAGAATGAGAATATTGGTGGTATGGTGTTGAAGGCTGACTTGAAGAAGGATGAGGTTTCTATCCTTCAGGTGAACAGCGACAAGATTAATGCACCAGCTTACTCAACACTTGATGGTTATGAGGGTGTATACGTACCAGATGATAGTGGACGTAAGTACTACAGCTTGTTGAAGGATCAGGGCTATGCTGTTCATAAGCAGCAGTTCATCAACCCTAACGGCTACGCTACTCTTGACCAAAGCAACTGGAAGTATTGCTTCGTGATTAACAAGAACGACCAGATGATTTACTCTGTGATGTTCAAGGGTCAGCTCATCCGTATTAATCCTAAGACACGTAAGGCAGAGTTGCTCTTGAAGCGTGTGGGTAAGGATGGTCCTAAGGGAAGCGGTGGTTCAGATGCTTTCTGTACTTTCAGCCCTACACAGCCTAACCGTTTGTTCATCTCATTCACCGATGCACACCAGATTTGGTATGTTGACGTTGACCAGTTGTCAGACAAGGACTCTCTGACTTATGCAGGTGAGCCATACGCAGGTATTTCTGCTTTCGGTACTGTAAACGTAACTGAAGGTAAGGGTTGGGAAGATGGACAGCTGAAGAACGCTAAGTTCTGCTTCCCACGTCAGATGACCTTCACCAAGGACGGTAAGCTTTATATTGCCGACTCTGGTAACCAGTGTATCCGTATGATTGATACCACTCAGGGTAAGAACGCACGCGTTACAACTCCTATTGGTGTACCACAGAGTGCAGGTTTCCAAGATGGTGGTGTCGAGTTAGCCAAGTTTAATTGGCCGACGGGTGTCGCCGTGAGTGCAGACGGAAGTACGGTCTATGTCGCCGATTCAAAGAATCAGGTGATACGAGAATTGTCAATTAAATAGCTATTACCTAATAATACTACAAACATAGATTTATGAGAAGAACATTATATGTCTTGTGGCTCATGGTGGCTCTGTTGACCTACGGAGTTCACGCCTATTCGCAAGATAATGGTACTGCAAAGCAGTTCTCGGTAGCGGGTATCATCTATGATGATTCGGGTGAACCCTGTATTGGTGCTACCGTTCGTGTTAAGAACGAACCAGGTGTAGGAACTGTTTCCGACCTTGATGGTAAGTTTGCTATTAAGGTTAAGCCAGGTGCTACGCTTCAGTTTGAGTACGTAGGTATGGAGACCGTACAGCGCACCATTCTTAAGGATGAACCATCCCTTTCCGTACATTTCAAGGTAGCAAAGACCAATGCCATCGACGAGGTTGTCGTGACAGGTCTTGTTTCTCAGAAGAAGGTATCGGTGGTAGGTGCTGTCTCTACTATTAATATGGAAGAGTTGCGTACCCCGGGTACTTCACTTGTGAACATGATTGGTGGTCGTATGCCTGGTGTTATCACCATGCAGACTTCTGGTGAGCCAGGACAGAACCTTTCAAACTTTTGGGTGCGTGGTGTATCGACCTTCGGTGCTGGTGCCAGTGCATTGGTTCTCATCGATGGTATTGAGGGTCGCCTCAATGATATTGACGTAGACGACGTTGAGAGCATCTCTGTATTGAAGGATGCTGCTGCAACAGCTGTTTACGGTGTGCGTGGTGCTAATGGTGTTGTATTGGTTACTACCAAGCGCGGTTCTAAGGAAAAGATTCAGGTTACAGCTCGTGCGACAGTGAAGCTGTCACAGATTAAGAAGCTGCCAGAGTATCTCTCATCTTACGACTATGCAAGACTTGCTAACGAGGCACGTGCTATGTCAGGTGAGTCAGATCTCTATACGCCAATTCAGTTGGATATCATCAAGAACAATCTTGACCCAGAGCTTTATCCAAACGTAAACTGGATTGACCAGATTATGAAGAAGACCTCTTTGCAGGAGAACTACTATGCCAGTGCGCGTGGTGGTGGTGATGTTGCACAGTACTTCGTTTCTGTAGGTTATCGCCACGAAGGTGCAGCCTATAAGCAGAAGGAAAACCAGTTCCATCGTCCATTGTCTTACGACCAGTTGACTTATCGTGCAAACATCAACATGAACCTTACAAAGCGTTCTGAGCTTTACTTCGGTGTGGATGGTAGCATCTCTAACTACACAACTCCAGGTGGTAAGAATACTAACGATGTGTGGTCAGATGTCCTCCAGCTGAATCCATTGATGTTCCCTGTTACCTACGCTGACGGAACATTGCCAACTTATGGTCAGAGCGACCTTATCTCTCCATTTGCAGCCCTCAACTATCAGGGTTACAGATCATCTGATTATAGCCGTAACATGATTACCTTGAAGTTCACACACCGCTTCGGTGGTATTCTCAAGGGACTCCTCGGTTCTGTTCAGGTTGTTAACGACCGCACAGCAAGTTTCAACGAGCGTCGTTTCGTAAGACCAGACTACTATCGTGCAACAGGTCGTACCGCTACAGGTGACCTTATCAAGACACTCCGTTCTAAGCAGCAAGATATGTCGTACTCTTCTGATAATGACTCATGGAGAAAGTACTACATGGAGGCTAAGTTAGACTATAACACAAGTATCGGTGCTCATAACATCGGTGCCCTCCTCTTCTATTATATGGAGGATGCAAAGGGTTCAGATTGGGGTGATGGTGATGGCCTCGGTATTGCAGCTATTGCTAAGCGTCGTCAGAACGTATCAGGTCGTTTGTCTTGGGGTTATAACTCTACTTACTTCGTAGATGCGAACTTCGGTTACACTGGTTCTGACCTCTTCCCTAAGGGTGAGCGTTTCGGTTTCTTCCCATCAATCGCTGTGGGTTGGGCTCCAACTTCATACAAGTGGGTACAGAAGCATCTTCCTTTCGTAAACTTCTTCAAGATTCGTGGTTCTTACGGTCTTGCAGGTAATGATAACATTGCAAACACTCGTTTCCCATACTTGACTATTATCAACAACCACGCTGGTACCACATGGGGTTATACCGGTCAGGGTATTGTTGAAAGACAGCAGGGTGCTGATAACTTGAAGTGGGAGGTTGCTAAGAAGTTGAACGTCGGTATCGATGCTAACTTCTTTAACGATGCTATTAAGTTGACTGTTGACTTCTTCCGTGATACACGTGACCACATCTTCCAGGACCGTGTTACATTGCCAGAGTTTGCGGGTATGGTAACTTATCCTAAGTCAAACGTGGGTCGTATGCACTCATTCGGTTCAGATGGTAACATCTCTTATTTCCACAAGATTAACAAGGAGATGAACTTTACTGTTCGTGCCAACTATACATGGTCACAGAATATTGTTGACTACTTCGAGGAGAATAAGCTTGCTTACGATTATCAGAGCGTGACAGGTATGCCTTACGGTGTATTGCGTGGTTATATCTCTGAAGGTCTCTTCAAGGATGAGGCAGATATTCGTCAGAGCGCAGACCAGACAGCAGCCTTCGGTGTTGTTCGTCCTGGTGATATCAAGTATCGCGACGTGAATGGTGATGGTGTCATCAACAGCGATGACCGTGTGCCATTGTCTTACGGTAACAACGTTCCTCGTGTAATGTTCGGTATTGGTGGTGAGTTCAACTATAAGGACTTCACTGTAAGTTTGCTCTTCAAGGGTAATACGGGTGTGAACTACTACCGTGTAGGTATGGGACATAACGCAGGTTGGATTCCATTCTACAATGGTGAGATGGGTAATGTATTGAAGATGGTAAACAATCCAAAGAATCGTTGGATTCCATCATGGTACTCTGGTGACCCATCAACAGAGAATCCTAACGCAATGTTCCCACGTCTCTCTTACGGTTCAAATGCAAACAACTCACAGCTTTCTACCTTCTGGAAGCAGAATGGTTCTTTCCTCCGTTTCCAGGAGTTGAACTTCCGTTATGTCTTCCGTCATCGTAAGTGGCTGCGTGCAGCTGGTCTTAGTGCATTGGAGTGTGACTTCGTTATCAACAACCTCTTCACTATCGACAGCGCGAAGTATTTCGATCCAGAGCAGGCTTGGTACAATGGTGCGGCTTATCCAATCCCAACCACCTATTCATTGCAGATGTACTTTAGATTCTAAAGGTTCCACCTCTTAATTAGATTGTAATAATGAAAAAACATATTTTAGCTTTGGGCGCGGTTGCAGCTCTGTTGTCAGGCATGACATTCACATCATGTAACTTCTTGGATCAGGACGACAACTTTAATGCTATCTTTAAGGAGGACTCAGTCTTCCACTCAGCCCAGAATGCAAAGGGCTATCTCTATGCTACTCCAACGATGTTCCCATCAGCTGGTAGCATCTGGGGTAACTCATGGACTCCAGGTGAGACAGCGTCAGACGAGATTTGTGTACGCTGGCAGACTAACGAGTTCTGGGGTGCTAAGTTCTCTGTTGGTAATGTCAATGCAGAGAGTGTTCCTAACTGGGGACAGTGGTACCAGATGTATAAGATTATCAGACGATGCAACCTTATGTTAGAGAAGGTTGACAAGATTGGTGACATGTCTAACAATGACAAGGCAGACTATAAGGCAATGGTTCACTTCATCCGTGGTTATGCTTACTACGTATTGTTGCAGAACTGGGGACCTTGTCTCATTGTTGGTGACGAGGTAGTATCAACCAGTGAAAAGGCTGATTACTATGATCGTGAGCGTGCAACAATGGATGAGTCAATCGACTATATCTGTAATGAGTTCGCACAGTCACTCCCAGGTTTGAAGCGTCCAAGTGAGCAGTCAACAGCTTACTTCGGTCGTCCAACAAAGGGTACTGCGTTGGCACTTATCGCACGTCTTCGCCTCTTGCAGGCTTCACCAACCTTCAATGGTGGTACTTGGGCAAAGCGTTGCTTTGGTGAGTGGAAGCGTACGAGCGATGGTAAGTATTATGTAAACCAGACTTACGATGCAAAGCGTTGGGCTGTAGCTGCAGCCGCTGCTAAGCAGGTTATCGATCTCAACTACTATACACTCTTCACGGTTGATGCCGATAAAGATAATCCATATCCACTCGACGCATCTGTTCCAACAGCGAAGTTCCCTGATGGTGCAGGCGGTATCGACCCATATCACTCTTTTGCTGATATGTTCAATGGTGAGGGTACAGCAAAGGTGAACAGAGAGCTTATCTGGGCTGATGAATACTCAGGTCCTGTAATGAACTATAGCCGTCACTCATTCCCAGTGAACTATGGTGGATGGGGTGGTATGTCAGTTCCACAGCGTGTGATTGACTGCTTCCTGATGAAGGACGGTAAGAAGCCAGCAGAGTCTCCACTCTATGAGGCTGACTTGACCAAGCATGTGACACAGAAGAAGTCTATCGGTGATTGCGATATGGCAAATGGTACTCCATTGGCTTACACGAACCGTTCAGCTCGCTTCTATGCAAGTATTGGTTTCCCAGGTCGTATCTGGAAGATGAACTCTACTACCGATGGTAGTTACAATAACCAGACATTCTGGTACTCTATTGATGATTCTAAGGCTGGTAAGAATGCAGCTGGTAACAACCCTAACGACTACTGTATCAGTGGTTACGTACCATTCAAGTACATCCACCCAGATGACTCTTGGCATGGTAAGGATGGTGCTGCTGTTATTCCTAAGCCATTCCCAATCATCCGTTATGCTGAAATCTTGTTGGCTTACTGTGAGGCTGCTAACCATGTTCAGGGTTCAGAGACTGTGAAGACATGGGATGCAAGTGGCAGATTGGTGGATGTTGCCGTAACTCGTGATGAGGCTGCTATGGCACGTTACTTCAATATGATTCGTTATCGTGTTGGTCTCCCAGGCGTTGAAGCTGCGACACTTAGCTCAGAGAATGCTTTCGATGAGGTTATCAAGAACGAGCGTCAGGTTGAGCTCTTCAATGAGGGTCATCGCTACTTCGACACACGTCGTTGGGGTACTTACTTCACCGAGGATGCTAACAGTTCTAACTGGCGTGGTCTCGATGTTTACAGCGAGAAGAAGGGTAACAACGATGGTCCATTCTTCAACCTCGTAACTATCAACGAGCAGAATATTCGCGACCGTAAGGCTCTCCCTCGTATGGTATTCCTCCCACTCCAGCATCGTGAGTTGGTGAAGAGTCCTAAGATGGATCAGAACCCAGGTTGGGATCGTTAATAACGTTAATATTGTAACTATTTATGAAAAAGTACAAGTATATTTTAGGATGTGCCTTGGCTGCAGTGGCATTGTCATCATGTAACAATTATGACTTTGACCAGAACTTCTATCCTCACAAAGTAGGATTGATGGCAGGTACCAACCGTATCTATGATCGTACCACGGTAGAACTTTCTGCCGTGGAGAACGGTACGGCTTCTGTACAGTTGGTTGCCAACCTTAGTGGTTCGCAGTTGGCTGACCGTGACTATCACGTGACGATTGCTCATGATGATTCACTCTTTAATGCTTATAACAAATCAAACTTCGATATCGACAGCACAAAGTTTGCGCGTCTTCTCCCACAGAACTGTTATGAAGACCCTGCTATGGAGGGTACGATTCATTCAGGCTCTAACAAGTGCCTCTTTGATATCAAGTTGAAGAACCTCGGTACTTTGTCACCAGACAGTACTTACTTCCTCAACTACAAGATTGTTAGCCATGATGCAAGTGCACTCGCAACTGACAATAACAAGTTGGGTGTTAAGTTGGATCATGTCTTGATTAAGGTGACATGGAAGAACGCTTATGGTTCTACTGCTGAGGGCTGGAACTATCAGTTGGTATCTTCACAGGTTACTAACCTTGAAACAAAGTCAACGACTCGTCCTACCAATACGGTTCGTGCCTTCCCAATATCTGCTAATGCAGTTCGTTTCCTTGCAGGCGACGAGAAGTGGGATGATTACACAAAGGCGTTGCATGATATTAACGTGAAGAGTATCGTTGCTACTATCGGTTCGAAGACGGTTACTAATCCTTCAGCTTACAACGTAACACTGAAGCCTTTCAAGCAGGATTCACTCGAGGTAGAGATGCTTACTCCTGTTGGTGAGTATAACAATACATTCTTGCTTAACGAGTTAGGTGGTAGTGCATCAACCAACCCTACTTACTTCAAGGAGTTCCGCCTCCACTATCGTTATCGCGTGATGAAGAACGCAAAGCAGAGCGATGGTACATGGAAGGTCGGTCCATGGAAGGAAGTATTGTCTAAGCTGCGCTATCAGTATAATCCAAGGGCAGATAAACTTTAACGTATAAAAAACTACGAATAATGAAACTTAAGATTAATTTCCTATTCATATTGTCAGTGATGTTTGCGGGAGCATTAGGCCTCGCATCATGTGCAGCTGATTATGACACAGACTTTACTGGTAAGGAACTTGAGGTCCCTCATTCTTCTCAACGAATGATAGCATTCAATAAGGAGGGTGGCGAACAGCAGATTGTCGTTGATACTAATGTTCCTCTCGATGAGTGGAAGGCTGAGACCAATGCTGATTGGCTCACTGTTACCAAGAATGCCGATGGCAAGGGCGTAACGGTAAAGGCACCAGCTTACGATGGCTTCAAGGCTCGTGAGGCTAAGGTTACAATCTCTCATGGTGAGCGTGCATCATACGAAATCAAAGTGTCGCAGATGGGTTACGAGAGTGTTCTCCGTATTCCTGAGCAGAACCCATTCTTCAATCGTGAGGGTACTTTCTATTCTCTCCTTGAGGGCAAGGTGACAAGTATTGAGGTGCCAGTTGAGACCAACCTCAACCTCGACAACATCATTGTTCCTGACACGGTTTCTTTCGTTCGTTTGGATGCAAGCAAGACAGTGAAAGAGAATGGTATTGTTAAGCTCCATTTCGATATGGATCCAAACACAACTTCAGAGAAACGCTATTGTACAGTACGTTTGAAGAGTTCTGATAACTGGGATGCTTCTATTGAGTATGTTATTGAGCAGGCTGCAAAGGGTTATAAGGTTCGTCCAATCTACCCAGTAGAGACTAAGCAGGCTTCTGTTGAGATGATAGACCTCGGTCGCACTTATCGTGTACCATTCCAGCGTGCTGCTTCTGATGGTAACTATGAAGTTATTATTCCAGACGATGCTAAGGACTGGTTGTCAACAACTAAGAAGTTCATCTCTGGTTCTGAGATAGTCTTCACTGCAACCCTCAATACTACTGACAATGCTCGTTCTTGTGACGTGGTTTGTAAGCCTTCTAACAGTAGCGTGCAGCCATTCACTATCCACGTATCACAGCAGCCATTCCAAGATATCGTTCCTACTGGTGTGAGCGAACTGAACGTAACTCCAGGTAAGGGTCAGTTCAATGTGTCTTGGAAGGCACCAGACGAGGTGAACTATGAGAAGGTTATTGTTAGAGCGAAGAGCAATATGCCTGGCGTTCCTGAGTCAGTGAAGGAGGTTGCTGCAACAGAGACATCTTGTGTACTCAACGATGTATTCAACTTCGCAGGTGACTATACAATCACTGTGACAACGCAAGGACTAAGAGGTAAGAACACGGATGCTCCTGTAACAGCTACTGCTCAAGCAAACGAGTGGTCAGAGTCTGTTGAGATTCCTCTCACCGCAGCTATGGTTTCTTCTAACTCAATGCAGGCAGGTCACGAGATTGGTTCTGCTGTTGATGGTAACAAGACAACTTACTTCCAGACAAAGAGTAATGGTAGCACAAGCGACCCACGTCCTTACATCGACATTACGCTGAATGAGGGTATCAACGGTACATTCTATCTTGCTTTCGATGAGAACAAGGTGACAAGCAATGACCGTAACCCTAAGAGAGTGGACATCTATGCTTCTGCTGACGTTATCACAGCTGCTACTCCAGTAGCAACTCACGTAACTTACCGCTCTGCTAATGCAGTGAGTGAGCCACTTTCTTACACAAAGACAAATGGTGCAACTATCACTCATATCCGCTTTGAACCAACAGAGCGCAAGAACGGTACAAAGATCAATAATGGTGGCGGTTCTTATTACTGGTACCTCGCTGAGCTCCACCTCTACGTTTACCACGATGAGGCTTGGAAGAAGGAGCAGTTAGGTCTGTAATCTCTGTTTACCAACCTACTGGCATAGTCCCCCTATGCCAGTGGGTTGTCTTCGTTAATATACTATTCAGGTGATGTGCTATACCTTCGCACGAAAGGTGCGGGGCGTGAACACCACGAGTGTGGAGTCTCCGCACTGTCCTAAAAAGGGATGAAAGCAAACTTGATACTTACCGAAGAGAAACCTAAAAAACAACTACTTATTAAATACATCTATGTTATTCGAAAGATTTTTACGCAAGAAGACACTCATGGCAGCACTGGCTCTGACCGCTGCTGTGCCAAGTGTTGCGAAAGCTTCGATGCTCTCTGCGGCGCCAACTGCTGATGGAGAGAATCAAAAACTCAAGCCGGGAGTTTATTACATTGTTAATGACAAGCGTCAAAAAGGTACTGATCTTCATGTCTTTGTCAATGATGAAGGCACCTTACATGGGCAGCATTATGGCAGTCCATCTACCGACTTCTCTGATCTCTTCTTACTACGTGCTAAGGACGGCAGGTACACCATTCAGAGTCTGAAGAATGCGAAGTACGTTCAGAGTGTGGGTCAAAATAATGAGGTCTATAAGACGGCTAATGATGCTTACAAGTTCAGGATTATTTATCAGACAGAGTCAAGTGGGACAGGTAAGTCTTATTTCAATATCTATAATAGTAATGCTGAAGATTGGTGCTGGCACCTCGATGCTCAGAAGGATATCGTTCGTTGGAAACCATTGATGGATAATGGTATTAGAGCAGTTGGCCCAAGTGAGTTCCGCTTCGACCCTGTGACGACGCTTACAAACGAGCAGGTGCTTGCCAGACTGGCTCAGCTGACCAAGGTGGTAGACCCAACAAAGGATCTCACAAAGTACTATCAGATTGTTTCTGACACCTATGGCAGGGCGATGCGTGAGGACTTTATAGTTGGCGAATTGTCTACCTCGGGTTTTAACAGCAGTGATTATTCTTATTATTGGAAGTTAGAAAGGTTGGCTAACGGCCGCTACGTGTTCCAGAATGCTGTGACAGGAAAGTATATCGTCCCTCAGAATGGGCAGACAAGTCGCTCTTATACGACAGCTGAGGGGAAGGGCACAGGCTTTGACCTCCAACGTAACACGGACGATCCATACGGGTTGGCTTTCGAGATGGTCGATGCCAATAATGTTGGTATCCATTGTGCTGAGAGTCAGGGATACCATCCTGTAGGCTGGTACACGCACAACGAGGCGAATAAGTGGGTCTTCAAGGAGGCTACACTCAACCCTGCTACACTCAAGGAGCAGCAGGAGGCTTACAAGGCTCGTGTTGACTTGACCAAGAATGTGGATGTCTATGCTGAGAAGGTGGCTAAGTATTTCACTAACAGTGCCGCTACGGAGGTTACTGCTGCTACTAAGGCGATGACCGATGAGGCTTTGAAGGCGCAGATGACTACCGAGGGTGTGCCACAGGGTTTGCAGGATGTTGTGTTGAAGATTAAGAACCAGAGCTGGACTGTTTATCCAAGTGGTCGCAACTGGGAGAAGCAGTTCCGCATCGCTGATTATAAGGTTTACAGCGAGAATAACTATAATGCTTGGGCGCGTTCAATGGGTATCGGCTACGATTATGGTAGCATGACGAATCCAACAGGTGTTACTGCTCGTGATGGCGAAGACCTCTTTGTCTTCCTTGGCGATGACATCCCACAGAATGCAACCGTGCAGATTGAACTCGTACCATTGGGTACACGCAGTGCTGGTAAGTACTATAACTTGAAGAAGGGATTGAATATCATCCTCAATCAGGGTGAGAACAACGTATTCGTTAACTATATCGGTCGTACCTTCAACAACGGTAAATACCTTAGAGATTATAAGCCTATGAACATCCACATCGAGGGTGGTAAGGTGAATGGATACTTCGACCTCACAAAGGGTAACACCAACGAGGACTGGCAGAAGATGCAGTCAGACGGTCTTGTTTGGGCTAAGGCTTTCAACATGAAGGGCGAATTGGTTGTCATGAACATGCCTGGTGCTGATTGCAAACGCTATACTCCTGTTCACATGAAGGAACTTATTGAAATCTGGAACAGCATCGTTCAGCGTGAGGACGACCTCATGGGCTTCCGTGCTGCTAAGCGTGATAAGTGCAACAACGTACTTAATGCTACTGCTGTTGATCATGGTTATATGTATGCTACGACAGGTGGTACTTATTATAACTACAACACGTTGGGCGACGTGCTCAACTACGACAAGATGAAGTGGGGCAATGGTACACTCTGGGGTCCTGCTCATGAGTTCGGTCATAACCATCAGCAGCTGTTCAATACAGCAGGTATGACAGAGATTTCTGTCAATATGTACTCTAACATGATTATGTTTACCTGTGGTCGTGTAACCAGTCGTTCAGAAAACTGTTCTTATACAGACGTTGACGGAAAGAAGTATGATGGTGTTTGCGAGAGTGCAGTTTCAACCTATGCTGACCGCTTTGCTAATAAGAAGATGTGGTTTGAATATGGCACATGGGGTACAACGCAGATGTACTACAAACTCTATATGATGTTCCATTCAACAGGTCTTGACAATCAGTTCTGGCACAAGTGTCTTGACTATCTCCGCACACATCGCCTTGAAGGTCAGGGAACAGCCAACTGTCAGGGTCAGAACGACTACTTGCTCTTTGCTAAGGCTTGTTCTTATGCAGCTCAGCAAGACCTCTCAAGCTTCTTTGAGTCATGGGGGCATTTCTATGATGTGAATGGTTCTGTCATCGGTGACTACAGCAATACAACCATGTACACCACACGTGCACAGTGGATGGAGGCTAAGAAATTTATGCAGCAGTTCCCTAAGGGTCCTGCTAACAACATGATTTTCATCGACGACCATATCCGTCGTACTCCTGCTACATATCCTGGTCATGCTGCAGGTGAGATGCGTGAGGACTTCAATGGAGCGGTACGTGTAGGCAAAATGGGTGATTTCGGTTCATGGGATCAGTTCTGTCCAGACAGCCTCGGTCAGGGTTATGCTATTATCAAGACGCAGAGCGATGCTAATGGCAGACGTACTTATACAATGGAGGCTAAGAACAACCACGTTGTAGGTTTCAAGATTTACAACAGCAAGGGTCAGCTTATCTACTTCGCTAACACCAAGACCTTCACTATTCCTAAGAAGGTGATGGAGGATGCACAGAATAACATCCAAGTTAAGGTATGTGGTTCAGACGGTTCTGAGGTTGACCCAGGTGTTAACCCAACAGGTATCAAGACCTTCACGGCTCAGCCTAACGATGGCAAGGTTGACGTTTATAGCATCTATGGTGTCCTCGTTCGCAGCAAGGTGAATGCTGAGACAGCCCTCAACGGCTTACCTAACGGTGTTTACGTTGTTGGTGGCAAGAAGGTGGTAGTGGGGAAGTAGGAAGAACTCAACCAAACAAGCGACCGGCCGACTGGCCCCACCCCCTTGCCCCTCCCCCAAAGGGAGGGGAGTAGAATGCGAGATACCCCTATAAATTAGGGAAGTCTTTAATTCACTCCCAAGCAAATTATTTCCTGCACTCCCCCTCTCTGTAGGAGAGGGGGCTGGGGGGTGAGGCTTTAATAAGATTAAAGACAGAGTAACATGTTTATTTGTTACTCTGTCTTTTTTTTATTATTAGTCCTTTTTGTACTTTCTATCTATTTCCACTTCTCAGGTATAGAAACAGACTGATCACCAACTGTGATAGTATGGGGCATGACAGCATCACGAAATCGACGTTCATTCTTTTCGAGAAATACCCATTTGCTATGAAAGGCTATGAGGTGATTCTGTAATTCAAGAGCGTGGCTGCCAGGTGGAAAAAAGACCTTTACCTTTTTATCAGGATAATTATTATGTATAAATTCTAATGGAGGTATTAAGTCGGTATCAGCGCTGATAAGTACAACAATATATCTTGAGTTGACGAGTTGATGAGTTGACAAGTTTACAAGTTTACAAGTTATTTGTTTTGCAAGCACCTCGTTTACTTGTTCACTCGTAAACTTGTTCACTCGTTTACTTGTTCACTTTTTAAAGAGATACTTGCTTTGTATTTATTATTTTATTATCTTTACGGCAGAAAAAGTTAAAAACCTAAATAACGAAGATTCAAGATGAAAAGATTAGTGTTTATTATTCCGATGTTAGCTTGCTGTTTGACAGTACCCTTTTTGTCATTTACCGATGATAAAGATTCGTATTTAGTCTTACAAGTCGATACGACTCAAAAGTATGAGGAGTATAGTTACGTTAATCAAAAGGGTGAGACGGTAGTGCCTTATAAGCGTTACCCACTCTGTTATACAGATACTATCCGTACTATTGGCTTTGTGTTTAAACCGAATGTGGGTTGTGTCGCTATCAATAATCAGGGGCAGGAACTGTTTAATGTCTACATGGCGGATAACGGTAATGACCGTCCCGTTGATGGGCTTTTCAGAATCTTAGACAAGAGCGGACAGAAGATGGGCATTGCCAATATGGAGGGCAAGGTTGTTGTCAGTCCGAAGTATGATGCAATCTTCCCATATCATGACGGCTTGGCGGCTGTGGCAGTGGGGAGTAAGACAGTGCGACCAGCTGATGACCCAGAACACGAATATACTGTTGGCGGTAAGTGGGGCTTCATAGATAAGCAGGGCAACGAGGTTGTGCCTTTGGAGTATGACAGCCTTGACAATCATCGTCAGTTTGAGAAGGGTAAAGTACGTGGCTTGAAAGAGGGGAAGTGGAGGGTGATTAGAAGTAACACCCAATAAGTTCAACAGGCAACAAGCAACCAGCAACCAGCAACAACTGATCTCTCCTCCATAGGGAGGGGGAGTGATTTGCGAGATATCCCGATGATGAAAAAGGCAGAGTAACAGATTTATTTGTTAGTCTGTCTTTTTCTCTTTTAGTCTTGAAATTGAATATCTACAGCAAGGATATTCAATCTGCTTGGACATATTCTACTCCCCTCCTTTGGAGGGGTGGGGGAGGTTTTCGTGCGTGAAAAATCCTTACAAAAATTCAGCGAGAGTCCCGAAAAGATAGCTAACAACGAGCGTATTTGCTACTTGCGTAGGTGCTTCGTTATCAGATAGTTGTGGGTATGGCTTCCAAAAGGTGCTTAGTTAGACTTCAAAAGGGCGTTAGTTAGGACCTTAAAGGGCGTCTTTTGCAAGCCAAAAGGGCGTTAATTCGAATGGAATTAACGCCCTCTTATTTTTTAAGTAACGAAATTATTTTACAAACATTAGCGAATTGACAGGTTAGAGAAGTTAGACAACTGAACAAGTTATATGCTTTGTTGGCTATTAATTAGATTATTTTTTCTATTTACCAAGCAGCTCGTTTACTTATCCACTTGTTTACTTGTCCACTTGTTTACTTGCCCACTCGTTCACTTGCCCACTCGTTTACTCGCCCACTCGTTTACTCGCCCACCGAACACTACTGTTGAAAATACGATAACCGTCTACTTTACAAGCTGCTCACGTGGCGTTTCAATGATAGTCATCATAAGGACATCATTCACTTTGCGTTGCTCTTCGGTTGAAGCAAGGCGGTCTCTCTCAGCCTCATACAATGCCTTTGCCTTCTCAGGACCCTCTATCAACCTGATGGCAAAATATCGGTTTATCTCGTGTGCACTATCATTATCTTTCTCATAGAGTCTCTTGAAGTTTTCTTCAGCACGCTTGTAGTAGTCCATTGCTTCCTTCTTATTCCCCAACTTCTCATAGAACAAACCTGCACCCATAAGTGTGTAAGGCTCTGTTGGGTTGCGCTTTAGATAAGCATTTAGCGTCTCTAACGCCTGTGCAATATTGCCCTGACTTTTGAGATATTCCGCCTTGTTAGCGTAAGCAAGTTGATAGTCGGGGTCCTTCTCAATAGCACGATCGAGCAGGGTTATCGCCTTCTTCACAGAGTCAGGTGAGTTCGACCAATGCATATATACGTTTTCTGCCTGATTGTTTAATACGATTACAGTTGAGTCAGGCTTATGTCCACAGCAAAGTTTCTCATTGCGTTGCGCATTGCAGGATGTCAATGTTAGAAACATAAACAGCGATGATGCCAAAAGGAAATTACGCTTCATAGTTTTTAATATTTTAAGTTTAAGAATAATATTTCATTGTCAAAGTTGGTAGTTGCTTCTATTCAGACGAAGTAGGTTTGCCTTAGCTGACTGCATAAGACTAATCTTATATTCGTGGCAAAGATAACATTTTTTTTAAATAGTGAAGACTAAATTGATATAAAATTCATTTTTTCCTATGAGAAACAGTAGACAATTGTTCTTAAGACTAATGTGTCGATGTCTGTTTATATAAAAGGTATATAGCTTTAATCATTACCAATCTTTGACAAAATAATGAATGTGACATTCGCATACATTAGAGACAAAGAAATTGTAAAATATGGATTAAGAGTACGAATGATTGTTAAAAATATCAAATATTGTATTCGCAACAATGAATATTTGAAAGAATATGTTTATATTTGTCGTCAACTTTAAGAAGCGAAAAGACTCTATTATATAGAACCTAAAAGCAAAACCTAACGGTAGATAATAAACATCTATTTTAAAATAAAACAAAAACCAATTATTTATTACAGATTATGAAGAAAATCTTTACACTACTTTCATTGTGTATGGTCGCAATGACAACTTTCGCTCAGTGGGTTTCAACTCCTGAGAGTGGAAAGAAGTACTACATCGCTGTTGGTACCAGCAAGGTGGGTTACATCACAGCCAATGGTGATGGCGAGAAGTTGACCGCTAAGGTTGCTTCTGTCGGTGACGTAGAAAAGCAGACTTGGACTTGTACAAAGGGTGAGAACGATATTTGGTCATTCACTCTTTCTGTAGAAGGCGAGACTTGGACAATGTTTACCACAGAGGATAAACGTCTTGCAGCTGGTACAAATCCAGGTGAGAACTTCAAGGATTACACTATTGTAGCTCATGATGACGATCCTTCAACAGCTTATGGCGCTATCAAGATGATTGCTGGTGAGGATGCAAACTCTTACGTAAACATCTTTGGTGGTCAGTACTTAGGTAGAGAGTACGGTCCTTATGCTGATGGCGATAACGGCTCTAAGGTTTACTTTATCGAGGCTTCTGAGGTAGAGATTCCACACTGGAACTATGATTTCACTATCTTCGAGAAGAACAACAACGAGTCTCGTTACTTCATCCAGTTCAATAGAGCAGCAGCAAACAACCCAACATATGGTCCTACTGGTTTGAATGGTCTTACTAGTAACAAGTTGATTCTCTCTGTAGATAACGATACATTGATCGCTGACTCTCTCGTAGAGAACGACGTAAACTTCCGTAATAAGGTATGGCACGTAACAAACTTCGATGCTGATACACATCAGATTGTTCTTGTTAACGAGGCTGGTCAGTACATTATATATAAGGACTTCGAAACAGAACTCACTGGTGGTTCAAACGCTCTCTACGTGAAGAATGAGGCTGGCGAGTGGGTACGCAACGGCAAGAGCGGTGGCGGTGTTATGAAGGGTGGATTCATGACAACTACTGAGCCACAGACTCTTTACATTTTCGATAGCAATCAGGGTAGCGAGGTTTACTCTATCGGTGTAAGCAGTGACAGAACTACAAATGAGTTCCTCAACGCATGGGGTAACGTAGGATGGCACCACTTCATGGGTAAGTGGGGTGTTAACGACCCTAACAACGGCCTCAAGTTTATCCCTATCACTGAAATCTTGACTGAGGATCAGATTAAGGAGATGGATAAGGCAACTGGTATCTCTAACGTTAAGGTACAGGAGAAGCAGGCTGACGGTTATGTTTACACCCTTGATGGGCGCATGGTAGCAAAGAGCCTCAACGGTCTTGCTAAGGGCTTGTACATCGTAAATGGTAAGAAGGTTGTTGTGAAGTAATTCACGATAAATAGTTTAACTCTGATTGGTCAAGAAACAATGCTATTAACAAGAAAAATAGTCTTTGTTGGCTAAAGAAAGATTAGAGTTAAGGGGCTGTATCAAAAGAAAGGGCGCACTTGAGCGTGTGTCCGTCAGCAGGCTAAGCATAGATAGTACACAAAGAGTGTCGTTCTATAACTTGCCACTGACACAATTTTGATACAACCCCATTTTGCGTATTATAATTCAAACATTTAGTAATTAAATAATTATCATAATTTCTTTTTATGAATATCTGTAAGCGTCTTTGTGCTGCTTTTCTCTTGTCTGTCGTATGTGTCGGACAAGTTTTGGCACAAGGTTATCCTCGCATCAGTACCAAAGGCAATGAGCATTGGTATTACGTTAAGTATCTTCGTTCTAACAACGTGTTGGAAGACAAAGGCGAAAAGCAAAAGTGCCTTACTGCCGTTCCACAGGTTATGAATGGAGATCGCCAGTTGTGGAAGGTGGTAGCGGCAGAGAACTTTGGTCGTAATAAGAAGTACCAGTTAGTAAGTAAGAGCGGTCGTACCCTTTATGTCAATGGCACAAATCCTTATAGTTCGCGTTTTATGGCGGCTACTAAGGCTACAGATATTACCTCATTCCACATCTTCCAGAGTATGAATAATAGCTTTGGAACAGGTGCATTTGAGTTGGCACCAGACTCTACTGGCAGCTATGCGATGAACCAAGTGGGAGAGATTAGGGCTGGACAAGAGATAGGACTGTGGGATAAGGGCGACATCAACAACGTGTTGACCTTTGTCAGCAAGGATGACATGGAGTTCCCATACTATATGCCAGTCATCTCAACAGCTGCAAATCCTGTTTATTATTACATCCAGTTCCAGACAGGTAACTGGCTTTTGAGTGCCAAGGGGGATAAGGCAACCTGCCAAACAGCCTCATTGCATAATGGTAATCTTGATGACATGCTATGGCGTGTATCAGAGAAAGACGGCAAATACTCTTTTGTTAGCAAGAGTGGAAAGATTCTTTATATCAGCGATTCATACGTCAACGCTGCAAAGGCTCGCAATGTGAAGGATACGCTCTTTACGATGGTGGAGTCAAATAACGCATTGGGTGGCTTCGAGATTGGTAAGTCAACCACAGGACGTAACTTCTTTAATATGTTCCAAGGTGCTGGTGAGGGTAAGTTAATCAGCTTCTGGGACTTAGGCGATGGTGGTAATGTCGTGCGCTTTGTACCAGCAGAAGCATTGGTACCAGTGTCAGGTATTACTACTTTTAATCCTGCCAACAAATATACGCTTTGGTATACAAAGCCCGCAACGAACTGGATGACCTCTTGTCTTCCTATCGGTAACGGTCAGTTTGGTGCAACTTTGATGGGCGATGTTGCCATTGACGATGTACAATTTAACGACAAGACCCTTTGGAGCGGTAAGCTCGGTGGGTTGACGAGTACGGCTGCTTATGGTTATTACCTTAACTTTGGTAACCTTTATATCCGCAGTCGTGGATTGTCAAAGGTAACAGACTACGTGCGTTACCTCGATATCAACGATGCCGTAGCAGGTGTGAAATATACGATGGATGGCGTAGCATACAGTCGTACTTACTTCGCAAGCAATCCTGATAGCTGTGTGGTAGTTCGTTATACAGCCTCACAGAACGGTAAAATCAATACAACCCTTACGCTGAAGAATCAGAACGGACGTAACGTAAGTTATACCGTTGATAATAACAATCAGGCAACGATTACATTTGATGGTCAGGTAGCTCGCCAAGATGATCATGGTGAAACAACACCAGAGAGCTATTATTGTGCAGCGCGCATCGTGACAGATGGCGGTACGATTACTAAGAATGCAAAGGGCGTTATTGAGGTAAATGGTGCCAATAGCATGACTGTTTATCTCCGTGGTTTGACCGATTTCGACCCAGATGCACCGGCATATGTGTCTGGAGCTAACCTCCTTGCAGGTCGTGCGGCAGCGACAGTGAATGGTGCACAGAACAAGGGTTACGATGCTTTGTTTGCAGCACATAAGACCGATTATAAGTCGCTCTTTGATCGTTGTCAGCTGACCCTCGGTGATGTGAAGAACAATATTCCAACCCCACAGCTCATCAGCAACTATCGTGACAACCAGCATGACAACCTCTTCTTAGAGGAACTCTACTTCAATTATGGTCGTTACCTCCTCATCAGTTCAAGCCGTGGCGTATCGCTCCCAGCTAACTTACAGGGCATTTGGAACGACAACAATACCCCAGCATGGCACTCTGATATCCATGCGAACATCAACGTACAGATGAACTACTGGCCTGCTGAGCCAACCAACCTTTCTGAACTTCACCGCCCATTCCTCGATTATATCTATCGTGAGGCATGTGTAAAGCCTACATGGCGTCGCTTTGCACAGGATATGGGTCACGTGAATACAGGTTGGACCTTACCAACAGAGAATAACATCTATGGCTCTGGTACTACCTTTGCCAACACCTATACCGTAGCGAATGCGTGGTATTGCCAGCACCTCTGGCAGCACTATACCTACACAATGGATAAGGACTTCCTGCGCACAAAGGCGTTCCCTGCGATGAAATCGGCTGTCGACTATTGGTTTAAGAAACTCGTGAAGGCTGCTGATGGTACTTACGAATGTCCTGACGAATGGTCACCAGAACACGGACCAACTGAGAATGCTACCGCACACAGCCAGCAGTTGGTTTGGGACTTGTTCAATAACACTCGCAAGGCTATTAAAGTTCTTGGCGACGATGTGGTGTCAAAGTCGTTCCGTGATTCGCTTGAAACCTACTTTGCTAAGCTTGACGACGGATGCCATACAGAGGTGAACCCTGCTGATGGACAGACTTATCTCCGTGAATGGAAATACTCTTCACAGTTTAATAACCCAAGCAAAATCGGTGTTAACGAGTATAAGGCGCACCGTCATATCTCACATCTGATGGGGCTTTATCCTTGTACACAGATCAGTGAAGATGCCGATAAGACCGTCTTTGAGGCTGCTCGTCAGTCGCTGCTTGCTCGTGGTGATGGTCATGGAACAGGTTGGTCGCTCGGTCATAAGATTAATCTTAACGCTCGCGCCTACGAAGGTCAGCACTGTCATAACCTTATCAAGCGTGCCTTACAGCAGACTTGGGACACTGGAGTAAACGAGGCTGCAGGTGGTATCTATGAGAACCTTTGGGATGCTCATGCACCTTATCAGATTGATGGTAACTTCGGTTATACAGCCGGTGTAGCCGAGATGCTCCTCCAGAGTCATAATGATAAGCTCGTGATTCTCCCTGCCTTGCCAACAACATTCTGGCAGAAGGGTTCAGTAAAGGGCTTAAAGGCAGTGGGCAACTTCACCGTTGACATTGATTGGGCAAATGCTAAGGCTACGAAGGTACAGATTGTTTCAAACATGGGTACAACCTGTGTTGTGAAATATGCAGGTGTAGCAAAGGATTATAAGGTGACTACTGCCGACGGAAAGGCGGTTAAGACAAAGCGTATCAGTGATGACGAAATCAGCTTCCCAACAGTGAAGGGCGGTGTATATGTTATTGTTTCAAAGACTGCAGACGCTATCGCAGTCGTACAAAAGGCGCAGGACGGTAACATTGCTTCTGTAGACTACTACAGCCTTAACGGTACAAAGACAAGTCCGTCACAGAGCCGTGGCGTGTACATCAAGCAAATGAAGTATAGCAACGGTACAACAAGCACAACGAAAGTAGTCAACTAAGCACAGGTTATACATCTTACCCACACTTCGGCTTAGGCTGAGGTGTGGGTTCAACTCTGCATAAATATTTACTCTCATTTATATGAAATCAATCAGAAACATTGGTCTTCTCGTATTCTTATTAGCCTTAGCACCATCCGTGCTGAGGGCTGGCACATGGGGTGCGAAGCCTGAACACGGTAAGACCTATTTAATCTCAGTAGGGCAAGACACCAAGAATGTCCTTACTCCCTACAAGTATTCATGGTTAAGGGACACGGGTCTTGCGTTCCTAACTTATGCTGAAGGTAACGATGCACAGAAGTGGAAACTCATTGCTGTGAGCGGTAAGCAGGACTGCTATCAGTTGGTAAATGGCGACGGCGAATTGGCTTTCGATATGGCACTCAACGACACAAAGAAAGTCTCTGGTTATCCTTGTATGTGGACACAGAGCATCGCCAATCCTAATCAACAGATTTATATCACTAAGAAAGGCAGTGGTTATAAGTTGAGTGCAGTGTCTGCAAGGAATGGTCAGACTTATTATGTAACCTTTGGTTCTATCTCTTCTGTCAACGGATATTACTGTGGTTATGAGAACAGTGAGGCATCAGCTGCTACGCTACAGTTCATGGAAGTGCCTGCAGTGGTTATTCCTGAGGGTGCCGACTGGGAGAATGCAAAGGTCTATGAGCGTAACAAGGAGACAGCGCATGCCACCTATATGCCTTATCCTTCGACGAAGGCTATGAAGGCTGATGGTCAGCGTTATGACAAGCCTTGGTTGGAACCAACGGGTGCAAACTACCTTAGTTTGAACGGCACATGGAAGTTGCGTTGGAGCGAGGGAGCTAAGCCTGTCTTGCTCGGTAAGGACGACTTCTGGGGCGATAACGTTAGTACTGAAGGCTCTGCGTGGAACGATATCACTGTTCCTTCTTGTTTGGAGATGAACGGTTATGGTCTGCCAATGTATGTGAATGTAGACTATCCGTTTGAAGATCAGCAGCCTTACGTTCGTATGAAGGCTGGTTTGAAGAACTCAGTGGGCTCTTATCGTCGTGATTTCACTCTGCCTGCAGGCTGGGAGAATAAGCGTGTCTTCCTCCACTTTGATGGTATCTACTCTGCTGCTTACGTTTATGTAAACGGTCATGAGGTGGGTTATACAGAAGGAGCAAACAATGTCAGCGAGTTTGACATTACTAAATATCTCCACACTGGTAAGAATAATGTTGCCGTACAGGTGATTCGTTGGAGCGATGGCTCCTATCTTGAGGGTCAGGATATGTGGCACATGAGTGGTATTCATCGTGATGTTTACCTTGTAGCTACACCAAAGACTTATTTGGCAGATCATTATATTAAGGCTACTGTTACACCAGGTTCTACTACCGCTGCTACGGGTAGTGCGGCTACATCAGTAGAACTTACCGTCTGCAACCGTGATAAGACAGCAGCGAAGAAGACCGTAACGGTTACGCTCTTCAGCCCTGATGGCAAGGAAATAAAGAAACTGAAGTCTGACTTTGTCTTTGCTGCAGGCGACAGTTTGAAGACACAGACCGTTGATTTCGGTACGCTCTCTAACGTAAAACTCTGGTCAGCAGAGACCCCAACCCTCTATACCTTCACCTTCAGTCAGTCTCAAGACGGCAAGGAAGAGGAGGCTTTCTCTACGAAATATGGCTTTAGAAAGATTGACCTTAGCAAGGGTTATCTTGAAGTGAACGGCCGTCGTACCTACCTCAAGGGTGCTAACACACAGGACACTGACCCATTGCATGGCCGCAGCATCAGCACCGACCTTATGTTAAAAGACATAGCAATGATGAAGCAGTCTAACATGAATACGGTTCGTACCAGCCACTATCCACGTCAAGCAAAGATGATGGCAATGTTCGATCACTTCGGTCTCTTCGTTGTTGATGAGGCTGATATGGAGCTTCACAAGAACTGGGACGGACCAAAGACGATTATCAATAACCCTGATTGGACAGGTGCTATCGTTGACCGTAACGTACGTAATACACTCCGCGACCGCAACCATCCGAGTGTTGTTTTCTGGAGTTTGGGTAACGAGAGTGGCTCTGGTCTGAACATCATGGCGGCTTATAACGCTGTTCGTAAGCTCGATAACCGCTACATCCACTATGAGGGTTCAACGCGTGATAATGCTGAGGGCACTGATCTCCATTCTGTTATGTATCCTGCAGTTGACCATTCACGTGGTGGGACGACAGGTTCTGTTATCTCAGATGCTAACCATCCAAGTACGGGTAAACCTTATTTCATGTGCGAGTATGCCCATGCTATGGGTAACGCTGTGGGCAACCTTCGTGAGTACTGGGAGGCTATCGAAGGCTCTCGGATGGGTGTTGGTGGTTGTATCTGGGACTGGGTGGATCAGAGTATCTACCCTTATGATGCGATTAAGAACAACCAATTGACAAAGAATGGATTCCCTGCTTATATCACAGGTTTTGACTGTCCGGGTCCTCATCAGTATAACTTCGTTAATAACGGACTTGTCAATGCCGACCGTGCATGGAGTGCTGAACTCGATGAGGTGAAGCGTATTTACCAGTGGGTGGGCTTCGACTTGAATACTGAGAAGCGTCAGGTCAAACTGACGAATAAGTATCTCGACCGCAATCTCAACCAGTTCTATCTTAAGTGGACCCTCCTTGCCGACGGTAAGCCAGTACAGGATGGTATCGTTAAGAAGCTGAATTGCGCTGCTGGTGGTACTGAAACCGTTGACTTGAAGTATAATCCTACAGCCTTTGCAGGTAAGGAACTCTTCCTTAATATCGGACTTTATACGAAGGAGGCAACGAACTGGTGCGACCGTGACTATCCTGTTGCTGAGTTCCAGCAACAGTTGACACAACGCACAGAGGTCCTCGATAAGGTTGATAACACAAAGGCTGATGCCCTTCACGCAACGAAGAATAGCGATGGTGGTTATACCTACGCGAACGGTAAGCAGAAAGTAACATTCGACGGACAGGGTAATATCACCCTTTGGTCATACGATGGGAAGAATCTCTTCATGCCAGAGGCTGGACCACGTTTTGACCGCTACCGCTGGATAGAGAATGATGGTCCTATGGAGGCTTATGGTAATGCTGCAACCGACAATGGTGTAACTTCACAGACAGCAACCTTCCAACTCTCTGACGATGGTAAGACGGCAACCGTGAATGTTACGCAGAACGGTAACTATGGTAAGGCTACTTATAAGTACACGATTAATGCAAGCGGTACGATAGACCTCGCCAGCTCGTATGAGGCACAGGGCGATGGTGCAAGACGTTTAGGCTTTAGTCTGAACTTCCCAGAGGAACTCTCTAAGGTTCGCTACTATGCACGTGGTCCTCGCGCAAGCTATATCGACCGCCTCGATGGCGAAGACTTCGGTCTCTATGAGACGACAGTCAAGGATATGTATGAGCCTTTCGCACACCCACAGAGCAACGGCAACCGCGTTGGTCTTCGTTGGCTCACCCTCACTAACAACGAGGGAAATGGTGTGAAGGTAGAGACATCGGGCGATGTTGCCTTCTCTCTGACCCCTTGGACAGATGCTGAGTTGCGTACTGCACGCCATGAATGGGAATTGCCAACAAGCAATCGTACTGTAGCTCACTTTGATGCTATCCAGAAGGGTGTAGGTAACGGCTCTTGTGGTCCCGGTCCATTGCCACAGTATGAGATTCAGAAAGGTAAAACCTACTCAAACATCGTGCGTTTCATCCCTTTTTCAGAAGCGGCAGATGATATCCCAGACGGAATCTCTGCCGTGGTAAACTCAGCGACAACAACTACACAAGTCTACGACCTCTCTGGTCGTAGACTCCCTGAACCTCCTGCCAAAGGACTGTATATTCAGGGTGGAAAGGTTCATGTTAACTAACGCCTTGCAGTCTTCAGTGCCTATGATTTGACTGTAGGGTAGGGGCGCACGTGGTATTCTTCATTCTAAGGAATGGGTGCCGCGTGCGCCTTTATATTTCAAAATGGCAATTATAATGGTTGACTAAAAATATCCTTCCCCCATGTATGGAGCGATAATAAAGTAAGCCAAAGCTATAATAATGTGCACTTCTTTCCGTTTTCAAAGCGTGTGCGGAGGCTTAGCACATGGCGTGCTGATGGTAAGCACCATTGGTGCGGAGCCTTAGTAAGCAGACAAGCGATTGTCTCGAAAGGAGAGAAAAAGCGAAACTTTACCAGATAGAAATAAAACAAATAAACAATGTTAACTAATTGCAGAACAGATAAGTTTTAGCCCAATATTAATTATTTTATTATAAGATGAAGAACATTTTACTCACTGCCCTACTTCTTTTGACAGCAGTATGCCAGATTACTGCAGACGAAGTGTTGCCATCTGTCACTCCGCCAACGGAGAATGGAAGACCTGAACATGTCTATGAGATGATATCTGGCAATGGAATCTATTGTAGTAGTAGCTGTGTTCCTACAAAGAAAGCAGACAACTACGGACTTTTTGCTTTTTATCCTGTTGAAGGAAAAGGAGCTGATGTCTTTTATATTTACAGCTATAAAGCGAAGAGATGGTTGACGTATGCTCCTGCAGGGAGTTATAGACCACAGAATGGTTTTATCCGATTGGAGGAACAAAAGAATCCTAATTGTTACTTTAGAGTTCATGCTTACGATAGTAATAACTATGAGATACAGCCATATACCACAATAGGCAACGTGTCTTACTATCTGAACTGGTTTAAGGGAATAGACTTTAATCCGTACGATGGAACGGTGACGTTAGGATTGTGGTCGGAGAATGGACAACAAGATGGTGGCAGTCGTTGGATTTTCTCTGAGGTTGTTATTAAAACATACAAGTATACACTCACTGCACCTGCACAAGCTGTGGTGACGATTCATGGTAAACAGTATCGTAATGGAGATGTAATTAAGAGTGAAGGTAACCTCAAGCAGTCGGATATTAAGGTATCTTCATTGGTAGGCAACTTCCCATTGGTTGTTGTTGATGATGAGCATGAGACGATAAATGTACGTTATATAGCTGATGTTCCTTCAACTGCAACAAAGGGACGTTACACGAATGCCGTTCTTTATCCAGCACAGCAAACGGAGGTGGGCACGGCACTACTGACTGAGAGCAAGAGAAATAACGAGGTTATTTATAGTTTTGGCAATAATGTCTTAGATGCCTCTTTTGTCTTATCAGAGCAGAATCTAATCTTTGCAGGTTCAAAAGCTATGAACTTAGAATCAGGAACAGAACCTTTTACCCTTGCCTTTGGGAATGGTGTTAGTGTGCCTGCTTCAGCTATGACATTGAAAGGTGTTAGCATTGAGAACTTACAGGCAGAGCCTAACGCTGTGGGAGGTGTAGAACATTTTGCAGGTAAGGCACTTGTTGCAGAATATAGTTATACATATAAGGGAAAGGCTATTAAGGTCGTGTGGCGTGCTATTCTGCGTGATGGCAGTCATTATCTTCGTACGGAGATGGAACTGACGGGAGTAGACGACGTCGATATGTATCATATTATGGTACTCGACTATCGTGTTAATACTGCCGAGGCTGGCAGCAAACCAGCTGTAGTAGGTAATACACGAGGTGCGGTGATAGTTAGTAATAAGATTTTTGCAGGACTTGAAAATCCAGTAGGTTATAATACTGTGGGTGATACTGTGAGCGACGAGAATAGCTGGACACTCAGTAAGACTCTTGATGAAATGTCACTTACATCAGCAGACTGGCATAAGGTAGAGCAGAAAGAGGTGCCTAACCGTTTTACTGAGGTGACTGGTAAGGGTTATCCAAATGTCTATCAGCACACGGAGGAGAATATCTCTTTGATGAAAAACCAGAAAGTGGAGGTGACGGTAAGTTATAAGAGTGGTAACCATCGTTTAAACTTTGGAGGTGCAGAACTTTTCTTCAATGGCTTTTCTGCAGCTAACGACTTCCACTCGGGTTTCTCGGGTAATGCGCACAAGGACAACACTTTCTCTATGATAGCACCTTATACAGGTAATTTTAGTATCCGAGTTTATGTCGATAATACGGAAAGTATTGACGCCAGTAGCAACTGGGTGGTAAAGGTTTATAATCCAAAGAGCAATGCTGTTGTTAATAACGACATTGTCCCTATTCGTGGAAGATGGAGCCGTCATACAACTTTGAAGAAGGGTAACACGTGGAAGATTAGTGCTGTTGTAGGACTGATTGCACAGGATGGAACAGAAGGTGAGACTAATATCAACAAGTCGCAAAAGCGTCGTTCGTTCCTTGCTTATTCTGAACGTGAACGTGCAGTGCCATGGCGCCCATTCCCTGCTTATATCTCTTGGTATGAATTGAATATCAATCGTAATAATGCTCCTACGCCAAGCAATAATATGAATGCTGAACAGGTGCTCGACGTGGAGCATCAATGGATGAAGAATTCCTTCAGCCGATATGGTGTTGGTCCACGTGCCTTCGTCATAGATGATGGTTGGGACAACTATGGTACATGGACCTTCCATGCTGGTTTCCCCAATGAGATGCGTGATATTGCCGACTATGCTAAGGATATGAAGGCTGGAGTTGGTGCGTGGTTAGGACCAGTAGGTGGCTATGGCGCGAGTGGTGATTACCGTCGTAACTATTGGAGAAACAAGGGTGGTATGCAATTGTCTAACCCAGATTATTATAAGGTCTATCTTGATGCGGCACGCAATCTGACAAAGAACAATGGTGACTTTTGCTTCTTTAAGTTCGATGGTATCTCAGCCCAGTTCTCAGCAACGGGTCCTGATGAGGGCGATAGAGGAAATGAAAATGCAGAAGGTATTATTCGTTTGGAGCAGTATGTACGTGAGAATCTGCGTCGTGATATATTCTTTAATACGACAGTAGGCACTTGGGCAAGCCCATTCTGGTATCATATTACTGATGCAACATGGCGTCAGGAGAATGACTATGGAACGGCTGGCAACAACCGAATCGATAGAGAGAACTGGATTACTTATCGTGACCACCTTGTATATCAGAATTATGTGACACGTTCACCGCTTTGTCCTATCAATACGTTGATGACACATGGCTTCATTCTTTCAAGCTTTGGCAATGTTAGCAAGAATATGGATTATGAGGCTGTGCGACGTGAGCTACGATGTGCGTTTGTATGCGGTTCGGGTATGGTCGAGCTCTATAATGACTATGCGTTGATGAATAGTATTCGTCATGGGCAGCTATGGTCTGACCTTGCTGAATGTATCAAATGGCAGAAACGACAGGCTGATGTCCTTCCTGATGCTCACTGGGTAGGTGGTGACCCATGGGATGGTTCAAAGGCAAATGTCTACGGATGGGCTGCATGGAATGGAAAGAAAGCTACGTTGGCTTTGCGTAATGGTGCTAATGAACAGCGTCAGTATAGCTTTACACTGCGTGAGGCTCTGAATATTCCGAAGACTGTTCCTGCTGGTACGGCAATCACTTTGAGAAAGAGTTTCTGCGAACAAGATGTTCTTGAGGGACTTGTTGAGGGACGTCCTATTGCTATCGATGAAGTGTTGACGGTGATATTACCTGCAAGTTCTCTCTATGCCTTTGATGGCGTACAGGGTACTCCAGTAGATGTTAAGACGCTTACGCTTAGTGGTGAACGTGGATTGACAACGGTTGTTATGGGTAATACTCTGGTTGTCAATGCAGAGGTGTTGCCAGCAGATGCGTCTTTCCATGCGCTGACTTGGACCTCATCTGCTCCAGCCATTGCCACTGTGTCGGGTGGTTTAGTAAAGGCTTTGACTCCTGGTGTAGTGACAATCTCAGCTGTTTCAGTCGATGGTAAGGTTGTAGGTAGTATGGAGGTGACAGTTGTAGAAAAGCCTTTTGAACCTTATGCTGTCAATTTCGACAAAGATGCAAAAGGAACCAATCGTGGCAGAAAGATTAATAAAATCTTATGGACGGTTCAGGGTATGGACGAACAATCTGTGACCGTAGACAACTACCAACCCTATATTGACAAGACTGCATCAATCCTTACTTGTCCAGCTAACAGTCAGGTTACGGTGGAGTTTAATATCAATGGTGCGTGGATGAATGGTTATGTCTACATCGATAAGGATAATGACAAGGTATTTTCGTTCAAACCTAATAGTCTTGATCAGTCTGAAACAGATGTGATGACGTATAGTTTCTATAGTGGAAACTTTGAGGACGACTCTGTTGGTCAGAACTCTTCTGGCAAGGAAATCTCTGGAGCTAATCGTAACACAATGGCTTGTCCTTCTTTCAATGTTAATCTTACACCGGGTACTTATCGTGTTAGGTTCAAGATGGATTGGAACAGTATCGATCCTGGTGGACAGGTTGGAAGTGATGGAACACTGACCCAACATAATGCTTTCTTTGATACGGGTGGTTCTATCGTTGATGTGACACTGAAGGTTGAAGCTGTTTCTTCTGGTATTTCTGAGATTCAGAATCAGTCCTCACAGTCTGAAAAGATCTTCGATGTCTCAGGCAGACGATTATATAATGTCCCTTCGAAAGGTATTTATATCCGCAATGGTAAAGTCGTTGTGAAGTAATATTACTTTCGGTCTGTACCTACGAAGTTGACAAAAAAAGTCTTTTAAATAATATTCATCTATAACTAATATTAATCTGATTATGACACAGAAAAATAATTATCTATTTCCTTTAGCCATTATCGGCTTATTCTTCTTCTCTATTGGCTTTGCCTTGGGTATCAACTCTTATCTGATGCCAGTATTAGAGAAGTCAATGCACATCTCTGGTGCGGCTTCAAGTCTGTTGCTTGCAGCGACTTTCATACCGTTCCTCTTGTTCGGTATTCCTGCAACCCATTGCATTAAGGCAATCGGTTATAAGCGTACGATGGCTTTGTCGTTCGCTATCTTTGCAGCAGCTTTCGGACTTTTCATCCTCGCAGCGAAGCAGAACTCACTGACATGGTTCCTCATTGCGAGTTTCGTCAGTGGTGCAGCTAATGCAGTTTTACAGGCATCTGTCAATCCATATGTGACGATTCTGGGTCCGATGGATTCTGCAGCACGTCGCATCTCTTGCATGGGTATCAGTAATAAATTGGCTTGGCCTGTGACAACCCTCTTCATTACTTTGGTGATTGGTAAGGGTATTGGGGATACGCAACTCACCGATCTTTACATGCCATTCACCATCATTATCGGTATCTTTTTGCTCTTGGGTGTTATCGCATTGGTGGCTCCACTGCCAGACGTGAAGGCTGCAGGTGAGGACGAGAGCGAGAGCGGCGACGAGGCAGCAGTCAGTTCATACGCTGACGGTAAGACAAGTATTCTGCAGTTCCCACACTTATTGTTGGGCTGTTTAGCACTCTTCCTCTATGTTGGTGTAGAGACTATTTCACTTGCTACGGCAACAGGTTATGCAAAGTCATTAGGTTTGGAGGGTGACAACTACGGATTTATCCCTTCAGTGGGTATGATTGTGGGTTACGTCTGTGGCGTTATCTTCATCCCACGTTACCTCTCTCAGGCTGCTGCAATGCGCATCTGCGCTATCATTGCCCTCGTTGGTAGTGTGGCTGTAGCCGTAGTGCCAAACCCTGTTATCTCCGTTTATTGCATCTTCCTGATGGCGTTAGGCTGTTCATTGATGTGGCCAGCGTTGTGGCCTTTGGCAATGGCAGACCTTGGTAAGTTCACTAAGTCTGGTGCTTCCTTGTTGACCATGGCGATTGCTGGTGGTGCTGTGATGCCTTGGTTGCGTGGTGTCGTGCAGGATGCCTTTGCGAGCGGTACCGTTCTGTCTTGGCTACCAGAATCGAGTTTTTGTGGTATTATCCCTTGGATGAGAAGTATAATACAAAATGCACACGCATATCAAGTATCTTACTGGGTCAGCGTCCCTTGTTTCCTCTTCATCCTTTACTACGGACTCGTAGGCTACAAGATTCGTACGAAGAAGGAGGGTTTATAAGGAGTTAAGGAGGAATTGATGCGAAGTTAAGGAGTTAAATGGAGTTAAAGGAGTTAAGACAACACCGCTGACTCATAGGTTAGATGCAGAGTTAAGGAGGAATTGATGTGGAGTTAAGGAGTGAAATGGAGTTAAAGGGGTTAAGACAACACCGTTTACACTTGCTTTTTTACTTAATATAATATTCCACTTTTCCCCTTTCGCCACCTCCGTATTGTAAATAAAAATCAAAGCTTAAAAATTAAAAGAGCATGAATTGGCTTTCAATTCATGCTCTTTTCGTTTCTAAAAGGTGCCCTTTTGAACCCTTACTAACGCCCTTTTGAAATCCAATTAAGCACCTTTTCAAAATTAATTCACAATTCATAATTCACAATTCATAATTATGATTACCGATATTGCTCAAAGGTTAAACACAAATCATAAAGTTCAAAGCTCAATGTTCAAAGGATAAG
>CAUTPS010000008.1:0-66184 GCA_963540415.1 uncultured Prevotella sp.
TTCCAAAGGAGTTGAATAAAGAGGAGAAGAAAATCATCGAAGACTTACGCCAAAGCGAAAACTTCCGTGGCGATAACAGCACTAAACGCTCTATCTTCGAGAACTTTAAGAAACTGTTTTGTTGAGCAAGTTGACGAGTGAACAAGTTTACGAGTAAACAAGTTAAATGAGTTGACAAGTGAACAAGTTAAACGAGTTGACAAGTAAACAAGTTAAATGAGTTGATAAGTCGAACGAGTTGACAAGTAAATGAGTTTGTAATAAGCAATGAGTTTACAAATAGAATTGAGATAATGATTATATGCCCCATTAGACTTCTCTGGCTAATGGGGCTAAATTATTTCATCACCTATCATCACCCTTCATCATCCTATCATCGCAATTCATCAACACCCAACACCCATCAACGCAATTCATCACCACCCAACACCCACCACCCATCACCCCCCCATGAACTACCAAGAAACCGTAGAATATCTATTCAACAGCACTCCCGTCTTCGAACACGTCGGGGCATCTGCTTACAAAGAAGGACTTGAGACAACAAAGGCTTTGGATGAGCACTTTGGACATCCACATACCCACTTCCTTTCTATTCATGTTGCAGGAACCAACGGAAAAGGTTCATGCTCCCACACGTTGGCTGCTATCCTCCAAGCTGAAGGATATAAGGTCGGACTCTATACCAGTCCTCACCTCGTTGACTTCCGCGAACGTATCAGAGTCAATGGAGAAATGATATCTGAACAGGAGGTTATCGACTTTGTTGAACAGGAACGCAACTTCTTTGAGCCACTCCACCCTTCTTTCTTTGAACTCACAACGGCCTTGGCTTTCAAGCACTTTGCTGAGCAGAAGGTTGATATTGCTATCATTGAAGTGGGCTTAGGTGGTAGACTCGATTGCACAAACATTATCACTCCTATCTTATCGATTATCACCAATATATCACTCGATCACACCCAGTTCCTCGGTAATACGCTCGGAGCGATCGCAGCAGAGAAGGCTGGTATTATCAAACATCGTGTACCAGTCGTTATTGGTGAGTCTGTCCCTGAAACACAGATTGTTTTCAAGGCAAAAGCACAGAAAGAGGATGCCCTCATTGTCTTTGCTGAAGACATCCCTGCTGTGCTTTCTTCTCGCCCTAACCCTGATGGTGGTATCGCTTATCAGACTCGTTTTTTTGGCGATTTTGTGGGCGAATTAGGTGGTAGCTATCAAGAGAAGAACGCTAACACGGTCTTAACAGCCGTCATGCAACTGTATAATAAAGGTGTCATCAAGAACGCAGAGAGTATTGCTAAAGGCTTTGCCAATGTTTGCGAACTGACGGGCTTAATGGGTAGGTGGCAGAAGCTACAGGCTAACCCATTAGTTATTTGTGACACAGGTCACAACGTTGGCGGATGGACTTATCTCTCCCAACAAATCAAACGTCGACAATGTAAGCAGAAGCGTATAGTCTTCGGTATGGTGGATGACAAAGACCTACATGCTGTTATGTCTATGCTCCCCGATGATGCCATTTACTATTGGACACAACCAAGTACACATCGTGCCTTCCCTGCAGAGAAAGTTGCCGAAACAGCCGACGACTACGACCTACGTGGCAAGGTCTACCCAACCGTCCTTGAAGCCTACCAAGCCGCCCTTCATGATGCCGCCCAATCCGACTTCATCTTCGTTGGTGGCTCCAGCTACGTGGTTGCCGACTTGCTGACAAGCCTACAAAAGAAGTAGCAAATGTCCCTTCTTCATTAACCCCATATCACTACATAAAGTTTGATTTTAGTTTGCTGTCACTTTTAACACTTTGTCTTATATGCTTATAATCAATACATTATAAGCACCTAAGAAGTGACAGGAGTGACAGCAAAGTTGATTCTCATAATTTCACGACCATCTCTGTAAGTTCCAAAACGAAGTGCAATAAAAGAAATCCACTTTTGCGTGATTTTTCTTACTAAAAAGTTTGTATTATCAATAATTATTCGTATCTTTGCTGAGTCAGTCCTCGCCAAGCCTCTTAACAATGCTCAAATCGTGCGAGGCGTTTTTTGTTTATACACATTTGAATATAGTGAATCTTATTCCCCTTTACAAAACGATTTGAATCTTCAGAAAATCTCGTTGATTTGCTTGAATCTCGAGGTTTACAAATTTGTGATAGAAACAAAGCCATACAATACCTTGATAACATTGGTTATTATAGATTGTCTGCTTATATGTATCCTTTGTTGAAAATGCCCAAAACAGCACATTTGTACAAGAAAGGTTCATCCTTCAAGAAGGTGATGATGCTTTATCGCTTTGACAAGAAACTAAGACTGCTCATGTTTAATGAGATAGAAAAGATTGAAATTGCTATCAGACGTGCGGTGATGCAAATAACAGCAGATATGACAGGCAATCCTTTTTGGCTGACAGACTTTTCTTATTTCTTAGATGGTTTCAAGTTTAATGAAACAATGCGAGCTATATCCAAGGAATATAGTAAATCTAAGGAAGAGTTCATTCTTCATTTCAAACGAACCTACTCAGAACCTTATCCACCATCGTGGATTTTAGGAGAACTGCTTATTGTTGGAAACGTCAATGCCATTTATCGTAACATCAAACAAAATCGCATACGCAAACGCATAGCAAAACGTTTTGGTTTACCTATAAATGTGTTTGAGTCATGGCTCACGGTTATTGCTGTTACTCGAAATGCCTGTGGTCATCATTCAAGAGTATGGAACAAGCAAAATGCCATTCAGCCAGCAATTCCCATTAGTCCCGCAGGAGAATGGATAACGCTTCCAACAGATTCTATGCGTGCTTACTTTGACCTCTGCATCATCAAATACTTTCTTAATGTTATATCCCCAAATAATGATATGCAATCCAAACTAACATGGTTATTCATTTGGTTTCCCGAAATTGACTTAAAAGCTCTCGGCTTTCCGCAGGGATGGGAAACGGAACCATTATGGAGGTAATAACATTTGGAATGACTACTGATTATTCACTCCATTACATGATCTTCTTTGTTTCCGTTTTATCATATTATGGGGAGGGCGGTTCAAACGACCCCATCCAGTCCATATTTATGTAATTTTTGATGTGACCGAAAGTTAAATATATTAAATCTCACACTTTTCGTAGCACTAAGATAGGTGAAGTTTCTGACATATCTAAGTGTTTTGAGAACGTTGTTTTTCAGGCACTTGATGTTCTTACAAGAATTTATACTGCGAAATTAAGGTTTATAATAATTTTTATTTATCTTTGTATTTGATTTTCCGTAAATCAAAAAAGTATTATTTATATAAAAGTACTAATATGAAACAAATCTACATCTTGTTAATAGCCCTACTCATGGGCTTATCAGCTAAAGCAGAAAGCTCTGGTACTTGTGGACCTAATCTAAAATGGCACCTTACTGATGATGGAGTTTTGACCATTACAGGAAACGGGGAAATGGATGATTATTCATACCGCAACAGATCACCATGGAGCAAATCTGATATTAAACGAATTATAATAGGTGATGGTGTTACGACAATTGGAAAGTATGCTTTCGCAGATTGTAGAGTGCTAACTTCTGTAACCATTCCAAATAATGTTACGACAATTGGAGAGTATGCTTTCTCAGTTTGTAGCGCACTAACTTCTGTAACCATTCCAAATAGTGTTACAAAAATTGGCAGCGGTGCTTTCTCAAATTGTAGCGAGCTAACCTCTGTAACCATTCCAAATAGTGTTACAACAATTGGACGGGCTGCTTTCTACGCTTGTAGAAAGCTAACTTCTGTAAACATTCCAAATAGTGTTACAACAATTGAATGGTCTACTTTCAAATATTGTAGTGCGCTAACTTCTGTAAACATTCCAAATAGTGTTACGACAATAGGAGGGGAGGCTTTCGCAGAGTGTAGCGAACTAACTTCTGTAACCATTCCAAATAGTGTTACGACAATTGGAAAGGAGGCTTTCTGGTGTTGTAAATCTCTAACTTCTGTAAACATTCCAAATAGTGTTACAGAAATTGGCGGCAGTGCTTTCTACAATTGTAGCTCTCTAACTTCTGTAACCATTCCAAATAGTGTTACGACAATAGGAAAGGGTGTTTTCGCAGAGTGTAGCGAACTAACTTCTGTAAACATTCCAAATAGTGTTACAACAATTGGAGAGGAGGCTTTTGCAGGTTGTAGCGCACTAACTTCTGTAAACATTCCAAATAGTGTTACGACAATTGGCAACGAAACTTTCATAAAATGTAGCGCGCTAACTTCTGTAACCATTCCAAATAGTGTTACAAAAATTGGCTACAGGGCTTTCAGCGGTTGTACATCTCTAACTTCTGTAACCATTCCAAATAGTGTTACAACAATTTACGACACTTTCAGCGGTTGTACATCTCTAACTTCTGTAACCATTCCAAATAGTGTTACAACAATTTACGACACTTTCAGCGGTTGTACAGCTCTAACTTCTGTAACCATTCCAAATAGTGTTACAATAATTGGACGGTCTGCTTTCAGAGATTGTAGCGCGCTAACTTCTGTAACCATTCCAAATAGTGTTACGACAATTGGAAAGGAGGCTTTTGCAGATTGTAGAGCGCTAACTTCTGTAACCATTCCAAATAGTGTTAGGACAATTGGAGAGGAGGCTTTTGCAGGTTGTAGAACTCTAACTTCTGTAAACATTCCAAATAGTGTTACAACAATTGGACGGGCTGCTTTCAGCGGTTGTAGCGCGCTAACTTCTGTAAACATTCCAAATAGTGTTACGACAATTGGAGGGGAGGTTTTCAGCGGTTGTAGCGCACTAACTTCTGTAAACATCCCAAATAGTGTTACAACAATTGGAGGGGAGGTTTTCAGCGGTTGTAGCGCACTAACTTCTGTAAACATCCCAAATAGTGTTACGACAATTGGCAACGGAGCTTTCAGAAATTGTAGCCGTCTAACTTCTGTAAACATTCCAAATAGTGTTACAACAATTGGCAACGGAGCTTTCAGAAATTGTAGCCGTCTAACTTCTGTAAACATCCCAAATAGTGTTACGACAATTAGAGCATTTGCTTTCGCAGAGTGTAGCGCACTAACCTCTGTAACCATTCCAAATAGTGTTACGACAATTGGTAGCGAAGCTTTTAGCGAATGTACCAACCTACAAAAAGTATATATCGGAGATAGTGTTAAGGCTATAGGAGAATACGCATTTAACAACTGTACCAGTATAACACAGATTTCGAGTGAGGCAGTCGTACCACCAACCTGTGAATCAAATGCTCTTAACAGCATTAATAAATCTAAATGTAAACTTATTGTTCCTAAAAATAGTCTTGACGCATATAAACAAGCATACCAATGGAAAGACTTTCTCTTAATAGAGGGTAGTACTACTGGCATTACAAACACTGTTTATAATAAAGCAGGACTTGCCGATGTCTATACAATAGATGGAACAAAACGGCTAAGTAAAGCAAGCACTGACGAAATTAATGCTTTGCCTAAGGGTGTTTATATTGTCAATGGTAAAAAGATAATCATTAAATAACAGACACATCGGTTTTCCTAAGCCACACCATATATTTTTACTTGTTGTATGTTTGTCTGACAAAGAAATAAGAATAAGAACAGAAACTTACAGGGAAAACCTTGATGGTTTATATAGGAAACCTTATTACCATACAGCAGCAAGTGAGCAATCATTTGCTGCTTTTTCATTTACTTTCTTGCAAATATCAATACAAAGAGTTATATTTGCAAAACAAAAAGGAGAGTAATATATGATTAAATTCAAAGAAAAAACAAGAGAAGAACTTATCGCTGGTATCAAGCGAGCCATTGAGCGGAAACGACAATTTGAGGAGCAAGCCCAAAAAGAGTTTGTAGATATGCGTAAGCGTGGAGCAGCATTGAAAAGAGCACTATGAAGCCGCTTGATATTTCTGCTATTAATCTTAATGCGCCCTATTCCGTTTGGAATATAGCTGATTATTACTATTTTCGCACGAAGCTTGGAGCCATATACAAGATAGGCTTCATGGATGACGATACTATCTGGGAAAGTGGAGCTTACCAATTTATCATAGTCAATGAGAATAACACCTCCTCTCCCAATGACTCTAAGTTACGTGAAACCATATTCTGCATTATAGAAGATTTCTTCAAAGCAAATCCTGAAATTTTGCTATACCTATGTGAAACAGGAGATGGTAAGCAAGCTTCACGCAACAGACTTTTCGTAAGATGGTTCAGAGAGTACGCTAAAAAGAATCTTTATTATTTTGACACAGTTGCAATGAATGCAGAGGGAATAGATAATTTCGCAGCTATCATTGTACAAAAGAAAAATCCCAAGCTAAATGAGATATTGGAAGTATTTAATCATGTGGTAAATACTCTCAAAGACAAGCCTTAATACCCCATCAACTATCAACATTTTTCTTTAAGTATTCTCATATATTCCAAATAAAAATATCACTCCACCATAAAATCCAAGCCTAAAACACCATTGGTATTTACCATCGGTTCCACTCTTACTAAGTATAAACACATGATATGATAGGAATTAACACATCAAAAGAAGTTGGTAGGAATGACTGCTATTCCCATTAAAATGAGATATAAGTAAGCCCCTAATGCCTACCATATACGGATTAAATTTATCAGACATCATCTGTCAAGGACTTTGGACTTTCAGAAAGTAAACCAGCGATCAAGACTAAGGACCCCCCAAACTCATAAATACTTTGTAAAGAAAAATCATAAACTGAATTTTTATTGGTACTTAATTGCATTCGAATTAAGGCTTAACTGACTTGCAAAAGATGCCCTTTTGAGATCTAACTAACGCCCTTTTGAAGTCCAATTAAGCACCTTTTACTTTACTAATTTATAACTTATTGATTTACTGTTGGTTGCGAATCTGCTTCTTATATGTGTTTTTGCCGTTAGCTATAGATATTTTCTTTGAAATTATGTAATGATTTTTCGAACCCTAAAAAGAAATGATTTTCAATGTTAGAGGATGATAATAGGATAGATAGTTGACAGTCTTAGCCATGTTTTTGTTTAATGAATAGTTATGGTTCTTCCGTTAAAGCAATACGAAAAGCGTCCAGACATTTAACGGAAGAACCAATTTTATTTTATCTTATAAATAAGGCTTAATTACATCAATGCTCCATGCATAATTTAAGTTAGCTTGTGAGCCCTCAGCAAAAGTGCCAGAGGTTATTCCTACGACTTCTCCATATTCATTAACTAAAGCACCTCCACTACTACCATGGTCAATAAGTGCACTTATTTGCATAAGATATTGATCACGCCATTGGGAAACCTCACCAGAAGAGAAAGTGTTTTCTAATCCACGTGGACTTCCTATGGCAAAGACCTTGTCTCCGACTTGTGGTTGTTCTTCTGCTATGGGGAGATAAATCCTATTCTTACAAGCTACGCGAAAGAGAATAAAGTCATGCTCTTCATCCTTAACATAAATATGACTTACCTTGTATATATGATTATCTCCTGCAAGTTTTATAGCCTCAAGCCCTATTCCTGTATTTTGAAATACATGGTAATTGCTAACAGCTAAACCATCTTCTCCAATAAAAAAGCCAGATCCTTGATATACATCCTCACCATCGGAGGTTACCACCATAAAGACTGCTTCATTAAATCTTTTAAAAATCTCAGCCCCATCCATACGATGATGACGCTGTGAAATTCTTCTATTTGGTTGATCCCTAATAATAGTATTAGGGTCAATATCTTGTTGTATCTTCTTCACATTGGCATTTTGCTGAATCTTATATCTATTTTCATCAGCTAATCTTTTTCCATGCCCAGAGCGATGAGCACAAGAGACAAAGAGAAGAAGTGGTATTACTAAATAGAACTTCCTAAAAAAATACATTTGTTTTTTCATTCTTTGAAGATATTCTTAGGGATAATATGAATCAAAAAGCGTTGATTTTTTTCATTGATAGGATGGCGCATTGAATGAACATTGAGCCTTCCATCTCCACTACCAGTTATCTGAACTTCACAGTTATTACCAAAGGTTTTACCCTTCTCATGTAACCAGAACTTCATCAAGTTCTTAGCTCTTTCGAAACTTAAACTATAATTTCGGTCCATCCACTTAGGAGAATTTCTTGAGGCCTGCCCTTCTACAATCAATAAATATTTAGTGTCCTGATGTCTTTTTAGGAAAGCAACAACTTCATCTCCAGCTCGGTCTAAGCTATCCTTACATCCTGGAGTAAGATAGGCAAAGTTAGTTTGCAATTCAGGAAAGAATATATCAATACGTAGAACATATTTCTCATATTTCTCATTGTACTCAAAGTATCCATCCTTTTTATTCAGTTCACGTGTAGATTGCTCTACACGTTTTATTTCTTCTAACTTGTTTTCTGTTACTTCCATTCGCTTGTAAAGTAATACCATTACAAGAATAAAAAGTACCATCATGATGAAGAAAAGACTTGTCATGAGGTCAGAATAGCTTGTCCAAAAGAAGGACTCCTTTTTTTTTAGCATTTCGTTTCTTTATTTATTGTATAGCTCCAACAGCGACAGTACTATCAGCATTAAGAGAGTCTAAAAGAGTAGTATCTAAAGTAGATTCAGAAGAGGCAGGAGCACTATTTTTCATTTGCATACCTACATTCTGCAGTTCATAGGTTTTGTAAACCATAAAACTTGTAAATAGTCCAGAGAAACAAACGATAAACAAGGTTGTTCCAATAGCCATTTTCTGCCAAAGAGGCATTCTTTTCGAGGGATGGTAACTTGTTTCGGTATTTGTATGCTGACTGATTTCAGAAAGGAAGGAGTCCATCTTGTATTCAAGTGCAGAGGCAGTCCTTTCATTTCCTTTGATAAGCTGTTGTGCTAAGTCTTCAAGCTTAGAAGGAATCTTCGATATACTGTTAAGACTTTCGTAAAGCTTAGGCATCTTTTCGAGCTGCTCTGTAAACTTACTCTCCAACTGCTTATTTAATTCATCGAAGTTATCCATCTCATTGGTTAAGGCATTTCTTAGCTCTTCTACGGTATCCTCCGTTGCACGTCGCATTTGTGTCATAGACTCCTTAAGCAATTCTTGAGAAGAAGTTAAGTCTTTTGCTATTAAATCCTTATTGCCTTGGAAAAGATTTTTTATATCCTCTAAGATATGCAATCGTTCACTTTCACTGTTAAATAGTTCAGTAAACTTTTGAATACTTGTAGTGTATCCTTGTACACTTTTAAGATAGGTCTGGAACTCTCTTAATTCGTTTGTACATCCCTGCAGTTCCTTTAGTACGAGTATGTTTGCAGCGGACACACGTTCTATATCCATCTCTTGTAAATAGCCGATAATATCAGCTTGAATTTCGTATGAGCGGTTAACCTCAGAAAGTGTAGAACCTAATTCTTTCGTGTTCTTAGAGAAGACGTTATTAAATCGGTTTAGGTTACTAACCAATTTCTGTAGAATATCAGATGTATCAGATGGCAATTCTGGTAGAAGTTGTGATTGCATCCAAGCATAGAAATCATTCTTTCCACTTTCTTCTTCCAATTTATACTTCTTGAAGAAAAGCGAATTAGCTGTTGTAAGACCAATGCCAAGGATACTCGCCAGCATAGCCCATGCTACACCCGTCAACAGGTCGTTTACACCATCTGCAGCCTGGCTAATATGTTCGTCTGCTTCAGTTTCTGAGTTCTTTGTCTGTTGAACTATCTCTGTGTTGTTCTTTGCTTTATTACCTCCTAAAAGAGAGGTAATACTATTAGTGTAGAGAAGTGATGATAATCCAATGATGACACCAATCATTGTTCCTGCTAATCCGCAATAAAGAGGAACGGGAGTTTGAGTGTTAATGTCTTCTTCTACAGAGTCACAATGTCGGTCTACAGCATCTTTTAACAGGTTAAAATCAACGACACTACCAGTATGGCTTCTTAAGTATTTATTAATAGAAAACTTTATTGCTTGAAAAGTCTCATTTCCTTTACCAGCAATACTGCTAACAAAGTGGCTTTCTTCGTCATACAAGATATTCCATGAGTCAGCCTCTTTAAAAATATCTTTAAATTCTTTCATTCTTTGCAGATTCTTCAAAAAGAAGAATATCTGCAATGAGATGATACCTATAATAATGACAGGAACTATAATATCCATCTTATGACATTAATTATTTTATTAATATTAGCTTTATTTTTGTTTCTACTTTCCAAAATGAGGTTCCTTCAGATGTTGAAGAATAACGTAGAGTACCAGGAGTAACTTTTTGGATACCCTTTGCCTCCATCCAACCACAGCTTCCTCTCTCTAATTCTATAACAGCGTCTTTGTTTCCGCCCATAGTACGTATGCGTTCGAAGTTTACAGGCTCAAAAGTAATATGATCCTTATCCTTCTGAGTGACACGGAAAATAGCTTCTCCTGTTTGTGATGTTAGTTTATCACGGAAACGACCATCAGAGCCAGTTGGCAAATAGAAAACTTCTACTTCGACCTCTTTTTTCTTTTCTGGTTTTGGCTGTTGAATAATGGGTGAGGGTACATGTGAAGGCTGAGTTGGAGTAACAGGATTCTGAATTTTTCCCTCAATCTGTTTTAACTTTGTTTGAAGATTTGTTATTTCTTTATGAAGTTCATCAGTTGTATGATTCTCCTTTTGTTTAGGTATATAACCGATATTATCATTCTTCTTCTTTTTCTTTCCAGTTCTTACGAAAGCTGTGATAGAGACAACAAGACTCAATCCACTTAGTAGGAGACACGAAAGCATTAGAAAAGATGAAGAGCCTTCTTCCTCGGCTTTATCTTCAGCTTTACTGTTGTCTAAGTTTTCAACTCTGGGAATAGAAGGAACATTTCTATCAAGTTTTGATGTGTCATAATGATCCTTACAACTTATAGTTGCACATAATAGGAATAAAAATATTATTTTCTTCATCTCTATTTATTATTCTTTAATTGTAGATTTTGTTCTGCTATATTAGCAGAGAGTACGTTTATAACACCCTTTAAAGGGTAGAAGAATAGTGTTTCAGCAATCTTTTCTTCCTTATTTGAGGACTCACATGAAAGGGCTATTCCTCTTCTGATATACGTGTCTAAATCGCTCAAAGTCGCTGAACGAGCTTGTTTAAGACTATCACGAGATACTCCGAAGTAAGCTTCAACATCAAACTCTTTAACCAGTTTGTTGAAGAAGAAATCAAAGAATTCTTCCACAGCTTTCTTTGCTTGGTCTATATAGGCACTATCAATAGACTCATAAGTGTCATCATTTCCAACGAATCCCTTCCCATCCGCACGTAGTTTGACAACCTTATCATAATCATCTTCTTCAGAATCACAAAGTAATCCTCCCTTACAAGTAGCAAGTTTTGGAGATGAATCCTTTTCAAGTCCAAGTAACTCAAGCTTTCCATCAGAGCCTTTTACATTAAGAAGAGTGAAAATGGCTTGGGTAAAGCGTGTTAAGTCTGCCTTCTGTGTGGAAATAATATTTAGGGTTTTACTTCCATTACCACTGAAACTAATATGACGAGGCATTGGTAAATCTTTTAGCTTTAGGATTTGTCCAATGTGATAAATAATTCCAGTATAAAAAAGTAAGAATACTATTTTAAACCCTTTTTCATTCATTCTCAATCGCTTACTGAAATCAATAAGGTCTGCATTCATCTGTTCTGCTTCTTTATTATTGGCTAACGAGAACAGGAATGATGCGACACTTGAAGGGCGATGCATCTTTTGCAAAACTTCTACTAAGTTACCGAGCTGCCCATCACTACTTAATAAATCATGGTATAATGGTTTAAAAGTATCAATAATACCATTATGAGGATTCTGGTCAAGAGAACTCTCATAGAGATCATTAGCAGCAAACTTAAATGAGGTCACGAATTTTAGATGCTGTTCCTGTGCAAAAGCGATATCGGTTGTACCTCCACCAATATCAATATTGACCAGATTGGTGGCTGTAGCATTATTGGTAAAGAAGAAACGAATAGGTGCCAATGACTCTGTCATACGTTTCGTTTTGCTAATACCAAAATACTTATTTGCGACATCGTCCCATGCATCACTTATCGTATTGACACGAACAGGAGGCATACTGATAGGATAAAACCATGTAAGCTCTGTTTTAGATAGACTTGCCCCTTTGGAAACAAGGAAAGTTCTAATCATTAGCGCCATACATTCGATATACGAAGTTACTAACTTATTATCTTCTCCCCACTTCACATTTTCTTCCTGTTCGTTGTAACCTGTTCCCTCAAAACTGTAGAATGTAAAAGGTATATTTATCAAACCTAAAGGACGTTTATGTGTTGTCCAGTCAATATCTCTGACATGTGAAAGTACGGTGCGTGTAGGGAAGCATGAATTACTGTCTTTACCCAACAATAATGGGAAATAGTCATAATTCAAGAAAGCATCTTCACGTTCCAGATCATTATATATCTTTCCGTCTACAACATCTTTAGGTATGAAGAAACGAGTAACAAGTTCATCAGGATTGTAACTAAAGGTTCTCGATTCTAAGTCTCCATTAGCCATATACTCTAAATGTGTATTAGAGGTGCCAAGGTCAATGGATACTTTAAATTGCTTTCCACTATATTGTTTTGAGAACAATGGCAACAATACTCCACGATGCATGTCATAATCATCTACAAGCTGTATATACTCAAAGTTTCTCTTTTCTATAGAATAGGTTGTTGGCTTTAAGTTATCGCTAATATCTTTGTTACGACAATCTATCTCAGCTTCTATTGGTTGTGAACCCTCGTAGAAGCGTAGCGTATAATTGAGTTTGAAATCACTGATACAACTAACGCGATAGATAGCCTCTTCAGGATTAGCAAAGCGTATATTAGGCATTATAAAACCTGTAAAGCGGAAATCTAATATTACTCCTTCATTCCGCTCTGGGTCTGCTTGGACATTTCCTCCAAAATAAAGTCTTGAATACTCGACATACCTTACGCGATTATCTCCTATAATAGGAATGCGGAGTATGACTTTTACTCCATTACCTGTCTCTCGTATCTCAAGCATTGATGTTTTCTCGTCAATACCACTTACTAACTCATCTGCTGAGAAAAATTCAAAGAAACGAGGCTTTAGGGGTAAGAGGTAACTTAGTCGACTACTATTAGCCTCCTTAAAGTTTCCATCAAAAAAATAGCTGTCATTCAAACCATGTGGGACTCGTATAATAGCATCCTCCAAGAAATCACTTATAGTAAGGTATGGGTGCTTCGTTCCATCTTTAGGAAGATGGCGAAGAGACAAGTCTGGCTCATGATCTATAAAGTCAGCGTAATTTTCTTTACCCCACTTATCTGTTGTATAAAGTAAATTACTATAGGTTATACCTCTCTCCACAGGTAATACCAAAGGCTTATCTTCCTTTGTATAACGTGAAGAACGTATCTCGAATTGGCTAACCCCTGCTTGTAATTCTACAGACTTCTTAAGTAGAGGAACACCTAAAACCTCTACTTGGTTGGTTGAATCTATTGATATAGGGGATAGTCCTTGCATATTTTGCACGATGTCTCGTAACTCAGCTCGCTTTTGATTATCCACAATGCGTTCGTAAGTTTCTCCAAGATAATTATCTAACTCGCGGAACTTTATAGCAAAGTCTGGTAATGTCTCGCGCAAATAGAACCAAAACTTCACATATTCAAAGTCACGTTTGTAGAGAGGATTGTACTCCTTGTCAAAAGGTTTATCAGTTCCAAACTGTATGGTTTTACCCACATAGTTGAGGTCATTGGCATTGGAAAAGAAAAGTGTAGCAGGAGAGGTTGCACCAATTATATTTAAAGGTTGTGGACCATTAATATAATTGAGCAGATAAATATTCTGTAGCTCCCTAAAGTTATATGTTTCTGCATCACTTTGTAGGTATTTCTGTAGTGCATCTCCTAAATACTGATGCCCATTATGTGTAGATTGTTTTAAAATTTCAATTTCTTTTTGGACATCCCAAGTGATAATTTCTATTTGATCTTTTAATTTATCAAAATTAAAAAAAATCTCACCAATATCTAATGCGTCACTCACCATCTTGTGGAAGATAGTGTTACCATCAAGGTCTTTTGATTCTGAAACTCGTGCAAAGGCATTCTTTACGAGGTCAATCCGAGCAAAAGGTGATGGAATTGAAGTTATTTCATTATGTGCAGAAGCACCATCTGGATCTTCTATTGTCTGACGATTATTTTGATTATATGGATAGACTTTGCTATCTTGCCAATCACGATTATTTTGTGAACCTTCAGCTCCTAATCTAAATATTTTTGACATGTCAAAATAGGTTTATATGTTAAATTTCTTTTCGTAAAGCTCTTTTGTAGCTAAAGAATACATCTCAAGAAGTTTATCTTCTGCCTTTCTTGATTGGCATTTTTTCTTTGCAACAGTACTCAACTCATCATAAAAGAGATCGTAGTTACTCTTAAGACTCATAACACGTTTCTCAGTTATATCTGTCATGACAGTGAATGGCTTATCACCACACTCCAGATTGAAAAGATCAAGTGACCGTTTGTTACTTTTTAGTTCTGATAGCCAATCACGATAATCATATAGATGTTGTTGTAGATTCTTTACAAAAGAAGATCTATAAAAGTCTGTTGATAAGCCTAATTTACCATTACCGCTTAGTGTTGAAGAACTTACATAACTAAATTTATCATTAAAGCAATTAGCAGTAAGAGTCAATTGTGTAAGCGGCTCGGCAAGCATATCTTTTAGACCATCATGGAAAGAAGAGAATGTTATAGTTGCAGAATTCTCCTCATTGATATCTTTTATTCCTAACTCATTATTACGAGTTTCATCAGTAGTAACATCACTATTACAGAAGTCTACAATTGCTGTTGCAGCAAGAAATTCTACTAAATGGGCATCATTTCGCTGTGCAGCCTTACCTTCATTATTATCATATGAATTTTTTGGCTCATCTGCTAAATAATATAGTGCATTTATTTCTTCATTTTTGACAATATTATTTTCGTAATATGCTAAAGCCGATTTTGTTTTTGATATAAATGTAGAGGAGTCAATCTCACTTTCATTATCTTGCTTTACCTTAAAATAAGGTAGTATTGTAACAGCACCAATTAGAGCATTGTTGATTAGAGAATGATTAGGTATTGATTGTTCTGTACGCAATGTTTTTAGAAGAAGTGGAAAACCACTTGCCCCTGTTCCTCCAAATATAGAACTAATAATGAAAATTCTGTCACCTTGAGAGAAGGAATTTGCTATATCTGTAAAGTTATTTGACATAGCAATTTGATTCAGCACTACGCTACCAATATTAGGATTTCCTTTAAAACCAACATCCATTGATGACTCTAAGTTCTTTTCAGAAAATAACATCTTCATCATTGCTTGTGTTTCACGGTTCATACTTGGAACATTCACAAACTCCTTAAACTTTCTGTCATTAGTATCTTTAATTGTATAAGTAAAGTTCTGAAGTATTCGATTGATACGTGTCTTGAAGAAGGTGTTTTTGTTTTCTTCAGAGAATGTTAAGCTCTCTGAAATGTGCATGTAGTTGTTCATTAAGTCTACTGTTCGAAGCAAATCACCATTCTGACAATCAGGGTCTATAATAATTGGGACAATCTCATCTATCCCGTTTTTTAGCCGTACACCTGCCGAGAGCATCATTGTTAGTGAACGAAGAACGCGAGACCCAGTTCCGCCTATTCCAAAAATATATAACTTTGACATGTTTGTTAGATTTGTTTATTTATTGAAAGGTGCTTGTGATACATTTGTGCTCTTCCATTTTATGGCCATTGAGATAATGAAAAAAGCAAAAAGAGATAATATGGCATTTGCTATACCAAAACTTAGGCAATCCCCTTCGGTTACAAAAGTTACCATTTGACGTGTTTCTTTATCGTATACTTCCATATCACCTGCCCATAAATCACTGAGGGTCCACCATATTCCCAAACAAAAATTTACCGCAGCATTGATAATCATGAATATGCCCCAACCCCACCAAGTGTTTAGTCGTGGGTGGTTGATAATATAATAGAAAAGTACAGCTACTAATAAAGAAACTCCAAACATCCAGAGACCAATACCAATATAAAGGTTGGCTCCATCTTGCGAGGTTACGCCCCAAAGATAATCAGCAAGGTTTATTCCAAATAACCCTTCAAACAATGCTGTGTAAATACTTCCAAAAAATTCTCCCATAATTTTAATTCTTTGTTATTGTAAATTTTATTTTTGTGCGACTCTTATATTCATTATATGCATCGGAAACTCCTCCAATGATGTATTGTATGCCAGATGTCTTACTAAGTTTTGTCTTTATGTTTGAACCAGTATCATCATTACTTTTCTTGACCCAAGAAGGTAGCTGCTCTGGAGTTAAATCTATAACTACACCTGAAGCCTTAGCACGATCACTTATACTCACAGTAATAAGATGTGAATAGAGTTCGTCTTCTATTTTCTCTACATGGTCAACCTTTACAAAATTATTACTAACTTTGAAATTTTCTGTATTTGTGAGTGTCTTTTCATCAACAAGTGTTGGATACAAATCAGCCTTAACAACGAAAACAAAATCTCCAGACCTATCGCTCTTTAGCTCCATCTGTTTTTTGTTTTGATTCAGTCTTTTTCCATCCTTCATGTAGCGATTGAAACAGTCATATGATACTTCGGATGGAGTTGTAAAGGATGCCATGTTAAGATAACCATGCTTTATCTTTGAGAGTGAGATATGACTATTTAAGTAGGCAAGAATATTTTTATCACCCACTACCCACATATAATAGGGACGCTTTACATTGCTCAAAGGTGTGATTCCATCTGTACCATAGTATTTTCCACTGAAGCGTGATTCTAACTGTATAATTTCTACGCCAAAGTTTTTATCATGAACAACTTTTTTCAGAAATGCATTCTTAAGATCAATCTGTCTATTTACAAAATAGTCACGAGCATCACCCTGTGGCACATCTAAAATACAATCTGATACAAAAACCGAAACAGTATTCTTATCAGTTCCTGCAATGACCTTTTGAAGCATATCGGCAAGATCTGAATTCGTGCGGTTACCACTTACTGCTCGAAAACTTTGTGGGTTAAGGTCTCGGATAAATGTTTGTATTTCTCCGCGGAATGGAACAACTTGGGAATTAATATAAAAAAGATTCGTTGATGAAGCATAACTATTCAATGAACTTATATAGTCATAAACTGCATCTTTTAGTTCTGAGCCCTCACACATGTAGCCATCCATACTTCCAGAGTTCTCAATGTAAACCTTTAATTTAGGAGATACTTTTTTTATTGGATAATTCTGGGACTCCCAATTAATCCTGAAATCATCACAACTTACTAAAAAAGTTAAAGATAAAAAGAAAATTAAAAGACGTACAGCAATACTTGTACTCCTCAAAGCTTTTTCCTCTACTAGGTTATTAAACATATTAATATAATAAATTAGAATTTTAGTTTTAAAATGTAGCTTAAGCAGCATGATCTTTAGGTAAAAATCTGCTACAAAGGTAATAAATGTTAATTATCCGCTTTTGTATTTTCGTAGATTTATTTTTAATTTAACATTATTTACGTTTAGTCCAATATGTTACTATTATATTCTTGTAAGGTTTGTCTTTAGCCTAAATGACTGCAAACTTAAAGGTTTGGGTTTAAAAAAGGCTGCATCAAAATAGATTACTCTTACTTTGATACAGCCTTATTACCCTTTCATCCTTTTACCTTGGGTCGCTTCTAATACCTTGCAACCATTTCTTAATCTTTACTTTATAGCGTTGCCCTTCTCATCTCGTCTTGATAGTGATGCGACTTTTACTTCAAAGTCGGCGGTTGTGTTGTTGTCATCCACGTATTTCTTACCATCCCACTTTCTTACTAATGCAAGGCCAGAAGAGATGGGGTAATCGCTTTGTTTTAGGCTGGAGAAAGAGACGTCGGTAACGGCATTATATCCTCTGTCTAACTTGCTTGGACGCATTTGGAACATACGACGAGGACAGATGGTGATGCAGTCGATGACACACTCGAAGGGTACTTCGATGGCATAGAAGTCGCCGAAGGCACTACTGGTGACGGTGATGTAATGCAGATAACCCTTGCTATCCTTTGTTTCGGCATAGTTCTTCTTGAATTCCTCTGGTGTCCATGGCAGTTTTATCAAGGCAATACCGTTGCTCTCAGAGATGTGAGAGAACTCGTAAGCAGGACCAATATTGCCGCTGGCATCGGTAGACGTGAGGATTGCATTCATGTCTGGAACGTTCGGATTATTCTTCTGTCCGGGGTCATAGTTGCTGTTTGTCCATTCGAAATCAGCCTTACTTAGGTCCAAAAAGGCATTCAATCCGCCATACATACTCAAGTCCTCGCCCTCCAATTCAGCCTCAAATTTAGCCTTGTGGTCGATGGCATACTTTGCAACAATGATAGTTTGACCCGGCTTAACAGGGTAGTCATTGCCCTTACCGGGGAAGTAAGAGATACCCGATGCACCATAATAACGATTAACAAAATCGTCTTTCGGTGCGAACTGGATGGCTTTGCTCGGTTCAATGGCATTGACACACAATGCTAATCCGTCAAGATATTTCACCTCGTCCGTAGGGTTAAAGATGGCGATATACTGGTCGTCATTGTACATCTGGTTCAAGTTCTTCATACCCCACGCACGTACATCACGATACCAATAATGCCCAACATAGAACACTTCCTTGATAATCAAGTGGTCTAACTTTGTCTTAGAAGTGGATTGCTTCACAGGCATTTCATTACGCGTACAGCTGTTCAGCCCCAAAAGCATAAGGCTAAAAAGCAGGTACGCAGTTATCTTCTTTTTCATCATTTGTTTTCTTCTATTTATGTTTATATCATTGTGAGCAGTGGGAGGGACTGTTGTCACGAGAGGAATAGATTGTGAGTTACAGACGTTTAGATGATTCCTTAGCGATGACTCTGTCCTCTCCCTCTGTCTATGTTATAAGAACCAGTTTCCAAAACCAGAACCTCCACCAATGCCATGGGTCTGTACATTCTGCGAAGCTTCCAACGCATCTAATGATGACAGGCCTATTTCGTGACCTAAGTAGAAATAGAGTGGGTCGTTCGGGTCGATGGTTGTTGGGTCAGTATCAAAGCTACTGCAGAACACCTTGATAGGAATGTTAAAGCGGAAAAGTTCCTTCCATTCCGAATCTGCCCCATACTCCTTTGGTTCGTCAGGGTTATAAGCCTCTGAACAGATGAATGGACTGCGGAAGACATAGGTTGAATGGCGATTAAGATACTCATCCTTCGGTATTAATGCCTTCTTTCCTTTCGGACATTTCATCACTCTTACAGACAGATAGAACTTTGGCAAGAGGTAAGACGGACGTGTATAACGACCTGCCTCACCCGTTGCAGGGTCTGTACGGCGTGTAATCTCTAATGGCCACTCTTGATGAAGCGCATCGTTTTCATCGGCATCAATATCGAAATTGAAGTGTCCCTTCAGTCCTACACGGTCTTGATCGTAGGGTGCAACAGCCCAGTCAGCATCCTCACGGGTCAACGGAGGGAGTAGACGTTGGTTGAACAACTCACGTGCTCCGTCAGCCATTGCGTTATGAATCCACGTATCACGATAGGTATATTCAAATATCTTCGGAGTCAGTTCGGCACGTTCCTTCCACGTTGTCTTATTCGCAAAGAGAGGCGAAGGAACTGGTGTCGTGTCGACTGTACCGCCTTTCTTCCAGTCACCAAACTTGTTCTTGTTAGGTTTCCACGTACCACGGCAGTCCATCACCTCGTAAGGATTACCCTTATCGTCGACCTCGCTCACCGTGAAGAATATCTGATATTCATCAGAGTGGTCGAGAATATCGTCGTTCATCAGCTTACCCTCCTTATCGAAGAAGTAGAGACAGAGTCCCCAACGCTTGAGTTTTCCACCAATGATACGGATGTAATCGGGTCCAGTCTTACCATCGCTCTGCTCAAGATACGTCACCGTACTCTGGCGTTGCACCTCAACCGTAGGCCATTTTGCCGTATTGTTGCGGATAATGACGAACTCCTCCTGCTTCCAAGGGGCGTTATGATAGACGAAGTTACCGTGCATCATACCGTCACCGTGGGAGTGTCCCTCCTTAAACATGGCTAAGCAGGTAGCCCAACCATTGAAGGCTCCGTCTGGGTCGGGGTTATTCACCTGCTCAGAGACCTTAACCTTCGACAGACTATCTACATAACGGTCTGCACCACTACGTGCTAATCCCTTGCTTTCCAAGGGGTTTTCGTTATAATCAACATGTACATTGCCAAAGACAAAGTTGTCACATGAAGTGAAAACTGCGGCAACGCATGATAATAAAAGAATGTTCTTGAATATCTTATTCATCTTCCCAATTCGTTTTTACATCAATACTACGTTCTGTCTGTACTGTGTGAAGAAGTCTTGTGGTTGTGTCAGCATGCGCCAGAGCTGTGCCTTGTTGGCAGCAGGATAGAATCGCTTAACATCCTCAAAACACTTGTCTTCACCGTCCTTGGTATTGGCTATCACACGAACAGACAGCGGATAGTCGATATCAAAACTGTCCCAACCCGGTTGTAACTGGTTGAAATCCCATAGGAAGCTATGCTCGCTATTGTTCGTATTGCAATACTTTGCAGGCTTTTCCGACTCTCCCACGTGCTGCTGTCCTTTGTTAAGAATATGGCAAATGCGCACCTGTAGCTGGAAAGCAATGTCTGATTTGTGGAACTGCATGACGCCCTTAAAGCCCAAGCGGTCCATGTCTGAGCCGACGTCCAAGCTGCGTTTCTGATGCAGTAATCCCACAGTATGACCATAACGCTGGCGTGGTGACTCTGTATCTGGGTCGGTGAAGTCATCGTTATAAGCTTCTGTAAAAAGTTTTCCGAGTTCTTCTTCCACTGGATCCGTGTCACGATACTCGTATGTAAAGACCTCTGGCGTAATCTTATTTAGCTCCATTGGATCAATAGTTTTGTAGAGATGATAGGTCTTTCCACCGAAGTTATAAGGCTGCAAAGCCTCTGGTTTTCCCGACACCTCAATCGACTTCCATGCCAACTCACTATCGAATGGCACTAAATTCTGTCCCAACGTGTAGCCATCAGGTACATAGATGTTAGAAGTTGAGAACTTTGTGGCTGCCTCCATTGCTCCTCCTTTCTCTTTAAAGGTGTATCGGTCATAATAAGTAGGTAGTGAAGCCAACGAACGTGGGTATGCCATTTGCAATCCACGCACCTCCTGTCCGTGTCCTGCAGCGCTACTATCTGCCACCGCTTTGTTCAAAGATGCGTTACCAATACCGAAGAAGTGCTGGTGAACAAGGAGTGTTGCGTTGTCTTCATCAGGAACGTTATAACCGTCTTTGTCCTTCATGAAGGGATAACCAGAGAACTGATGATTGATGAGCATACCGTTTTGATCGTAGTATTTCAGTTCCAATCCATAGTAGATATCATCTGAAGCAATCACGTCAAAGCAGTCGCGCTCGGTCGTAATCGTCATCTGTCCGTCGTCATCTTTGGCTATATCAATCTCCTGCATGACAGGGATAGAGGTCGCACCACTGACGAGATGATAGGTGTTATACGCTCGAATAGAGTCGTTTCCGTCTGGTCCAACACCAATCATCCCTCCCTTATAGCCCATTCTCAAGATGGCATGAACCGCATAAATCTGCTCATGTCCCTTCACATCTCGCTCAATAGAGGAAGGAGGGGCTTGTATAATCTTCTTGAAGAAATCGTCAACTTGGTCGTTAGAGCAACTTCCGAAGAGAAGTCCCACTGCTGCCGTGGCAAGTATGAGGCGTATGTCTTTATATAGTTTCATATTCTTTTTCAGCTAATTAGAACTTAAACAATGTGCGTAAAGAGAAGTTTGATCCGCGCTCATGGGCGTAGTATCTGAAGCGGTCGGTGTACTCCTTATAGAGTGCGTTGAGGATGTTATCACCGACAATCATAAACTTCAACTCTCTATTCTGTGGTAGTCCGATGCGGAACTCAGCCGTACCATTCAGTAGGAAATAGGCTGGTGGCGAGTCGGGAACGAGGTCTTTATCGGGATCAAAGCGGGTCTGCTTGGTCACGTAGATACCTGAGAGCGACAGCGACGAACGATACTTATGATTCTTCGTTAGCGGTAGGTCGTAGGTAGCTGATAGTCCGTAACGGTCTGATGGCATGAAAGGTAGCCAGTCGTTATGGGTCAGGTTGCGTGCAAACATCCATTCTCCCTTTCCAACAAAGGTCAGTCCTTGCAGTGGCTTCACGGTTGCCTCGATGTCACCACCATAGAGTTTCACATCGTCTTGGTCGTAGATAAACTTCGGATACTTACCACTTGGATGGTTGTGGAAGCGGTCCTTACCTGTTCCGATGTGGTCGTAGATATAGCTGTTGATGCGCTGGAAGAAGACACTTGGCTCTACAGAGAACCATGTGTTCCTATACTTCGTACCTAACACGAGTTTATAACCACGTTCACTGGCAAGATTCTTGTTGCCTACTACCCAATAGGAACCGTCTTGCAAGCCAATGGCATAGAGCTCGTTGATATCTGGTGGACGCCATGACCAACCGATATTCGCACGTGCATCCCACTTGTCACTGAACTGATAGTGGGTGGCAAGACTCATGGTGAAGTTACTATAAAGTTTGAAGTCGTCGTAGTAGGTGTAATTGCTGAGGCTGCTATAGCCATTAACCGACAACACACGGAAGTCGTAACGCATACCGAGTGCACACTGCAACTTACCAAACTCTGCCTTATGAAGGAAATATCCACCCATCGAAAGGGCTGCAAAATTAGGAACGAAAGCAGGCTGTTTGGTGCCCGGATAGTTGAAGTTCGTTTGGTAAGTGTTAGAAAGACCAGCGTCAGTCGTCATCTTCCATAGTTTCCATTTCGCTTGCCAAAGTACGTCGAACTTATAGGTTTTCAGCATTAGGTCCTGCATTGGAATCCAACTCCATTGTGTCTTCTTTCGGTTTTCGAACTCTTGACGGAGATTCTCTTGGAAGGATAGCGTGAAATTTAGGTGATGGTTAGGATTAAGTTCCCATTTCACTTCACCCTTCAACGTCACGTGTTGCGACTGTTGGAACGGTGGTTTGATTTCGTAAGAGAAGGGTTTAACGGTCTCTGGATCAGGGCGTCCGTATTCAAATCGCTTGATCAACTGTGATAGGTCGGATATCTTACTGGCGTAATAGATTCCGCTTCGCTGATAGTAAATACTTGAGAAGAGCGTTGCCGTAAGTTTCTTTCCTTGCCAACCGGCTAAGGCTGAGAAGCTAATGGTGTTATATCCCGTATTGTTCAGTACATAGTCGGCTGTATGATAGTCGCCCCCTTTGGTGTACATTCCGTGTAGGCGCAGACCAAACTGCTTATAACCCGTCTCGATAGTACCCGACCCACTGAAGCCTCGCGCATTGGTATCGTAACCCATGTTGACGTTTCCATTCACCTTGATTTTCTTGTTTTCATAGGGTAGGGGCGCATCATTCAAGAGTACCACACCGCCCATCGCACCGAAACCATAGCGAATACACTCGGCACCCTTTACCACTTCAACCATGCTCGACCCCGTATAGTCAAGTTCTGGTGCGTGGTCGGCACCCCAACTCTGGCTCTCTAATCGTACTCCATTGTTCATCAAGAGGATACGACTACTGTGCATACCTTGTATAACAGGCTTTGCTATCGTGTTTCCTGTGCTGATAGAACTAACGCCGGGAATGGTTTCAAGGAGTTTTGCCAACGATGTTGCACCACCCTTTTCCAATGCTTCCTGACTTATAGCGGACGACTGTTGCAAGACACTCGTGTGTCGTTTCTGTGCCGTGACAGTGACATTATCTAATTGCTTAGAATCGTCCTTCAACTGTAAGGTTATCATGTGGCTGTCGGGGATGCTGACAACACGTGTCACGGTCTTATAACCTACGTAGGAAACCGTCAGTTTCATGCGGTCGGCAGTGCGCTTAATTTTAATCGTACACCTACCGTCGATGTCTGTCACCGAGGGATTTGAAACACCTTCGCAACGTACGACAGCACCGATAAGCGGCTCTTGTGACAGTTCGGAAACAACCCGAACGGTTACAGATGTTTTGACATCTTTATCCTCATCCTCCACTGTCTCCTGCCCATGTACAGACGTAGCATGGACGTAGGTGGGTGGGAATAAGAACAAAGAACTTAAGAGAGTGGCGGACAGGTAGTATCTGACACGCCTTTCATAGTTCATTTTTAATTTGTTCATATATACTCAGATTACAAATGGTTTTTAATTAATAGACGCAATTCCCCCCAACCTTCACAGCGGAGGAAACGAATCTATAAGGGTTTACTCAGGCTTAAGACCAAGACGCAGGTGTCTGCAAATGAAGTCAGCCTTGTATTTTCATTTTTACGATTTACGGCTGCAAAAGTAGAAAAAATATATACATCGCACAATACTTACTTTTAGTGAATTTGCATAATCCCCATTTCTTGGTAGGTGAAACATAGCCTCCTCTTTCGTCTTAACAATCCATTTTGTAAGAATAAAGTCACGCCTCGTTTTTTATACATGCTCTTTACCCTTCGAATTAACGCCCTTTTGACTTGCAAAAGGTGCCCTTTAAGCCCCTTACTAACGCCCTTTTGAAGTCCAATTAAGCACCTTTTGAAACCCGCCTTTACAACTACTTGATTACAAAAGACTTATAGAGGTTCTAAAATTACTCGTTTTTAATCCTTTTCCCTGCCATTTCTTTAACTATAATGTAAAATAAATTCAAACGCCGACTACGAATTTCCCCAATTATCCATTGAACATTGAACATTGAACTTTGAACTTTTTGATTTGTGCTTTAACCTTTGATTTTTCCAGTTGAATATTTTTCCAACAATGGTAATCATAATTATGAATTTTGAATTATGAATTCTGAATTAAAGTAGAATTATGAATTATGAATTATGAAATTATCAAAAAAGTTTCGTATATTTGCCTTTGATTTATAGAGGAGTAGTAGTTAAGTCTACATAAAACAGATGAAAAGAACAAAGACATACAGCATAATTACGGGGTGGGTAGCTTGTCTACTTCTTCTGATGCTTGCTGCCTGTAATGTTCCACACGTACAAGAAGTTGACGAATTGAACGACAAGGCATATGCCATGCACTATCGTAATCTCGACTCCGTGAGAATCTATGCGAATAAAGCTTACAGTCTGGCAGGAAGCTATGACGCTGGAAAGGCGGAGGCATTAAACAATCTTGCCTTCGTTGACTTGATGAAGATGCGCTTTACAGAAGCCTATGCTAAACTCGATTCTGTCCTCAAAATCACTGATAACCAAGTGGAACTCTTGGTGGCTGACATTCAGTTTATGCGTCTATGTCAGCGTCAGTCGCTCAATAAGGAGTTCTACGACTACTATGAAAAAGCACAAAAACGAATTCATCGTATTGAAGAAGATGAGCAACTACTCTCTCCTCGGCAACGTCGTCGCATGGTTTATGCGCGCTCAGAGTTTGCCATTGTCACTTCGACATACTATTATTACGTAGGTTTGGAGCAGCCTTCTATCAAGGCAATCAGCCAGATTAATCCCGATGGAGAGATACAAACCGACATGGCTCAGCTCTTGGCTTATTACTATAACATCGGGTCGGGTGGTATTATCAATTCCAATTCGCAGAAAGCCATAGAGCAGAAAGAGTTTGAGTATCTCATACGTTGTTATATGCTTGCACGCCAGCACAACTTCCCTTTTTGGGAGGCAAACTCCTTGCAGGCAATCAGTGAGTTGATTCTGAACGATAAGAGTCGAGCAACACTGATGCGCGATAACCTACCGTCGTTCCAATATATCAACCTTGATAACATGCCTGAGAAACTTCTTGCAGGTAACTTAGCACAGCGATCACTGAATATCTTCAAACGTTATGGAGATGTTTATCAGACGGCTGGTTCCTATCGAACCTTGGCTTCATGCTATTGGCAGATAAAGGATTACCGCTCGGCTATTATCTGTTTGAACAAGGCTTTGCACAATAACCCAGCTATTAAGCAGGCACCTGACCTCGTTGCGTCTATCCGTGAACAGTTGAGTGTGGCTTATTCGGCTATTAATAATAAACAGCAGAGTGATTATAACCGCAACATCTACCTTGATCTTCAGGACGAAACTCGACAAGACAGATACCTTACATCGCGTGCTGAACAATTAGAACGAACCTTAAAACAGCTGAATCTTATTATCATTGCTGTGGCACTCTCTATCTTCTTTGTGCTTGCTTCGCTGGTTCTCTTCCATTATCTTCGTCGAAGAAAAGACACACAGGGTTCGTTAGACGACCTCCTCCTTCCGCTTGAACAGTGGCGTCAACAGCACCAACAGCACATGGAAGAGTTGGCTGATAAGTATGAAGAGGTGTCTGAACAACTTGTTATCAACAAGTTACATCTTACGGATAATAAGCGTAAACACCTTGAACAACGGGCTAAGATTTCGCTTGTTAATGGTGTTATCCCACTCATCGACCGTATGTTACATGAGATTGAGAAGCTCAAAAAGGGTGGCGAAAGCGATGCTGTGCAGGCAGAACGTTATACTTATATCCGTGAGTTGACCGATAAGATTAACGAACTAAACGCTGTTCTCACGGAGTGGATTCAGCTTAGACAAGGTAAACTGTCGCTGCATATTGAGAGTTTCCCTATACAACAGGTATTCGATATTGTGAAGAAAGGACGCATGGGCTTCCATATGAAGGGTATCGACCTACGTGTAGAAGACACGAAAGCTGTTGTCAAAGCCGACCGCGTTCTGACGCTTTTCATGGTGAATACATTGGCTGATAATGCCCGTAAGTTTACTGAAAAAGGCGGAAAGGTGACCATTTCATCTATTGAAGAGCCTGACTATGTTGAGATATCTGTTGCCGATACGGGCTGTGGACTCACAGAAGAAGAACAACAACACATCTTCGATCACAAGCCAATCCATGACCAGAAAGACAGTGCTTCGCATGGTTTTGGATTGATGAATTGTAATGGTATCATCAATAAATACAAGAAGATTAGTCAGATATTCTCTGTTTGTGAGATAGGTGTAGAGAGCGAGAAGGATAAAGGAAGTCGTTTCTTCTTCCGCTTGCCAAAGGGTATCAGCCGTGTCTTGTTGGCTTTCGTCCTCGCTACAGCCTCCCTCCTGACGGCTCAGGCACGTCCTACAAGAGCCAGCGACAAGGCTACTGCCCTTGCAAAGAAGGACTATAACACCCTTGCTGGCATCTATGCAGACTCGGCTTACTTCTCAAATATCAATGGTTCCTATAGTAAGACATTGGCTTATGCAGACACATGTCGTTACTATCTGAATCTCCATTATCTCCAACTTCGCCCTAAAGGAAGGGAGTTGATGAAGCGACTTGGAAGCCTTTCTATCGTTCCTGCAGAGATTAAGTGGTATCATGATAGCCTGCCGATGAACTATGGTATCATCCTCGACATACGTAACGAGAGTGCTGTGGCAGCATTGGCACTGCACGAATGGGAGCTTTATAAATACAATAACTCTGTTTATACCCACCTCTTTAAGGAGCGTTATGCCGACAACTCATTGGGCGAATACTGTCGAATGATGATGAAGTCGGAGACGAATAAGAATGTGGCTGTTGCCCTTCTTGTTCTCTTCTTGCTTTCTATCTTCCCTGTTTATTACGTGATGTATTATCGTCATCGCCTCTCTTATCAGTTCTGTTTGGAGCGTGTGAAGCAGATAAACACAATCCTTCTTAGTGATGTAAGCGAAGAAAACAAGCTTAGAGAGGTTGAGAAAGGTGTAAGTGACCGATTCCCAGAACGATTACTTGCTATCGTCGACCAGATTAAGGAGGCACTCATCGTATCCGTTGAAGAGAACCAGAAGAGCCAATCAGACATAGAAATGCTCGAAGATGAGGTGCGTTGTGTGGAATACGAGAACGAGCGTTTGCACATTAGTAACAGCATTCTTGACAACTGTCTATCAACACTCAAGCATGAGACGATGTACTATCCTTCACGTATTCGCCAGCTTGTAGATGAACCTGATGGTCAACTTGAGGCGATTGACGAGTTGGCAATCTACTATAAAGAACTCTATCAGATTCTTAGTCAGCAGGCAATGAGCCAAGTAGAATCCGTGAAACTCGTGTCGCGCCCAGTGGATATCACGACATTGGTGAGTCCATCGAAGCTGACAACAACCTTCGAGTCACCACTCATCAGTGGCGACCCTGTCTTCCTTGCTTATTTATTTGATATACTATATCTTATCAATAACAACCAACCACTGACGGTTACAGCCGAAGAGCATCAGCCTGGTTACGTCACCCTACATGTCATCATGTCGACACTGACATTCTCTGATGACATTTGTCGCGACCTCTTCCAGCCTTCTGCCGACCGTTTGATGTTCTTTATCTGCCGACAGATAGCCCGCGACAATGGTGAATCTACCAATAAGCGTGGCTGTGGTATCTCAGCGAATGCGACACCAAATGGCGTGAGAATAGATGTGGTTTTGGCAAAAGCAAATTAAGAAACATAACAAAACAAAATATAACTATGGAGAATTTTAGAGTCATCATCGTTGAAGACGTACCCTTGGAGTTAAAAGGAACGGAGGGTATCTTCCGAAACGAAATCCCTGAAGCCGAGATTATTGGAACAGCAGAAAGTGAAGTTGCCTACTGGAAACTCATTAAGCAAAACCTGCCCGACCTCGTGCTGCTCGACCTTGGATTGGGCGGTTCAACAACGGTGGGAGTAGAAATCTGCCGCCAAACAAAACAGACTTATCCACATGTAAAGGTGCTTATCTTTACGGGTGAGATACTGAATGAAAAGCTATGGGTCGACGTCCTCGATGCTGGTGCTGATGGTATCTGCTTGAAGAGTGGCGAACTATTGACACGTGGCGACGTGGCAAGTGTCATGTCGGGCAAGCGAATGGTATTCAATCAGCCTATCCTCGAAAAGATTGTAGGCAGATTCAAGATGAGCGTGAGCAGTCAGCTGATGCACCAAGAAGCAATGGTTAGCTACGAGATTGACGAGTATGATGAGCGCTTCCTACGCCACCTTGCACTCGGTTATACCAAGGAACAGATTACCAACCTACGTGGTATGCCATTCGGTGTTAAGAGCTTAGAGAAACGACAGAACGAACTCGTACAGAAGCTTTTCCCTGATGGTAACAATGGTATGAGCGTCAACGCAACGCGTCTTGTTGTGCGTGCATTAGAACTACGTATTATCGACATCGACAACCTCCACGCTGATGAGGAATAAGTTAGGTTATATAGTCTTAGTGCTTCTCATAGCCCAGTTAGCACTGATACTGCTCTCATGGCTTCTTACGGCAGCTTTTCCCGAGCTCCCGATGCGGTCTGTGCTGAGCAGTGAGGGCATCCGTTGGTTCTTTGGCTCATTTGTCAGCAACCAACTTTCACCACTGCTTATCTACTTTATTATGGCAGTGATGGCAGCAGGTGCGTGCTTTCGCAGTCGCCTTTATACTGCATTACGTGCGATGCTATCAAACATGAGAAGCAGCCTAACAAACTCCTCAAACAGTCGTTACAAGTTCCATTATCGTGAGACGGTAGGACTGCGCATAGCGTTGGTCGAATTCATCGTCTATGTGATAGTCATGATTCTCCTCACAGCTGTCCCCCACGCAATTCTCCTGAGCGTGACAGGACAGCTATTTCCCAGTTCCTTCTCCTCCAGTTTCATCCCCTCATTATCGCTGATTATCATCATTATGTCACTAACCTATGGTGTGGCAAGTGGTACGGTAGACAGTGTTGCAAAGATGCACAAGATTCTTGTAGGCGGTTTAGAGGTCGGTTCCAAGTTCGTTCCCACCTACGTCATCGGCATTCAACTCTATATGTCAATCATATATGTGTTTATCCTATAGCCTCAACGCATATTAATATAGGTTTGTAAACAGCCTCTCACCCATGCTTAGAGCTCCCTGCACCAACGGTACCTCTATGGTCAACATATTTTTAAATATAAACTCCCTTAGCTCCGTGACTCTGTGTGAGATTTAAATTAAGTAACAAAGGTTAGAAATATATTTACAAAACATGCAAGGAGGAGGCTGGTAATTGAGCTAAAAATAAACAAATCTGATACCTCTGTAAGTGTTTTGTTATCAAGTAGTTGTAAAGGTGGTTTTCAAAAGGTGCTTAATAGGACTTCAATAGGGCGTTAGTAAGAGGCTTAAAGGGCACCTTTTGCAAGCCAAAAGGCCGTCTTTTCGAAGCCAAAAGAGCATGTATTAGTTTTGAGCCACTCGAAAATAGTTTACAAACGTCTATGATTTGAAGATAAGTTGTTGGTGAAATACGGATAGATATAGTATTATTTGCATTTTTCTTCAGATAGAAATTAATAGCGAAGGGGCAAACCTCGAATGCAGTAGCGATAGACTACTCATTTGAAGTTTGCCCCTTTCTCCTAATTTATATAATAGGGTTCAGAGAATCAGAATTTAGTATTTGCGTGTTCAGACCCCTACATATTCTCGCACTCCTCGTTCTCATGAACAGGGATTTTTGCCTCCTTTGTAGTCTTTTCAGCCTTATAACCAAACTTCTCAAAAGCCTTCTGAAGCTTTTCTTCATTGGTCTTCTGGGCATCGTAGGTTACATAAACTTTCTGTTCTTCTACACTTGTCTTAATCTCCTTCACACCCTTTGCAAAGCGGAGGTTGTTCTTTACTTTCGCCTCACAGTTAGCGCAGTGCATCTGTGGAGTAGTAGTGAAGATAACTGTCTTAATGTCTTTGGCTGTTGCAATCATGGCTACCATGAGCATCAGTATTGTGAAAATAGCTTTTTTCATAATTGTTCTTTGTTTGAGAGAGACGTCCGAAAGCGTGTTTCAAGACGTCTCTCAGTGTTGTTGTTTATGTTATTCTATTGTGAAAAATGTATGTTTACTGTCGTTTACCGAGGTTCAGACGGATACCAACGTATGCCATTGCACCCTCGACAGGACCATAGACCATTGTTGGTTCGAAGCCGTTAGCCCATGGATTTTGATAACCAATGATAGGGTTCTTCTGCTTGTAATTGGTAAGGTTTTCGCCACCAATGTAAAGAGAGAAGTTGCGGAAGTAGCGTGTCACCTGACCGCTAAGCTGTCCGTAAGCCTTATAACTGCCTGGCCATGAGCGTTCGCCCGATGCTAAGGTGTAAGCTTCTGGCATTCTACCACCGCCGTTCAAGGATGCAGTAGCATCAAACTGCCAAAGTCCTAAAGGCGTTTTATAGCTGAGCGTCAAGAGTCCTTTGTAACGACTCTGCAGTGGTTTCCACATCAGTTTTCCTCCATACGTCGCCTTAACGAGGTTATATCGGTAGGCTGCTGTCAGTTCAAGACCCTTGAGCAAAGGATAAGAAGCGTCGATTTGGAAGGTGTGTGAGAAGCTCTTTCCATTGAGATTTGTGATATGCAGTTCCTGTGGATTGCTGTCATAGTCAATCAACATCTGTGAAAGGAAGTGCGTGTAATAGTAATCAGTATTGATTTTCAGCAACTTACTTCCTATTGGAAAGTTGAAATTAAGACTTGCACCATAGTTCCATGCAGCCTCTTGATCGAGCTTGTCGATGATGAGTCGGCGGCCCGAAGCCATGAGGTAGTTGTTCTCAGCCAATGCGTGTGGACTGCGATAGCCCTTACCTGCAGAGAGACGGATGGTCATGAAGTCGGCTGGTACCCATTTCAAGTGGAAGCGTGGAGTGAAGAAAGTGCCATAGACGTTGCTATGGTCAACGCGTAATCCTGCCATAGCGATGAAGCGACTATGCAGGTTATAGGTGTACTGAACGTATGCGCCCGGTGTTGTCTCACTCTCAATACCACGTGTGAGTGGGTAGATATTACCATAATCAGAAGGCACAGCCGTTGCTGGGAGTGTCAGACTCTGATGCAAGTAATCATGGTTGAGACTCAAACCAGCAGAAAGATTGTGCTTATCGGTGAAGTTTGTCTCAAACATAAGCGATGCATAAGCGTTCTTCTCGTTGACATCATACTGCTTAATACCATATTGCGCCTGCTGTTTGTGCATAGATACATTACCCATCAAAGCGATGTTTGTGGCGTGTTCCTGATTGAGAACAAAGGCATGTTTCATGTAAGCCTCGTAGCGGTCGGTGCCGATATCAATACGGTAAGGATTCGTTGCAGCAGCATGAGGAACCTGACCACTCATACGGTCTTCCTTCAAAAGCGATAAACCAGCATGAAGGATGTAATCTCCTTGCTTCCAAAACCAACGGTTCTGCAGGTTGTATTGTCTCACCTTTGGGGCATCTTGGAATCCGTCTCCGTTGCCATCATGATGTAGCCAGTTGTTCTCATAGTGGGCAAGGATTTCCGTACTGAGGTTCTTGTTGCCGTTGATATGAATGTTACCATCCGCATTTGCCTCGAATTTTCCCATCGTACTGCCATAGAGGTTGACGGTCATACCCGTTGGGTCTTCAGGTTTAACGTATTCCACATTAATCTGACCAGTCATCGCTTCGTAGCCATTCTTGACGGATGTATTACCCTTACTCACCTGCATACTCTTCATCCAACTGCCTGGTACATAGCCTAAACCATAGGGGAGGGCAGCACCACGGAAGTTTGGAAGGTTCTCCGTTAGCATCTGAACATACGTACCACTAAGACCAAGGAGTTTGATTTGTTTGGCACCCGTAGTGGCATCCGAGTAGTTTACATCTACCGAAGCATTGTTGACAAAGCTCTCACCAAGATTACAGCAAGCAGCCTTGAAGAGTTCGTCACGTAGGATATCTTTACCGTTGATAGCACCAGAAAGTGAGCGTACAGACGCTCTTCGGGCAGTAACGGTCACGTCTTTCAATGTCTGATCTTTTAGGGTTGCGGTCGAGTCGACTGCATTTTGCTGTGCGGCAGCTGGTAGGACAGACAGTAATGTCAATCCTGCTAAATATATGATTTTGTTCATTTCGTTTGATTTTCAGTTGTTTATAAGAATCTATAAGGACTATGTTATATCAGAATGGGAGACATACTGATACGCTTTTTTGCCCGAACACACTTGTGTAACAGGTACGATAAACCTTCTATTGCCCATTTCATGAGGAACAGAAAACAACCAAAAATCAAATGATAAGTGTCGTAAGTAATTGGAGATATTGGCGTGGCGGACTATGCCAGAGCAACGACAATATCCTCTCTGGAGCCTTTGTCAGAACGGGCAAAGGCAGAAGTTGACAATTGCTTATGAACTGTGGGAGCAGCGAAAGCTGTATTGGCTGAATGTGATAAAAGTCATTGTGCACCATATTTGTGGGCGACAAGGTTTTTACCTCAACCTTCATGCAATGTTTTACATCGTTATCATTGCAATGACCTTTATCTTCCATCTTAGCAACAGACACATTGCCAGTATGTGCGCACACCACTGTCATGATGCCCGAACCAATCCATACTATCATCGTTGACAATAGAAGGGATAGTAATATGTCTGTCGTTTTTCTCATAAACTTGGCTACAAAGTTAGATAATTATTAGTAACTTTGCAAAGATTTTAAATTTATTTTAATGTTCAACTACCGCCCTTCAAGGCGAACCCTGTATGTAGGAGGGGGCATTTTGCTTGCGCTCCTACTCATATATATTGTCTTTCGTTGTCTGCCCCCTTCACAAGAGGAGGTTGACAAGAGTGCTGTTACTATCCGTCAAGAGGCGTATTACACGTTAGAGGCTGATGGTAAGCCCCTTGCATACTTTGCTGATTATGTCGATTCAGCCTTTGTGGGTGGCTCTATCAATAAAGATTCAATCCATACTCGCTGCATGACGCAGCGCGGTTATTGGGTGAACCGATTGCCCGTAGTGCCTTCTTGCCACGGACGTATTCTCATTCGGTGGAATTATAAACCCTTAACAATCGTCAATCTTAAGGGAAAAGGTGTGCTAAGGATTATTCGTCAGACGATGGCTCAAATGGATTCGGAGTTAGACGGACTGCAAACGAAGCGCAACGAGATGGGTTATTATCTTCGTGTACATAGCGTTCAGGATTACGGATATAACAAGATTGCGGAGTATCATACCGAAGTGGTGCAGCAGATGGATTCGCTTCGTCGGATGATAAAGGTGTTGGATTCTCTGTCTACATCTTCTGCCCAGCTACGCATTAGACAGCAGAATCGCTATGCTATTCAGCCCTCTTCTAAGAAGGGAAAGCCTACTGTTTGCAACCGCTTGGAAATAGATAAGAAGAATGATTGCGTACTCTTGCAAACCGAAAGCAAAAGAGCTCCTATTCGCTTGATTACTCGTTTGCAAAAGGGTGGGGCGATAGACGCATTGAACACATACTATAAGACCCACGCAGCTACTATCAGCAGCCTTACAAAGGGCATTCGTATTGCTGGCGGACGATATGAGGGTGAGAACCAGAAGGGCATTCCGAACGGTTATGGAAAGTTCTATGGTGACGATGGTAGCTTCTATGACGGACACTGGAAGGACGGCAAACGCGACGGATTTGGCATCTATGTTGCACCACACGAGTATCTACAAGTGGGCGAATGGAAGGCAGATGTGTTCAAAGGTGAACGCCTTACGTATACTCCCGACCGTATCTACGGCATCGACCTCTCACGTCATCAGCACGAGAAGAATAATAAGGTGTATCGCATTTATTGGGATAAACTGCGCATTACCGACCTCGGTACGCTGAGTACGAAGACTATCAAGGGGAAGGTGGATTATCCTGTTTCCTTCGCTTACGTGAAGTCTACGGAGGGTTGTACGGTGCTAAACACTTATTACGAGGCTGATTATAAGGCAGCACGTGCGCATGGCATTCGAACAGGTACCTATCATTTCTTTTCTACCATGTCACCAGGTGCAGCGCAGGCAGCCTATTTCCTCAAGTGTAGTAAGTTTAATAAGGGCGACCTACCCCCAGTCTTAGACGTAGAACCAACCGATGCACAGATTGTTGCGATGGGTGGAGCAGAGGTGATGTTCCGCAATATTCGTGCGTGGATGAGTCTTGTACAGAAGCGAACAGGTAAACGTCCTATCCTTTATATCAGTCAGACTTTTGCCAATATTTACATGCCCTTAGCCCCCGATTTAGGCGACAACTATCACATATGGATAGCCCGTTATGGCGAATATAAGCCCAACTTCAAGTTAGCTTACTGGCAGTTAAGTCCTGATGGTAAGGTACGTGGTATTCATGGCGATGTCGACATCAACGTCTTCAATGGCTATCGCAACCAGTATGAGGAGTTCCTTAAACGCCATTGCTTCTAAGATAAGGAAGAAAGTCTTTATAAACTTATTCGATAGAGGGGTAGTATAAAGAACGAAATAAAAACAAAGTAAAGCTGTATTAGACTTCTAATGCGGCTTTACTTGTGTCATAAAGCGACAGGAACCATCGTTCAATTGAGGATTACGCCTTAGTACTTCTATATTTACTTGGCGACATTCCTAAGTGTTTAGAGCAGTATCGGCTAAAATAGGAAAGGGAAGTAAATTTCATGATATCACTGATTTGCGTCAGTGAAAGCCTTTCATCATCAAGGTATTTACGCAGTATGGGAATGGTGACACGATTGATGTAGGAGGTAATCGTTTCTCCTGTGGATCGCTTGACGACACGTGAAAGATACTTCAAAGACACATGCAGCTGGTCAGCAAAATAGGTAGCATCTCGCTGTGTACGTGTAATCCCAGTAGAAAGCATCCTTAGAAACTCATTGACCACATAATTGGTATGGTCTACGTGCTCCTGATTACGATAATAGATAGTGTGAAATTCAAAGATATCATATATCATTGTAAGGCACAGACTTTCTATGATTTCACGATAAAAGATAGCATCTTTCTCTCCGAGTCTGTCACGAAGTCGCCGAATATCACCGATGATTTTCTTCGTATTCTCGACAGATAGGGGGATAACAGGGTCTTGATAAAGACTTAGTCCACCTTTAAGGCTGTAATTGTTTGGGGGAAGTGAATTGCTAAGAAAGTGAGCATTAGCAGCAAAACACTCTACTTGAAAGTCGTTTGTGACGGCAATATTCTTTACCTCGTCAGGGCGAGTTATAACGATGAGGTCGTTCTTATCGATGTGAAAACACGACTCGTTATAGACGAAGCTACCCTCCCCACCCATGCAGATAATATGAAAAATGCAATGAGAAAAACGCTCATCCTCTATCATGTAGATATCGGTTGAATAAGCGAAGTCGAAGTCCTTTAATATCATCATATTGCAAAAATAAGCACTATTTTGGTCTACTCCAAATCTTTTTTGTGTAAAAAGTGAAACAATAGGTAGAAAAAGTGAAACAAATCATTGGTTTCTTTTGCGTAATTTTGCACCGTCAAACGATAATAAAAAGTTTTGTTATCGAAGCAAAAGGCACAGTCCTTTTGTGGGATAAGATGCTTTTTTACAGGTTGTTAACGATCGAGTTTGAGTTCGTCTAACGACATAAAATAATAAGTAGAACAAATAATTCATTAATAAATAAGCAAGGAGAAATATGGAAACAATCAAATTAAGCAACGGAGTTGAGATGCCTCTTTTGGGCTATGGAGTATCTTTAGTAAGTCCTGACGAGTGCGAACGCAGTGTGAGTGAGGCTCTGAAAGTAGGCTATCGCCTTATTGACACCGCCCAAATTTATGGTAATGAAGAGAGTGTCGGACGTGCTTGGCGCAAGAGTGGACTTAGACGTGACGAGCTTTTCCTCGTAACTAAGGTGTGGGTTTCTAATGCAGGAGAGGAGAAGGCTGCTGCAAGCATTGAAGAGAGTCTGCGTAAACTTGATACAGACTATATTGACCTTCTGCTCATTCATCAGCAATATGGCGATATCTATGGTACGTGGCGAGCTATGGAGAAAGCCTATCGTAGCGGTAAGGTGAGAGCTATCGGTGTGTCTAACTTTCAGGCAGGACGCTTCTTCGAGTTTGCTCATTATGTAGATGTAAAGCCAATGATCAATCAGTTGCAGTGTAACGTTATGGCACAGCAGAATGATATTGTACAAGTCTTGAATGAAACCGATACAAAGATAATGGCATGGGGACCACTTGGAGGACAGGGTGTAGACGGTATTGTGCAGAACGAAATTCTCTCGACTATAGGTGCCAAATATGGTAAAACAGCTGCTCAGGTGGCACTCCGCTGGCTTACTCAGCGTGGTATTGTAGCCATTCCAAAGAGTGTACACGTAGAGCGTATGCAGCAGAATTTTGATATCTTCGACTTCAGTCTTACCGCTGATGAAATGACGCAGGTGGCTACGCTTAACCAGCAAGATGCAGGATTTATCGACTTCAATAGCCTTTCTTTTGTCAAGCATCTTATTGAAAAATACGGATAAATTCGGTAGATAACTGGTTGAAGGGGCTGGGATATTTAAACGCAAAGAAGAGCATAACAGCCTCACCCCCAACCCCTCTCCAATTAGAGAGGGGGAGTCAAATGCGAGATTCCACTTGTGAGTAGTTGATGTGTTGCGTGTATATTCGCTTCTTCACTTTGTTTCTTCTATCGTGTCCGCTACTCTGTTTTGTAAATAAAAATCAAAAGCTGAAAAATAAAAGGGCGTTAATTGGCTTCCAATTAACGCCCTTTTGGCTTGCAAAAGATGCCCTTTAAGCCCCTTACTAACGCCCTTTTGAACCCTTATTAAGTACCTTTTGGAAACCACCCCTGCAACTACTTGATAGCAAAATACTTATGGAGGCGATAAAAAGGCTCGTTTTTAACTCCTTTCCTTACGTCTTCATTACTTAAAATGTAAAATAAATTCAGACACCAACTACGAATTTCTCAAATTACACAAATCGTTTTTATACATTGAACTTTTTATCCTTTGAAATTTGAAATTTGAACATTGAACTTTTTGATTTGTGCTTTAACCCTTGTTTTTTTATCCTTTGAAATTAAAACATTGAACATTGAACTTTTTGAATAGTAATTCATCTCATTAAGGATTGAACTTTCCTAACAATGGTAATCATAATTATGAATTATGAATTATGAATTATAAATTATGAATTATAGTAGTAATCATAATTATGAATTGTGAATTATGAATTATGAATTAAGATTAGCTATTTATAGCACACAAAAAAGCTTAGAAAACTTATTACTAAGTATTTCTAAGCTTTGAAGTTGCGGGTGCAGGACTCGAACATGCGACCTCCAGGTTATGAGCCTGGCGAGCTACCAACTGCTCCAACCCGCGATATTAATTAAGAACAATTCATCTATGAACCGAGGTACATTCCTGAATTGCGAGTGCAAAGGTAGTGGTTTATTACGAAACTGCCAAAGAATTATACATTATTTAACAAACTATCCACTCTGCTTTTGCGGCTTCTAAACTCTCTTTGCTACCATTACCGTAGGTAACTCCGCAGGTGTGTGTACCTGCATTTCTACCCATGAGAATGTCGAATTCGGTATCACCAACGACGAGGGTTTCGTGTGCTTCGATGTTGAAATGATGCAAAGTCTTGTGTACTGGTTCAGCACCAGGCTTCTTCTCGACAACGTCATCAGCTCCAATCAGATAGGTGATATACTTCGATAGTTCTAAATCCTCTACCAACTTGGCAAGAGAGTGGTGGCTACGACTACTTGCAATTGACATCAGAATACCTTGTGCAGAAAGGCGTTCAAGCGTTTCTATAACACCAGGGAAGGCGGTTACTGCCCCTGGAACATTCTTCACATTAAAGATTTCGCTATACACTTCGGCACACTCCTCAGCCTGTTCATCCGTCATTGGGATGATAGACGAGAAACATTCTTTTAGTGGTAAACCAATCGTTCGGGCGCATTCCTCACGACTTCTCATCGGCAAATTCAGGCGTTCTATCGTTGCAAGCATCGTGTCAGTAATGAGCTTTTGAGAATCGCCAAGCGTTCCATCGAAGTCGAAGATGACGAGACGAATACCAGAAAGAATCTCTGGATTAGAGAAAAGATCAGGACTGTAGCGAGGGTTTGTATCGTCATCACCCTTCAAAGCCTCAGCTTTCGCCTGCTTCTTCCGCCTGAAATAACCCTTCACCTGTTTGTAGCCTTCCTTTCCAAGGATAGCAATACCGCCATATTGAAAGCTCTTTGCCAGTCCGAAAAAGATAGTAAATAGTATGCCTTTCGTTGCCGTTGACACTGGGAAAAACACTTGAACGAAGGAGAGGAGATAAAAGGGAATACACATCAGGAGTACGATAACACCTGTGCGAAAAGATAGTTTTTGAAGATAACCTTTAATAGACATAACTGCACGTAGCCTTATTTCAGAACGCAAATTTAGTTAAAAACTTCCTATTATCCATCATTCTGTACACAATTAAATAATAAAAAGAACTTTTACTTATAAATTCTAACGTTGTGCTTTCGCACATTCCAACAATTATTAGTAAATTTGCAGCGCAAAAATATTATATTCACTTCCCATATTTATGGCAGAAAAGATAAGAATCAAAGACATTGCAGAACGTGCAGGTGTAAGTGTTGGAACAGTTGATAGAGTATTGCATAAACGCCCGAATGTATCGGAATCCGCACTGAAACGAGTGGAAAAGGTGCTGAAGGAGATGAATTATCAGCCGAATGTCTACGCAAGTGCATTAGCTTATAACAAGAGTTACACGTTCTATTGTTTGATTCCAAAGCACAGCAGTGAGGCTTACTGGGAAGAGATTGAGATTGGTGCCATGAAGGCGGTAGAGGCACGTAGAGACTTTTATATCGACTTGGAAATCATGTATTATAGTCGATTAGACCCTCACTCTTTTATCGAGACCTACCAGAAATGCCTTAGGAAGAATCCGGATGGCGTTATCCTTGTCCCTACAACATTAGAGGTGACACGCCAGTTCACTGACGAATTGCATGACCGCAACATCCCTTTCATTCTGCTCGACTCTTATATGCCATCGCTGCAACCGCTGTCATTCTACGGACAGGACTCTATCCAGAGTGGTCGTTTTGCTGCTCGAATGCTGATGCTCATTGCTCAAAAGGAGGAAAGCATCATGCTCATGAAGCAGACGAAGGACGGAAAGATGGCAAGTCGTCAGCAAGAGAATCGCGAGGTAGGCTTCCGTCATTATATGGAAGAGAACTTCCCTAATATTAAGATTTTAGAGGTAAACCTCCCATTAGACGAGGAGCGGAAGCGTTATGACCATATCTTAGAAAAGTTTTTCAGCGAGCATCCAGAGGTACATCATTGTATCACCTTTAACTCTAAAGCGCATATCGTGGGTACGTTCCTACTGAAGACGCATCGCCATAACGTTCAGATTATGGGCTATGACGTGGTACATAAGAATGCTGACTGCCTACGAGAAGGGAGTATATCGTTCCTCATCGCACAGCATGCCTACCAACAAGGCTACTTCAGTGTTGACTCCCTCTTCCGTGCTATCGTGCTGAAAAAGAAGGTTGAACCAGTCAACTATATGCCTATCGACTTGCTTATGCGAGAGAATATAGACTTCTATCATAGGTCGTGGGGGTAAAACAGGAAGCCCCACCCCGACCCTCCCCGAAGGGGGAGGGAGGCAAATTTGCTAAGGATTAGGTGGCGAAGAAGCCCCACCTTAGTCCTCTTTCGAAGGGGAGGGAGGCAAAACTGCTATAAACAAGATGAAAGGAAGGTAGTAAAAGGGGATAAAATTAAATAAAAGATGGCATTGATAAAAAGGGTGATGATGCTTAACACATGACGTGCAGAGGGTTAACACATAATGTGCGGAGGCTTAGCACAAGATGTGCGAAGGCTTAAAATAAGATATGGTAAGTGTGAATAGGGAATGAATCATAGGTTAATAGAAATCATCAACACCTAACATTCAACACCCAACACTCATTCCCCATCTCCATCACAAATCATCACCACCCAACATTTAACACCCAACACCCAACACATGACAGAAAACAAAAAAGGACTACTCGCATTGAGTCCGCTACTTGTGTTCATCGTACTATATCTGGTCACTTCAATCATATCGGGTGACTTCTATAAGGTACCGATTACCGTGGCTTTCATGGCTTCGAGTATCTTTGCTATTGCCATATCAGGAGGCTATCCGCTCGCAAAACGAATTGAGATATACAGCAAGGGAGCCAGCACAGACAACATGATGATGATGCTGTGGATATTCGTACTTGCTGGAGCATTCGCCAACTCGGCTAAGGACATGGGCAGTATTGATGCTACGGTCAATCTAACTCTCTCCGTCCTACCAGATAATATGCTACTACCAGGACTCTTCCTTGCTGCTTGCTTCATCTCTATGAGTATCGGAACGAGCGTTGGAACTATCGTTGCACTCACCCCTATCGCAGCAGGTATTGCCACTTCTACGGGGAGTTCGCTCCCTTTTGTCGTCGCAATCGTCGTCGGTGGTTCGTTCTTTGGCGACAACCTTTCGTTTATTAGCGATACAACCGTTGTGGCAACGAGAACACAGGAGTGTAAGATGGCAGATAAGTTTAGGGTAAACTTCTTCATCGTTGCCCCTGCAGCAGTTTTTATTCTGCTTGTTTATATCTTCTTGGGAAGAGACATACATACCACAGGACAAGTTGCTAACGTTGACATCTACAGAGTAATCCCTTACATGGCAGTACTGATTTGTGCGCTCTTTGGTATGAACGTGATGGCTGTATTGACCATTGGAATCGTCCTCACAGGTGCTATCGGCATCATTGATAGCAGCTATGATGTCTATGGTTGGTTTGGAAGTATGGGCGCAGGAATCAAAGGTATGGGCGAACTGATAATTATCACGATGATGGCAGGTGGTATGTTAGAGATTATCCGTGAGAATGGTGGTATCGACTATCTCATCAAGATGATCACTCGACACGTCAACAGTAAGCGCGGAGCAGAGCTAACAATAGCTTTCCTCGTAAGTTTGGTGGATATCTGTACAGCCAATAATACGGTGGCAATCCTTACCGTGGGCGGTATTGCAAAGCAGATAGGCGACCGCTATGGCGTAGACAAACGTAAGGCAGCCAGCATTCTCGACACCTTCTCATGTTGTGCGCAGGGCTTGATTCCTTATGGTGCACAGATATTAATGGCAGCAGGTTTGGCAAAGATAAACCCTGTGAGCATCGTCCCATTCTTGTATTATCCAATGTTATTGGGCATCACAGCCTTCCTTTCTATCCTCTTCCATTATCCCCGCCGTTACTCATAACATATCATCATCACCCAACACTCATCACCCAACACCCCATTAAACATAGCATCATCACCCAACACCCAACATTCACCACTCCATTAAACATATCATCAACACCCAACACTCATCACCTAACACCCAATCACCATGCAACCAATAGAATCATCTGGAATGGACATCATTCAACGTAACTTCTTTCGAATCCTTTGTTCGGGCGCATTCGGCACACAGTCGAACCTCGAACCGATGTCGCCTTTCAAATGGCGAAGACTCATACAGATGGTTGAAGCACAACAAGTGATGCCAATCTTCATCAATGGTATCGCAAGACACGCTATGGATGAAGGCCTCAACCTGCCTGAGAGTATCATTGCGGACATCAAAGCAAAGCAGGAAGAACGCAAGACATTGGCTGCAAGGATACCCAAGACGGTTAGACTTAGCAATACATTATTAAACCGAAGACTAAAGAATCTTATCTATAACGAACTGCATAGTATCGACACTTCGATTGAGGCTATTGATATGCTGAAGCTGATTGTCAACAACTCTGAGACGATGTTTACACGTGGTATGAACTTAGGTGGAATCATTACGATGGGCGAATACCTAAGAACTCGGGGTAATAAGGTAGACTTCGTGAAACTCGAGAACTGGCTTAATACCCTGCAGTTGAGTGCTATGGCGGAGCTACAGGGTAATGTTCTCATCTCCGTCTTTGGCTTTGAAGAAGACGAAATACCCTTCGTTAGCAAGAGTGACCCAAATGCTTACCGCCTCACATTACGCAGTATTTCAGACTTAGCGAAGGACACTGCACACGAATGGCACTTCAAACAAAACGCCGTAGGATTTGTACAAAACAACAGTTCCGTACTTCGTCGCAACGTCCGTCGCAGTCTCCGCTATGTCAGATATGCCCCCATTGAGACAACCAGCAACTTCTTTAGCAACTTCGTCAGAAGTCTTTCTGAGATTGAAGAGTAAGCTTAATAAAACATAGATAAAGCCTTGCCCCATGCGGACAAGGCTTTATCTTTTAATAGAATAAGTAGTTTTTCTACACTTTTCTCCCTCATTAAGCATTTAATCAGATATTTTTTGTATCTTTGTCCATGGATAGTTGAAATCCAGAATATAAAAACCTAAATACAAAAATCATATTAATCGAGATGAAGAAAATCTTACTTTCAGTGGCATTGATGATGGCTACATTCTCACTTCATGCCACAGATGCGAACTACCAGGTAGTTCCTCTCCCACAGAGTATTACTGCTGAGAAGGGTACACCATTCGTTTTGGATGCTAACACCGTTATTAATGTTGCAAGCAACGATGAGGCTATGCGCCGTAATGGTGAATTCTTGAAGCAATATATCCAAGAGGCAACTGGTATTGCACTCAATGGTATGAACAAGAAAGGAAGTACTATTACCTTGAAACTCAATGCAAAAGTTGAGAATGAGGAGGGTTATGTTATCACCGTAAAGGGTAAAAATATTATCGTTGAGGGTAAGACTCCACGTGGTGTTTTCTATGGTGTACAGACTCTTCGCAAGTCATTGCCATTGGAGAAGGTAGAGAATGTAACCTTCCCAGCAGCTCGTATCGTTGACTATCCACGCTTCGGCTATCGTGGTACGATGCTCGATTGCGCTCGTCACTATTTCAAGATGAGCTTCATTAAGGAGTTTATCGATATGTTGGCACTTCACAATGTCAACACCTTCCACTGGCACCTCACTGAGGATCAGGGCTGGCGTGCACAGATTGACCGCTATCCAAAGCTCACTGAGGTTGGTTCAAAGCGTGCGCAGACAGTTATTGGTCGTATGACAGGACTCTTTGATGAGACCCCATACGGTGGTTACTATACAAAGGATGAGATGCGTGAAGTTGTGAAATATGCAGCTGATCGTTATATCACTGTTATCCCAGAGATTGACATGCCTGGTCATATGCTTGGTGCATTGGCAGCTTACCCAGAGCTTGGTTGTACCGGTGGTCCTTACAAGGTGGCTGAGCAATGGGGCGTATTCCCAGACATTCTCTGTGCTGGTAACCCTAAGACCTACGAGTTTGTGAACAATGTTCTCGATGAGATTGTTGATATCTTCCCATCAAAATATATCCACATCGGTGGTGATGAGGCTCCACGTGATCGTTGGAAGACCTGTCCACGCTGTCAGGCTGAAATCAAACGTCTCGGCTTGAAGGGCTCTAACGGCTTCCCTGCAGAGGCGCAGTTGCAGGCTTACTTCATGAATCAGGCTGCTAAGCACTTGGCTGAAAAGGGTCGTAACATCATCGGTTGGGACGAGATTCTTGAGGGTGATGTAGACAAAGGTACAACTGTCATGAGCTGGCGTGGTGTGAATGGTGGTATTGAAGCAGCTAAGCGTGGCTTGGATGCCATCATGACTCCAGTAAACTACTACTATCTCGACTACTATCAGAGAAAGGATAACACGATGACCCTCATCGGTGGTTTCCTCCCAGTTGAGACAACTTACGGCTACAACCCAGTGCCAGACGACGCTGCACCTGAGTTGAAGAAGCACGTTAAGGGTGTACAGGCAAACCTCTGGACTGAGTATGTTATCGGTCGCGACCTCGCTTTCTTCCAGCTCCTCCCACGTGTTGCAGCTATGGCAGAGACTGGTTGGACAGAGAACGATAAGAAGGACTTCGACTCTTTCAAGGCACGTGAAACCCGCCTGAACGAGCTTTACAAGCACTTCGGTTGGAAGACTTGCCAAGACCTCTACAAGGAGAAGAAGTAATAGCGATGACATATTAGCATCGTCTAATATAAATATTTAAGCACTATAATATATTCAGCTGATAAGGCATGAGGATTATTCTCACATCTTATCAGCTGTTTTTTATTTAGCAAGTGATTTTCTTCCTGCCTTAATTCACGTAAAAAGTCAATAAAAAATATTGACATTAACTCATTAAAAACGCTCTGAAAATCCCTAAAAACATCCCTTTTTCACTATCTTCGTAACCCACAGAGACTCAAACTCTTGCAAAGTACTAAAGCAATAGATGCTTAATTGGACTCCTAAAGGGCGTTAGTAAGACCCCAAAAGGGCATCTTTTGCAAGTCAATTAGGCGTCTTTTCGAAGTCAAAAGAGCATGTGTTGGTTTTGAACCACACGAAAATAGTTTACAAACCTCAGCTAATAAGGGAATAAGTTGTTTGTAGAAGACAAATAGACACCGCACCTAATTACGTTTATTATGTAGTTTATTCCCCCTGTAAAACCAACTAATTGAGAGTAATCACACCATTTATGTGGATTAATCTCATTCTATTAACAATCTACGCATTTAACGGAAGAGCCAAAATAAAGGCTACAAAAATCTACACTTATCTTACATGGGCTATCCACACCACAAAAAAACTTATATTTAAGGGTTTACAATACTTTTTTATCAACAAGGAAGCCTGAAAAGTATAATAACATCACTCTAAATTCCAGAAGACCCATAAGAATTATGTTGTTTCCTAACAGATTATGTGTGTTAATTATTTCCTTTCTTTGTTCTTACCCACAACTGGAACAGTGCTGGAACAAAGATACAGAGCGAGAAGAACAGACCTCCGTACATCATGTGGTCGTTGCCGTGGAAGAAGTCGATGAGTTTTCCGTCGTTCATCTGTGGCATGAGGTTGAACATAAGATAAGCCACCGTATTGTTCACCCAATGAAATACGAAGCCCGGTAGAATACTACCCGTTTTCGAATAGAGCCAACCCAATAGCAGACCAATCAGGAAAGCGTGTAAGCCCTGTGCTAAATTGAAATGAATAATACCGAATATGAGGGCTGAAATGACAATGGCTATCCATCGTTTGCGTTCGCCTAATGCGTTTTGCAGTACGCGTTGAATAGCTCCACGGAAGACTATCTCCTCAGCAATGGGCACCATCATTCCTAAGGCTACATAGCCCCAAGACACCTTCATGATACTTTCAAACATCTCTTCTGTTCCCTCTGGCATCGTTAGGTTAATCTTCTCGGCAAGGAATTGCAGCGGGAGTATCGAACCTAAAGCTATGAGAGCCGACCACATGAGGACAGCCCAAGGACGCGTCTTCAAATAGTTACCAGATACAGGTGCCCACTTTGTAGCGATGAAAAGAATTAAAGTTGCAAGACTACTGATGACTGCCGTTATGGCAAGAGTCTCACCATTTTTAGTCAGATAATCCCCATCAGCAACCTCTGTCCCTCCAAGTAGGCTTACAAGCTGCTTACCTCCCTCGAAAGAAAGACTTTGTATCAAGATGAAAAGTGAAACAAATAAGATGACATAGAGCGTTGCGCTCAAAACGTTTTTATTGTTCATTTCTGCGAATCTTAGGGTGTATTAATAATATTCTCTTGTATGTGATAAGTCTCGTCAAACAAGCGGTTGATGTTGTCCTTGTCTTGCTTCAGCTGTTGTGCCAAGGCTTCTAAAGAATCGAACTTATGCTCGTCTCTGATCTTACTAATAAAACTTACAAGGAGTTCCTGTCCATAGAGATTTCCTGTGAAATTAAAGAGATTGACCTCTATCGAGGTGGTTGTGCCATTGAAAGTAGGCCGATGTCCAATGTTCATCATCCCTCGCTTCCATCCAACAGAATCTTTCAAGCGCACCATGACCGCATAGACACCACTTGCAGGGAGCAGTTGCTGGCAACCATTCACATTGAGATTGGCTGTAGGGAAACCCATCTTGCGCCCATTCTGATAGCCACTCACGATGCGACTCTCTATCGTATAAGGATAGCCTAAAAGGCGGTTGGCTACCTCTATCTTGCCCTCACGCAGATAATTCCTGATATTCGACGAACTCACCTTCTCGTCATTTGGCAGGAAGGCATCGGCACGAATGACCTCAATACCCATTTCCTTACCATACTGGACATAGTCTTCAAAAGTCTCAGAGCGGTTGTGTCCGAATCGGTTGTCGTAGCCAATGATGAGTTTCTTTACATTCAGCTGTTTGCATAACACCTCTTGCATGAAGTCATGAGCTGAGAGCGCAGCCAATGAAGCATCGAAATGCAGTACGAAACTATTGTCAATATGTGTCTTTGAGAGCAGCAATAGCTTCTCATCGAGTGTTGACAGCAGTTCTGGTTGGTAGTCAGCCTGCAGCACTTGACGCGGATGTCGGTCGAAGGTGATGACTGCCGACGCCATTCCAGACCGTTCAGCCTCATCAATGACACGACGAATCAGGAACTGATGTCCACGATGCACACCATCAAAGAACCCTATGGTTGCAACCTGTTCTACAAGTTCATACTCCTCGCCTCGCTTTATATATATAGTATTCAATCCTCTTGTCTTATAGTTCGTTTACTTCCTTGTAAAGGTATTTTTATTTCTCTGCAAAGCGATATTTACTTCCTTGCAAAGATACCTCCACCTCGTTACAAAGCCATGTTTACTTTCTTGCAAAGGTACTCCAAATCACCCATAAACCCATGTTTGGGTAAACAAAATGTGTTAAAACATTAAATTTCCTTATCGTCCTTTCTCCTTTTTCCATTTATTTCATTATCTTTGCAGCCGAATTCACGAAATTCAGGACTTGTAGCTCAGTTGGTTAGAGCAACAGACTCATAATCTGGAGGTCCCTGGTTCAAGCCCAGGCTGGTCCACTACTGAAAATCAAGGAGTTACAGTTATGTAACTCCTTTTTGTTTACTCGCACGTGACCTTTGGGTGAACTTTTTAAAGGAAAAGTCATACAAAGAAACATCATGTACACTAAAACGATTACATTAGATTTCATAGAACATATTCCAAATACTTTTTAGCATACTGCTCAGGTTAAGATTTTGGCAAAAACTTAACATGAGACTACGAACGTGTTAAGTTTTTCGGAATTTCTTAACAAGTAAAGGAAACATGGAGCCAGTAGATAATTGATGAGGATTATCAGTTTGTTATTCCTGAAAATAAGCTTTCTGAATAAACATTGCATAAGCCCTCGATAAAGAATCTGCCGCAGAAGACTATACCTTAGGATAAGGTATAGTCTAGCATTCATCCTCGGCAGATGCGTCTGTAATTGGCCTGCTGTGAAATTATTTTCATGTCACTGCCGTCACTCTGTGAATACATATAACATACTAATGAACAATGTATTAGTGAAGAATGTTAAAAGTGACAGCAAATGAGAAATAAACTTTTGCAGTAAAAAATTGGTAATTCTGTCCTCATTGTCAGCATTCTGGGTACCCTAACTTTAGAAGCTCTCTTATAAGTAGAATGAGTCTGCCCCCACGAAAAATCTACTGTCCCGAAACATGTTACAATCTCAGGAATTATTTTCTGTTGATTATTTGTATTTATTGCTGTCCGGTAAAAATAAACTGAAAGCTCTGTATCTCTTTACTCATCGGTGTTGCAGCTGTTTTACTTATCCAGGGGCTTGGTTTTCAGTTTCAAACTGTAAGCATTATAAAATGTGCTTATATTGACAAGGAAAGCCCTATAATAACCAGATAAATAATGAAATCATAAGTTTAAGTCTATTTTAACTAACACAGATAACTCCAAAAAAGTTTTATCGGACACCAATAATTTGTATTACAAGAGGTGAGCATGGCATTTCTTAAATTTCTTACCACTTCCACATGGGCAAGGATCGTTTGGTCTAACACCTTTAAACCTTTCTGAAAGTAGTTTTACTTTTCTCTTATCATTGTCTCTTTTGACACAATCATCTATAAGGGCTTTTAATTTATTGTCTAAGAAAAAATTTGGGTGCCACCCTTTTAACACATTATCAAGTACATAGCTATCAAAAGTTGAAGCTGCTATCCCCGGTAAAAATCCCGCAATGCCAATTAAATTTGTACCTAATAAGCGTAGAGGTTGGAGAAGCTTAGAACCTATAACATTATTGACAGAGTTCAGCACATCTTTACGCATTAAGTTTTCTTCGTAATCTGTCAACTTCGCCCAATATCTAAACAATTTTCCATTCCAATTCTCTCGTAATTTAAGAATATCATCTAAATCGAGTATTTTGTTGACAAAAAGTTCCCCAAGATCTGGAAATCCCTTTTGCTGTTCAATTCTTACGAGCGCATCAGAACCACAGTGAATATCTTTGCTAAAAGCAGACATTGTTTTTTTCAACATAAGATTATTGATTTCTCCATCCATTTTTATGTTGTCTATTCCAAGTTCTGTAGCTAAAATTACATTTTTGTTCAATTCCTGTAAACGAATCCTACTGATTAGATTATATTCCCAGATTCCATCACTTCTCTTCCGATAAAAATTAGAATCAGAAAGAAATGTAGGACTTTTAGAATCCATATCAGTTTCTGAATTTACCTTTGACTGGAAATTCTTAGAATTAATATTTGCAGAATTTTCATCTATAAGATAAAGAATAGCGTTTGCCTCTATTCCTTTAAAACCATGTTTGTTGAAGCAACATTCAATATGCGTCCATCTGTCTATTTTATCGGGATTATAATCAAGAGAGTTTCCTATTGGATAAGAAAAAAAATCGCATTTCCAACTATTTCTCCCGTCATTGAGCATAGCAGGATTTAATTCTTGATCTGGAATTATACATAGAATGTGCAGGCGCAAAAGTTCTTTTACATATGTACTTCCCCAAACCTGCATTACATCCCAGACATTATTCCCTTGTATATATATACGATCAAATGTTAGTAAAGCTGTGATTAAATCACGTGCTATTTGCAACGTAACTTCATGACTGTTTATTTGAGTATCGTAACCACATAAGACCTCCAATGTTTTACTTCTATCTTTTTCGTCTACAAATAAAGGATGTTGCAATGGGTTGGGGTAATTTGCTATGAAGATTTTACTTTCTTCCATTTGTATGTCAATTTATTAAAAGGCGAAGAACTTTGAGTCCATTGCCTTTTTCAGGTTATACTTCTTTGTTGTATCGAGGGCACGCTCGATGCAGATAAACTTCGTGTCCGTATGGGCAAGGAAGTATTCAACTGTAGCATCTTCCAGCTTGCCATCTACGGTGATATATGCCTTATGAATGGCATCGGTGGCCAGATACACATGGTTTGCCTCAAACTGTGGTTGCGGTTCGAGTTTATAGGTGAGTTGAAATCCTTGCTTGATCAGGATCTCGGTAATCAGCTCTTCGGCATTAAACTGAATGGTGAGTTGCTGCTCCTTTTGCTGAATATACTCTTGCAAGAGTTGCAGGTTCTCTTCATCGGTTTTCTCCGGGTCGGGTGCAAAATCAACACGAGGGAAGCTGGACTTACTAAGTGTAAACACCTTGAAGCCTATGTGACCAAGTTGCTCCTGCTCTTCGGGAGTTATAATCTTTCCCTTGAAGGAATCCCGTACCTTTTCAGCCACAGCCTTATTTCGAGCAATAGTTTGGTCGCTAATTTTCTTATATCCATATTTATATGCAATATGATTATTTGGTATCGCTTCAGGAAACTGAATAAGTATATATCTCCGTCGTCCATTGCTATCTGCAAGATTACAATTTACAATAGCGTGTCCTGTTGTACCGGAACCTGCAAAAAAGTCCAAATAGATGCCTTCATCATCATTATTCATGCGTATAAGATATTCAATTAATTTGGTTGGCTTTGGATAATCAAAACCAAAAATCCCTAATGCTTTTAGTTCGCCAGATGCAGTTTGCGTCCCACCGAAGCCCTGAAGTAAAGATATTACATGGCTTTTAAATCCTCTATCCTTAATGCAATCAATATTACCAGACTCAGTAAGCAAAAATTTTACTGATTGTCCTTTCGTATCTTTTACTGACTGCCAATTGTTGTTTATAAATTCTACCAATTGACCGCGAGCGGCCCATCCACTATATACAGGAACGTCATAAGCTACTTTAGAATCTTCGACTATTATATCTTGATCAAAATGTGGCCATTGGTCTTGACGAGCGGGTATGATTCCTTTTTCAAAGTCACAAGGGAATCCTGCCTTTAGAATAACTTTCTGCACAGGATTCTTTGGTCCGTTTTTAATAATAGTATTACGAATAAAATCATTATTTAGTTTGCTCTTATCCGTAATATTAGGATCTACTAAACGAGGGAAATCAAACGTTTCTGAGTTCTTAGCGTACAGTAAAATATACTCGTGGCAATTTTTTATTTTGGCCTGGTTATCAAAATTTCCATCTGTCACCCATACAAACTGTGTGATAAAGTTTGTAGGAAAAAACACTTCGTCACATATCTTCTTTAGATGTGCAACTTCCTTGTCATTTATAGATATAAAAATAAGCCCATTATCTGCCAATAAATTCCTTGCTATCAATAAACGAGAATAGAGATTGCTCAACCATACACTGTGAAAACGACCCTCAGGTATAGTTTCTGAATCAATTACGATTCCGTTCTCTGTTATGCCAGTTTCTTCCCAATATTTTTTTTTGCTTTGCGTGAAATCATCATTGTAAGCAGTAAGTGCATCTGCATTATATGGTGGGTCAATATAGATACACTTAACTTTCTCACGATACCCCTGCTGGAGTATCTTGAGCACTTCGAGGTTCTCACCCTCAATGATAATGTTTTCAGTCTTGTCGGCATTGACGCTGCGAGTGGGGTCGTAGTGCAGGGTAGCTCGCGTAGGTGTGAAAGCATTACGCTTGGCTGTTGACTTGCCGAACCATCGGAATTCATATCGTTCGGTATCGCTTGCATCTTCTGCACCCGTGGCTTTCTTTACCTTATTGATGTCAAGCATACCCTCTTGGGTAAACCAGTCAGGGTACAGCTTTCGGAGCGTTTGCAGACGCTCGTCGTTAAGGTCGGGGGTGATGGTGATATGATCTTTGTATGTTTCCATTGTCGTTATTTTGTTTCAAGTTCTGTTTGCTTGGTAAATGTCTCGAAATCTTTGATGGGTGCCTTGAACTGTACATCTACGCCAAGTGCATCAAAATGGCGAATGGCGCATTTGATACGTGCTATCTCGTGGGGTGTGAGTGCCTTTTGGTTGTTGATGTCGTTGGTGCCCTTGATTTCTACCACAAAGTAGTATTCCTTTTCATTGGCTTCTGTGAGCCTTTTGCGTTTTAGGACTACGCCAAAGTCAGGCTCGTAGTTGCCTATGGGAGTGGGGATTTTATACCATGTGGGAAACTTCAGGAAGCACACCACATTCTTGTCTTCCTCATCGGCATCTCGTGCAAAATCGCGTTCGAGCAGGCTGTCATAAAGTGTCTTGTCCCATAGACCGTGATTTGGTGTAGAGACATACTCGTTGCAGTCGTCGCGATAGAAGTTGGTGAATCTTTCAATATCGTATCTCTCATCCGATGGCGTATATTCCACACACCGCACCAATTCGTCCAACTGCATGGCACATATCTGCACCACTGCACGCTCAATAAATACGGGCGGATTTTTCACATACTCCTGCTTATTGTCGATACCGTTGAATATCCTCATCACCGACCGATAGCACAGTCCTGTTTTTTCGCTCACGTCCTCAATAAAATCGGTAGGTGTAAAGCGTCCTTTCAGATACTTGTATTCCGATCCATTGTATTCTCTCTGAGAGAAGTCGCTGATGTCTTGCACTCGATAGCTTGCCACCTCGGCCACATAATCTTCAATTTCTATGGTGTTGACGGCCTCGATGCACCGATTGACCAATGTATCTTCGTCGAAATGAACCCGGTAGGTGGTAAGCCGCGATATACGTTTCCAAAACTCTTGGAAAGCATGCTGCACACTATCCTTTCTATTGAGTTTGAAGGCAACACGATGTGTAGGCTTACCCTTATGTGTAGGCTTCATCTTAGGTCCGGCATCGGGTGAACCATAATCCTCGGCAATCTCCGCCTGGTAGCTCCGGGCAAAGGTCTCGTAGGTTTCGTTGGGCACGATGGTAAGCTGATTGATTAGGTCATCCTCGGGTGTGTCATCTTTATCATAGACACGTTGTCCCTCTTGATTGACACAGATACGTAGTCCACGGCCTATCTCTTGCCGCTTCTTGTTCTCCGAAAAGCTCTCGTTGAGCGTGGCAATACCGAATATGTTAGGATTGTCCCAACCAACACCGAGTGCCGAGTGGGAGAAAACAAATTCGATGGGACTGTCGAACGATAATAGAAATTCCTTGCGATGGAGTATCTGATCGTAAATTTCCTTGTTACCTTTCATCGAAGCCTCACTGTCGGTATATTCGCCCTGCGATGTCGTGGCAAAATAATAACCCTGTACGGCCTCGACCTGTTCCTCCGTGGGTTGCTTGCCCTTATGGTATTCGGGATAGAGCTGCTTGTATTTCTCCTCGAAAAGTTGCTTGATAATAGGGTGTTCCACACTCATATAGTTGGCTACCCTGTCAATGAATATTAGCGAGAGGTTCTTGATGCCCTGCGGTTTCAGACGGGTTGTATTCTCGAAGTGCCTCCGTATAAGCCATTCCAACTGTAAGCCCCAAACCTGCTCCTTGTTGGCAGATGTCTGTTTTTCTTCAATGGATGTCCCATTGGTAAAGACCACCATCCAGCGATGATTGCTCATCTACTTATAGATACGGCTGATAGTAAAGTCTGCATAAGAATCATTGCCTGACTTAGCAGCCAGGTCGTCTCCTTTCTTCAGGAATCCCGACTCTTTAAATTCAAATCGTCCTTTTGTTTTATTGAGTTTCCAAAACCTCAATTTCACTTTCGGTTCGGACTTTGCTTCTTGAACGGCAGAGAGTTCAATCTTCATTGTTGCCTCATCGTTCTTCTCGGCTACAGTAAGCACTTCTATCTTTTTGACCAATCCCAATCTATAGCTTTCGGCAGGAGTCAGCCGATAGATGGTGTTCCATTTCACTTTATGGGTAGCAGAATAACGTATTTTGAACAAAGGCTGCAACTTTGACAGCCAAGCCACGGAATTCGCGGTGTCCATACCCTCCTGTGGTTCGTCCATAAAGATAATAGGATGCGTTTGTCCTAATGACTCAATATGAGGTGAATTATTGAACAGTCCCTCCTGTTCCTTGCGGTTCAGAATGTTGTCCTCTGTATTAAACGAAGCCATGGTGAGAATCATAATCTGGGGATAGTCCTGCGTGATAAAATCACGTAGTTTGCTTAATCGCGAACTGTCATATACAAAAGTATTAGGTGTAAAGCCATACTTGTCGGCCAGCTGGTCTTTGAAATTCTCAAAAGTATCGATTACTCCCTGACGGATAGGTATGGAGGGTACAATAACAACAAACTTGGTGAGCCCATGCTCTTTATAGAGTGCGTATGCCGTTTGTAGATAGGTCAAGGTCTTACCCGTACCCGTCTCCATCTCTATACATACATCGTTGGTTTCCTTAAAATGAATATCAGTTTCGTCAATGCCATTCTCCCTTGCTATTTTGTGTATATTGCTCCAAATCTGCTGAGGATACAAAGAGCAGACATTGGTATAGATGTCTTCCTTTTGGGCATTATTAGAGGAGTTCTTCTCCATACCATCGAAAATACCCACAACACTTTTGATGGCTATGAGTTGATGCTCTGGGGATTCTAATTGAAATTTCATAATTTACTTCCTTTCAGCAATTACATGTCGGCTTCTATCAGGTCTTTAATGTCCACTTCAAGCAGTTTGGCTATCTCTACGAGTTGTGATACCGAGGGCTGCACCTTGTTGGTGCTCCATCGCGACACCGTCATATCGGTAACGCCTAACTGTTCTGCCAACCAACGATTGGTAATTTGCTTTTCTGCAAGCACTACCCTAATTCTGTTGGGATGAAATATTTCTTTTGCCATAGCCGAATTTATCATTATGTGTTCAAAGATAAACATTATTTGCGACACCAAAAAGAAAACACATATATTTTCTTAATTGATAAAAAAAAAATCAATATAATTCCATTTTAACTTTCAATCTATCTTTTGAACCTCGGTTTGATTCTCATCTCCTCTTGTACCTTCTGCTTTTCCTTATAATAGTCAAAATTATCAACCACATTCTCGATTTCCGCCTTTCCTTTCTGATGCTCGAATAAGTTGAGAAAGGGACGGGTGAGGAGAGCCAGAATCGTGGCACCATTGCGCCTATCGCTTGACTCTTTAGAAAGATATTCGTTGATGGCTGTAGCCTGAGGGAAGGTAAAGTGCTGCAATTTAGTATCATGAGCAAAGTCGATAACGGCATTTATGGCATTTTGGCAAATAATCGTGAATCCTCGTAGGAAATCTGTTAGCCCAGCCCTCATTGTAGCGATAATGTTATCACGTTGCTGCAACTCTTGCTTGAGATTCTCTTCCCGATTCTTCAATTTGGTAATCAATCCTTTGTAGATACGCTCTTGCTTATTACATTCAGTAAGCCAGAACTCTGCACGATTCCGCTCCTTGACTATCTCCTCTTTATAGGTAATGGTTAAGGTTTCTACTTGCTGAGCAACCACTTGCGGAATTGCAGCAACTTGTTTTTTCATTTCTTCATTTTCCACTTCCAATTGGGCGTACTTGCCCTTTCCTGCAAGGTTGGCCAAGCCCGACAGGATGGCGCTGCCGTTTTCCCGATTGACTTTCGCCTGCTTGTCGTGGATGTCCTTATCCAGCTTTTCACAGGCGAGAACTTTCTGCTCGTTCTCCTTTGCCAGCTTCTCCGCTTGTTTCTTGCTTTCATCCAACTCACGCTTCTGTTTGGCCACGATATAGTCATTCCGTTCCAGATGTAGCTTGCCCGTCTCCAACTTGGAAACGCCGCGCTCCATTCCCAATGCCTCGGCCGCCATGTCCTGCACGAGGCTGATGTCCTCATTGTTCAGCTTGTAGGACTTACCTGTGTCGTGGTTCATCCAGTCCCAGATGACATGGGCGTGATAGTTCGGCTTCCATGTAGATGTGTCATTCGGATCAAGACAATGCCCCTCGTCACGATGGAGGTGTATCTGTATGGCCGTGATGCCGAAACGCTGCCGACAAAGGTCGGTGAAATGACGCAACTGCTCCATGGTGGTGTCTGCCTTGCACACCACGACGCCCTCACGCAAGGGAGTACAGCCGGCAATCTTGGTTACCTTGCCCGTCTTCTTGTTGATTCGCTCCCGTTCCTTGGTCTGCATGGCCCTGCCCGTCTTTTCCTTCACCATTCTGCCAATGGCATCGTAATACTGCCGCAAGGTCATATCGCCTTGCAGTCCTGATGTCCACGATTGGTTCTCAGGTATCAGGTCTTTCCTGATATAAAGTTTCTCTGCATTGATGTGGTCAAGATATGCCTTTGTCCGTTGGTTGTGTGCCTCACTTTGCCCAATATTGCAGGGCTTGATGTGTACCGATGTCATTTGTGTCATAACAAAAGGGAATTAAATGATTGTTTTTTTTCTTTTCATAAGGTTCTTAGGGAGGCTCCCTAAGCGGAGAGTCCAGAGAGAGGGTCACGCTCTGGTCAGGGGTCTTGGGGGCAGATGCCACCGAGTGGGGGGTGCAGGGGGAGAGTCATCCCCGCCGGTTCTCCAAGGCTGGCCTTGGGCCCACAACTACGAAAGCGCAGCGGGTAGTTATAGTGGGCTATAACAAGGGCAGATCCCTGTTCATCCCCCCGAGTTCAAGGACTGCCACGACCTCTTATTGTATCGATAAGGTATCGGTTAATGTCCCGATGGACAAAGCCACGGTCAACCTTGAATAGTTTGCCAAACAGCTCCAGCCAATAATCACAGTTTATATCATCAGGGAAAAGGACGACTCGCCTGCCAGCCAGTTTACTCATCATTCCTTTGGTGAGATTACAGCCCTCGCCAACCGCCAGCCAGTCAACGGCCGATTCCGCCAGCGTACCCAGCAAGGCCGTCTTTTCCTCCTGCACAATGGCGACGGGCTTGTTTGAAAGCAGATGCTCACCAAAGAAGACCTCATCATCCGTGTAATAGTCGAAGCAGTACCAGCTATAAAGATGCTCCACTAAGGACTCTCTTTGTAGAACCGCTCCACTGTCCGTATCAAAGTACAGCACACTTCCTCCTACGACCTTGTTATTCCGGTTAATCCGAGGCAGCACTGTGCCATAGTGTCCGTTCACAAGTTTGGTAACAGCTCCCAGATGAAATCTCATAATTAAACTATCAATAGCCGACAATATCTTGGAATCATAACCAATTGCCTTATCCAGATAATCCGTAAGAGAAGAATAATGGCATCCTATATCCTGTTGGGGTATCTCTATCAACATCCGATCATTGGGCGCAGCCTTGGTCGCCGATATTCTCTTCAAGTCCTGATTTTCCATTTTTGCCATGCGTTTTATGCAGTTTATGCAATATGCATAAGTGCATAAACTGCATAAGGTGAATAATCAGCCGTTCAGAAGCCTTGACACCTTACTCTGGGTGATACCGCATTCCTTGGCTATATCCTGTTGCCTCATGCCCTGCGAGGATAATTCCTTGACCTTCGCTTTCAGTTCCTCACGCCCGTTGGTACCTGTCGTTTCCAGATGGGCGACCTCCGTGTCATATCCACGAAAGGTAAAGCAAAGATTGCCGTCTTTGTTCTTGGCCCGCTCATACAGGGCCACATTGTCGGAATCGAGTATCAGCTCTCCATTGCGCCACTTGCACTGCTTCACATAGACCAGCGACTTGTCACGGCTTGACTGTCCCAGTCCCACGGCATCGTCTATCAACTGATTGAGTTTGGCGGAGCCCTGTATGGCCGACAGGGAAAGAGGGACAGAACCGGAGAACATCTTGGGAACATGATTGAGGATGACCAGCGTCCAGTTGTATTTTCGTTTCAAGGCATTCAGCGAAGCCATTAGTGAGCCAGCGTCAGAGCTTTTGTCGAGCGACTGGCTGAGGGCGGTGATATTGTCGATGAATACCACTTCCGCAAGATTTGCCACGGCTGCTTTTTCTATTCCTTTCAATACATCATCAACGAGATTGTCCCTGTCCATCTCCGCACGGAAGAAGGTAGGAGGGAAGTTCGGAACCTCGTACCGCAGGGCCAGCTGGCGAAGCGTCATCTCAAAGTCGGCGTAGAGCACGCGCTTCCCCTGTGTGGCAATATCCCTTGCCACCTGCATGGCGAAGATGGTCTTGCCAATCCCTGACTGTCCGAAGATGATGCAGAGATCACCTTCGAGGACAATGTTCGGATAGAGGACTATAAGAGGCGGCAATGATTTGGCCGCTTTCAGACAGTCGTTCATGGATGCCACATGAAAGCCACCGGCATCAATGGCTCCCTGTCGCTGCAACTGCTGAAAAGAGGAAAGAATATAATCCACCTCTGGCGGTTTGGAGATGTTCTTGCTAAGTTCTGCCATGGCCATACTACCTGCTTACAGAATCAGAAGAAAGTCCATTTGCTATCAGTGCATCCACTTCTGTCTTTGAATACAGGTTGCGCCTTCCAATCTTATGGACATGGATGCCGCCACGTTTCTCCATGCGCCACAACGTGGTATAGGTAATGTGCAGACGGGCGCACAGCTCGTCACGGGTGTAATACTCGGTGGATTCTGCCGGAGTTGGCTCTTTCAGCAGATTCTTGCCCACCATTGTCTCAAATACTTCTGCAATGGCCTCCTTGAGGTCTTCCTTTTGCAGCATAATGAAATTACCTTTCATAACATGAAATTTAAAAATATGCTGCAAATATCACAAGTGGAAAAGTGGCTACAAGTGGCACTTAAAGAAAAATATAATCTTTGGTAGTTTTGTTATAAAACCACTGATATACAACCATTTGTACGAAATAAATTTATTCTATGCTTTTGTCAATGGCAAATAAGTGGGGATAGGTGGGCGTAAATTAGATAGGTACATAGTATCGTATGAAATGTGCAAATGGCGTATTTCCAAAGTGGAGATACGCCATTTGTGTATGTGATGGATTTATGAAATCGTTATGAGCGACTATACTTGCAGAAAATATGGTCAATCTGTTTCATTTTTTCACGGTACTCTTCTGTTGCGCTATCGCTCCCATTGTGTTTCTTGTTAATATTCTCAACTTTATAGCCACATTCTTTAGCTATATCTTCGAGCCAAGTGGCACGAAGATTCTCAGGTAACAAGAGAGATAAATCATGAAGAATTTTATACATGAGCATTCTTTTCTGTGAGCATTCTGAGAGGTAATCTATATGCGATCTGCGCGTAATAATGCTTTTGAATTCTTCTGGTGTGGTTATGTTTTTGAATATTTTTCCGTTGAAACTCTTATAAAGTTCTTCCATCAAGTCATTAGGGAAATGATAATCATTTTCTACCTTAGATACAATTGGTGAGAATTTGTTCGTATTATCTTTGGATTGGCCGCTCTGCCCATTTGCCATTTGTCCAGCACAGCTTTCTTTCTCGGCCACATAAAACAATGTGCCCTCATGCCGACCAAAGTTAATTGTGTATTTGCGGAACATATCAAAGTTCCATTCGCCACGATTGACATTATCAGATGATTTTAATTTTTCTGCTAATTGCACAAAGTCCATATGCTCATAGAGATGATCCAGATCGTATCTCCGGCAGTAATTGTATGCCAAAGTAAAGCCATTCACATACCAGCGACTTATTTGCGAACTTTGCAAATCGCCTTCTTTACTATCCGTGAAGGCAGAATATTTCTCAAAAATGCGTTGTAGTTGAGCCTGTGTATCAAAAGTAATCATAGCTTGTCTTGGTGACTTATCCCATTGGGCGATAAAAAGTGAATATCCATCAACAGCCTTTGAACTGAAGTTCTGGTAATCACCCTTAAAGAAAGGGATAATCTTTTCTTGAAAGAAATCGTGCAATGTCATATGCTAAATGATGATTTGGCTTTATAGGTTCGGTTCTTATTACTTCCACAGGCTTCTATTAGTCCTTGTTCCACTAAGGAACTGAGGTAATAACGTGATTGTGAAGACTTCAATCCAAATGCTTGCATTATATCAGAAGTCTTGACTACTCCATTCCTTGCAATATAATCTAATATCACTTGCATTTTATCGCCGGTGTTATCGCCGTTTTCTGCATTTATCGCCGTTTGGTTATCTTTTTTATTACCAGGATTGTTATTTATCGCCGATTTATCGCCAGTCACTGGATTTATCACCGACATATCCGTTGTTTTGTCGCCAGTATCTTCGGTAACAGTATCTTTACCGGAAGCCTTCTCAAACAACACCTCAGAAAGGTTTTTGCAATGTAATCTCAAAACAGTTCGGTCAGGGTTGTGCGTGTCTTCCCATGTTGGCTGCTCACCATATGCCGATTTCCAGCCATCAATGATGGTTGGGATGCCACTACCAGCGCGCTCTCCAAGGTCTATTAGTGCGAACATCTTAAAGAGAATCGCGTTGCGTGGATCGGAAACACCACCACTCATGGCCTCCTTCACACCAATTCGGAAATCCCCTGGGTTCTCGAAGGTGAAACCATCAAGATATTTCTTGATGACTACTCCACGTCTGCCATAATAATCGGCATTAACCAATGTATTCAATAATGCTTCTCGTACGGCCTTATGGAGCGGAGTGTCGTCCACTCTCGTCATTCCCTCCAATTTGAATGGACGAGGGAGATCATGGTTTAACTTATTAGCAACGGCAAAGAAGAAATCAAATACATTGCCACTCCAGTCACCCGATGAGGAAACCAGCCTGTCTATCCAACGGATACTCGGATCTCGATGGTCTTGATAGTCAAGGAAGTATTGAGGGTATTCCGAAAGAATCTCATATTCATATCCAAACATCAATAAGCCTGCCGTAGTAGGATAAAATTTACTTTCCTCTGCATCGTAACCAATAGCTCCAATTTTCCCAAGGAATTCTTCGTCACCCAGTTTTGACCAAACGTGATTGATATGAGAAATGTTGAAAATATTGCGATAACTATGCACTGTGTCCATGCAGAACACTTTCATATCGCGATGTTTGAGTAATTTGCGGTCTTGGGTCAGTTGATAAGCATCCCGATACATAGCTGACACTTCCTCGTGCGAACAATGGTAATCGCCTTCACCATTGCGTCGGTATGAACCATACATTGGGTCTTGACCGACATAGACAGGACGAAGATATCTGTCGGCACGAGGCACACGAATAAAGACTACTTTCTTACCTTCGTAATCCTCTACTGTAACATCCTTTTCAACTAAAAGATTGACATTGACTTTCTGGCGATTGTTTACCATATTCCAAAAATCCTTCAGCATCTGGTCTGCATTCTGTACCCCCAACACTTCAAAAGAACCATCTTTCTTTTCATCAACACCAAGCAGTATGATACCACCATCTGTATTTGCAAAAGAAGAATATGTCTCCCACATAGAGTTAGGTATGCCTCCTTTTGCCTTCTTTGCTTCCAGTCGGTTTCCCTCCCTGTATGAGCTGATTTCTTGCATGTTATAAAGGTTCTCTTCCATCTTCATTCTTGTTAATGACTACAAATATATAGATTATTTATAAATTAAACAAATCTTATTTGTTTCTGTTTAGAATAAACTTATTTACAACGAAGCTAATAATTGCTTGCGCTCTTCATCGGTCATCTTCTTGAGTAGAGCGATAAGAGCCTCTTTGCCATCTTGCGGTTTGTCATTCAGTAAATACCAATTATATTGCAGCATTCTCTCCAAGGGATAGGCTCCTATATAATTGGAAGTTATATCTCCATTGCCACTGTGCCCCATGCTGTCGCTAATATATTTATATGGCACTGTTCCCGAGTTATTCAGATTAGTGGCAAAACTATGTCGAGCCCAGGTAGATGAAGGTCTTTGTTCTATGCCAAGCAGCTCTACCACCTTCGCCATATGCTCACGAATATAGCGATTATATCGTTGGATTACCCATACTTCTTGTTCTGGAGTTATCCACTCACTCATAATCGGGAACACACGCTTGTCAAGTTTAGGCTCATTGCCATACTTGTCTATAATCTTTTGTAGTTCTGGAGTAATGGGAAAGATGACCTCGCTAGCACTCTCGTTTCTGTCTCTCGTTTTATGACGCAAGAATCGGAGTTGCTTTCCATGTGTAGCAAAATACCAACCATCATAAGTCAGTCGCAAGGTGTCAGCCAAATTTTGTCCGTCACCCAGATACATAAATAGGAACAGCCCTAAATCACGAAAGACGGCGTGTTTCTCTTTTGGAAAGAATAACTCCTTGCCTTTTTCGTCTTTGGCTTCGTCTCTTTCCCAAAAGTCATAAAGCATCTTCATGGTAGGAACATCAAGGAACTCATGCTTACGACTACACACCTTATTGTAGCCCGTGTCTTTGAACATTTCTTTGGTGCTTCCTTTAATCAAGCCACGGTCAATGCAGATATTTACAATGGTGCGGAATGTACGCAATGATATTCCAATGGATGTTGTACTAAGCTCATTTTTCTTCATTACCTTTACCCAATCCAGAATAAAGTTGTGACTTATATCACTTAAAGGTACATCTTTTCCCATATCCCGTACAAACCTCTTTAATATATCCTCACTACACCGAGCTGTTCCTGCCTTGCCATCGTCGCGCTTGGATACAATAAAAGATTCCCAAATGGAGTAGATTGTACTATCGTCATCTTTCCTCCCTTGATGTCGTTCCTGGAGTTTTCTCAAAGAAAAGTTTCCCTCATCGATGAGTTGATTTACAAGAGTAGCCACTTTCTCCATCTGTTTTTTTAATTCCTTTCGTTCTGAGGCTTTCTTGTTTCGTGATAATTTCTCACATTCACATAGTTCTATCCAATCTGTTCCTATATATGATTTCCCTATCCGCAGAAAAACTTTCTTACCGGCATGCGCTATACGAATAGCGACAGGGGAAATTTGGGAATAATCGCCATCCATTCTTCTGGGATCCAACATAAGTGTACCTGTAACTTTTCCGTTGGAAGATACGAACTTTGCAAGTGAGGTTTCTCCTCTCTTTCTATACTTTTGGGATACATTTCCTGTTTCCGTGAACTTTACTTTAGTATTTTCCATTATAATCCTCCTGTTTATAGGCTATTATCGAAATCCTCCGTGAACTTTTGGTGAACTTTCTGAATAAAAACTGCTGCAAATTTAAGATATTTCTTGGAATAAATAAATAATATAACTTATTTGTTTTCAAGTGTTTAATATTATTTATAATTTCATGGAATATACATCAAATAGCCTCATAATCTGGAGGTCCCTGGTTCAAGCCCAGGCTGGTCCACAAATAGGTTTCAAAAGGACGTCAAACAACACGTCATTTTAGCCTTCAAAACAAGGATAATCGCTGTAAAATCAAGGTTTTACAGCGATTTTTTGTTTTTTATCCATATCCATTTGACTGCCAAACTATACCTTTTGATAGTCATCATTCGGTCATTTTCTGCTACAGAAATTGCTACACAAAAGCAGGCTCTCAAAAAAATGTAGCAATGAATGGAAAATGACTATTAAATTGACGGCATGCAAAACTTTCGTTTTCAAGAACTTATGTCGAACTTTGTAGCCAAAAAGCTACACTAAAATGATGCGTTATGAAAACGACTTTCAAGGTATCCTACTACCTACGTTCCAACTATGAGAACAAAGAAGGAAAATCACCTGTAATGCTCCGAATATATCTCGGTGGCGAAAAGGCAAATCTTGGATCCACTAAAATTTTTGTGGATAAATCCAAGTGGAGTAACAAAACCAGCAGAATGATTGGCAGAACAGCAGAAGCACTCTCCATTAATGCTTCTATAGATGCACTGACAACAACACTAATGCAGATTTACAGGAAATATGAAACATCAGAGGAACTTTCCATAGACCTTATCAGGTCAGTATTCCTTGGTACAGACAAAGAATATACCACTTTTCTGCCAGTCTTTGACAAGTATATAGACTCCATCACACAACAAGTTGGTAAGACATTAACAAAGGGTACTTTTTATAAGTATAAGGTGGTGAGGCAGAACTTTCAGGATTTCCTACAAGCAAAGTATCATCGCAAGGATATTGGACTGACAGAACTGACAAGTGCAGTTGTTCAGGACTTCGAATTATACCTTACATCTGTTGTAGGTGGTGTGCATAACACAACCACCAAGAAATTGAGAAACCTGAAAACGGTCGTGAACTATGCGAGGAACAGAGGACTTATCATGCATGATCCATTTGCGAATCACAAGCTGCGCTATGAATTAGTAGATCGTGGCTACCTCACAGAAGAAGAGGTACTCCGTATTATGAAGAAGCACTTTGACATAGAACGGCTGGAGTTAGTAAAGAATATTTTTATTTTTTCCTGCTTCACGGGATTAGCCTACATTGACGTATATAATCTTACCTACGATAAAATTGTTACCATAGAAGACAGACAATGGCTTATCACCAAGAGATACAAGACAAGCGTAGATGAAAACGTCATGTTACTGGATATTCCACTTGCCATTATAAGAAAGTACTACGACATCAATAGAAAAGGGGGGAAAGTCTTTCCTATGTTGAGCAACCAGCGTATCAACTCATATTTGAAAGAAATTGCCGACCTTTGTGGCATAAAAAAGAATCTGACCTTCCACATGGCAAGGCATACTTTCGCCACTATGTCTATATCCAAAGGGGTACCAATGGAGTCTGTATCAAAGATGCTTGGACATACAAATATCAGAATAACTCAGATTTATGCACGAATAACAAACAAGAAAGTTGAACGTGACATGGAAGAACTGGCTGGAAAGCTCAGTAAGTTCAATACAGCCATGGGCATATAATATATTAATGTACAACCCTAAAATAATAGATGATTATGGAAACAAAGAAAGAATTATCTTACTTCCGATTGAAATTAGAGAATTATCTCAGTGAGCATTTCTCCGAAATGCTGAGTGACAAACCATTCATAACGGCAAGAGCTGATGAAGCCCTAACTTCTTACTGCGATGCTATAGCACAAGGTTTTTCTCACCCAGAGGCGGAGACAATGGCAAGTGAAGTCTTATACCAAGGTTTGCACTTTTCCAAGTATGACACGCTTGTATCCGTCTTAGAGAATGAGTTCGAGAAAGAACTTCCTTCTCCTCTTCCAGAAAGACTAACACCAATGCTTCTGAAGAATAAGGCTGTGCAACGTGTTTTCAACAAGTATGAACTGACGGACGACTTTGGGGTGAGTCCAGAGTATGAGAAACTCTACACCGAACTGACAGGGACAATAGTTTTGCTCATTGAGGTCAATAGCCTACCAACAGTCAATAGTGAGAACATGACTTGATGTAACCCCATCGGGAGCTTTTGTAGTGTCAAGAGCCAAGATAACTATTCTTCCCTACACACCAATAGTTTTACAAACACTTGGCTTTGTGTGGAAGAGTATCTTGTAACTGCTCTTGAACTATTAAAAGCTCCGATATGAATACAATCATCATGAATCAAGATGTCCACACACCTGCCTTCATCAAGGCAGACGCATCGAACAAAACCGATAATATCAAGCAGCAGCAGACTTCTCCCAAGCAAGTCCGCTGCTTCTCTTGGACACGCTTCATCGAACTCGCTATCCTGTTTTCTATCGTTATCGGTGCTGTTTGGCTTATCTCAAAGATTGTAACGTCACAGGTCGTTACCGCCGTGTCAGTCATTGCAGGTTTTCTGATACTGCGCTTTATCGTCAGAGTCATTCTCCAAGTTACCTTTACGCTGCTGAGCATTCTCTTTTGGTTGGCAATACTCTGTGCCATCTTGCTATGCGTGCTTTGAGAAGCATAGCTCTGTAAAACCTTTCATGCTATTTCATTAGGTGGTTATCTCGCATATTGAGATAGCCACCTTTTCTATTTTCCACTACGAGCG
>CAUTPS010000009.1:0-59767 GCA_963540415.1 uncultured Prevotella sp.
GTCCATATCTTCTTGCACCAAACGCACCTTACGAGTTGCAGGGTGACGTGCCAAATGTTGTCTTCCCATGTGCTGCTTTGCAGGATGGTGAGCGTGTAGCAGTTTACTATGGTGCAGCTGACACAGTCGTTGGTATGGCATTTGGCTATATTAAGGACATCGTAGAGTTCACAAAGAACAATAGTATTTTGTAGGGTGATGGGTGATGGATGATGGGTGTTGATGAATTGTTAGGTGATAGGTGTTGAATATTGGGTGGTAATGAATTGTTTGGAAGTAAATAATGATACCCTCATCACTATTCAGCATCACCCATCACCTAACAATTCATCAACACCCATCACCTATCACCCTCTCCCATCATTCCCTCAACACCCAACATTTAACACCCATCACCCAACATGAAGCATAAATTCCTATTAGTACTACTTCTTTCCTTGTCTTTTCTTTCGCTGAAGGCGACTGATAAAGGTGGGGAAGAGCCTGTTGACCTTGTCAATCCTTTTATTGGAACATCTAATTTTGGTACAACCAATCCGGGAGCAGTATGCCCTAACGGATTGATGTCAGTCGTACCATTCAACGTAATGGGTTCCGATTTGAATAAATATGACAAGGATGCACGCTGGTGGTCAACTCCTTACGAATATCATAACGTCTTTTTTACGGGTTACTCTCACGTCAACTTGAGTGGTGTGGGCTGCCCAGAGGTTGGCTCATTGTTGCTTATGCCAACGACAGGAAAGCTGAATGTAGACTATAAGGAGTACGGAAGTACATACGAAAAGGAGGTTGCACACCCCGGTTATTATTCTAATTATCTGAAAAAGTATAATGTGAAGACAGAGGTAACAGCTACTCCTCGCAGTTCTGTTGCACGTTTCACATTCCCGAAAGGAGAAAGTCATATCTTGCTGAACCTCGGTGAAGGACTCACAAATGAGTCGGGTGCCATGGTGAAGAAGGTGAGCGACACAGAGTATGAGGGCGTAAAACTGCAGGGTACATTCTGTTACAACCCACAGGCAGTATTCCCAATTTACTTCGTGATGCGCGTCAGCAAGAAGCCTACAGAGGCTGGCTATTGGAAGAAACAGCGTCCGATGACAGGCGTTGAGGCTGAGTGGGATGTCGATAATGGCAAGTATAAGCTCTATAAGACTTATCACAAGGAACTCTCTGGCGATGATATCGGTGTGTGGATGAACTTCGATACCGAGGCTAATGAGCAGGTAGAGGTACAGATGGGTGTGTCCTTCGTAAGTATGGCAAACGCTCGTGAGAATCTTGAAGCTGAACAGCATGGAAAAAACTTCGATGCTATTCACGCAGAGGCGCGTAAGAAGTGGAATGATGACTTGTCTCGCATCCTCGTTGAGGGAGGTACAAAGACAGAGCGCACCATCTTCTATACCGCTCTTTATCATACGCTTATCCACCCGAATATCCTGCAGGATGTCAACGGACAGTACCCTGCCATGGAGAGTGATGAGATTCGAACGGTGAAGGAGGGCAATCGTTATACGGTCTTCTCGCTGTGGGATACCTATCGCAATGTGCATCAGTTGCTTACGTTGGTTTATCCAAATCGTCAGCGCGATATGATTCGTTCGATGATTGGAATGTACGAAGAGCATGGCTGGATGCCAAAGTGGGAACTCTTCGGTCGTGAGACTTACACGATGGAAGGCGACCCAGCTATCCCCGTTATCACCGATTCTTGGTTGAAGGGTTTGCGTGGTTACGATATCAACAAGGCTTACGAGGCATTCCGAAAGTCGGCTTTGACAAAGGGCAGCGAGAACCCTCTGCGCCCAGACAACGACGAATACATGGAGAAGGGCTATGTGGCTTTGCACGAGAAGTTCGACAACTCTGTTTCTCACGCTCTCGAATATTACATTGCCGACAATGCTCTCTCACGTTTGGCTACGGCATTGGGGAAGAAAGATGATGCCCGTCTGTTCCACAATCGTGCTTTGGGTTATCGCCATTACTTCAGTAAGGAGTTTGGCTTGTTGCGACCATTGATGCCAGACGGAAGCTTTTATAAGCCTTTCGATCCAAAGCAGGGAGAGAACTTTGAACCCTCTCCAGGCTTCCATGAAGGCAATGCTTGGAACTATACTTTCTATGTTCCGCATGATGTCATGGGACTCGCAAAGCTCATGGGAGGACAGAAAAACTTTGTCAATAAGCTCCAGAGCGTGTTCGATAAGGGTTATTACGACCCAGCCAACGAGCCTGATATCGCTTATCCTTACCTCTTTTCCTATTTCAAGGGCGACGAGTGGCGTACACAGGTGCAGACGCGCAGACTCTTGAAGGAGTACTTTAAGAATGCTCCTGAGGGTATTCCTGGTAACGACGATACTGGAACGATGTCGGCTTGGGCGGTGTTCAACATGATAGGATTCTATCCTGACTGTCCGGGTGACCCATCTTACACGCTCACCTCGCCAGTCTTTGACAAGGTGACTATCCGTTTGGATAAGGCGCAGTGGGGCAGAGATAAGCTTGTGATAGAGACAGTTCGTCCAAATGACGAGGCTGTAATTATCAAGAAAATAGAGTTAGGTGGTAAGCCATTGAACCGCTATCGCATCACGAATGACGAACTCTTGAAGGGCGGAGTATTGAAGTTCTATCTAAAGTAAACGACTACTATCGAGTGAACCTCCCACGCATCGGACGGTCTTTAATGTCTTATTACATTATATATAATGATAACAACAGACATTGTTTGCCGCTCCCTATTACTGTCCGAACGCTTCGGACAAGTTGTGTGGAGCCTTAACACAAGTTGTGCGGATGCTTAGCACATAGTGTGCGGAGCCTTAACACGAAACAAAAAGGTGGCAGTTTGGAAGACAGTTGAGTATCAGCAAGGTTTTGAAAGACCACAGATAAGACGACAGACAGCCGATAGCCACCGAAGAAAGAGATATTACGTAAAAACAAATAATAAAGAAATAAAACCGAAATTTATACTCACGTTATGAGAAAAAAAGTTCTTTTGAGTGCAGTTTTCCTGTTGTTTGCAACAGCCATTTCTATGCCAGTTGCAGCTCAGAACATCATCCCACAACCTGAGAATATCAGCCTTTTGAACGGTCAATTCAAGCTGAATAAGGATACGAAGATTGTGACCAATCTTACAGGTAGTGACTTTAAGGTGTTGAATCAGTACACTTCTGAGGTGTTGAAGCATCCATTAGCATACGCAAAGAACCCTACTAAACAGGGTACTTTCCGCTTGATTTGTAAGGGAACAGCCCAGCAGGCAGCACAGGCTATGGACAGCGTTCGCCTACAAGGCTATGAGTTGGAGGTTACACCAACGGGTATTACTATTCAGGCATTGACCCCAACAGGCTTGTTCTATGGTTTGCAGACTGTTCGCCAGCTCGAGAAGGATGGTCAGATCGCCTGTGTAAAGGTGAAGGACGCCCCTCGTTTTGCTTATCGCGGTTTGATGATCGACTGCTCTCGCCACTTCTGGACAAAGGAGTTCTTGAAGAAGCAGCTTGATGCGATGGCTTATTTCAAGCTCGACCGCTTCCACTGGCACCTCACTGATGGTGGTGGATGGCGCATGGAGGTGAAGAAATATCCACGTTTGACCGATGAAACCGCTTATCGTACACAGTCTGATTGGACAAAGTGGTGGATGGATAACGACCGCAAGTATTGTCATAAGAATACGCAGGGAGCCTACGGTGGCTATTACACACAGGAAGATATCAAGGATATTGTGCGCTATGCAGCAGCGCGCCACATTGAGGTAATCCCAGAGATTGAGATGCCTGGTCATAGTGATGAGGTAGTTTACGCTTATCCAGAGATATCATGTACAGGCAAGCCTTATACGCAGTCAGACCTCTGTGTGGGTAAGGAGGCAACTTATACCTTCATGGAGAACGTGCTGAAAGAGGTAATGCAACTCTTCCCTTCTAAGTATATCCACATCGGAGGAGACGAGGCAGAACGCCGCACATGGAAGACTTGTCCTGATTGTCAGAAGATGATGAAGGAGAACAACTTGAAGGATGTAGCCGAGTTGCAGAGCCATTTTACCCATCGTATGGAAGAGTTCTTGAACCGTAACGGTCGTAAGCTCCTCGGTTGGGACGAGATTATGGAAGGGAAATTGGCTCCTAACGCAGCTGTGATGTCATGGCGTGGCACAGAGGCAGGTATTGAGGCTGCAACAAGTAAGCACCATGTAGTGATGGCACCACAGCAGTTCTATTATCTGAATATGTATCAGGACAATCCGATGGAACAGCCAAAGGCGCAGGGAGGTTATACTCGTTTGGATAAGACTTACAACTATGAGCCTATCCCTGCAGCGTACAAAGGAACCAATCTTGAGAAATATATGGACGGCGTTCAGGCGTGTGTATGGACCGAGTTCATCGCTGAGCCAAGCCATTTAGAGTATATGCTTTATCCTCGTCTGTTGGCTTTGGCAGAGACAGGTTGGACAAAGAAGCGCACAGGTTACGACAACTTCCGTAAGAGAGCAGTCGTAAATGTTGAGCGTTTGAAGCGTGCGGGCTACAATGCCTTTGACCTTTCAAAGGAGAAGGGTTCACGTATAGAAAGCCGTAGTGTGACACAGCATGAGGCATTGGGTAAGCCAGTGACTTATCTTGGACCCTATGCAGAGAAGTATCGTGCCGAAGGCGACAGTACGCTGACCAATGGTTTGCGTGGCGACTGGGGCTATCTTGAGGGTCGTTGGCAGGGCTTCATCGATAGTACGGGTGTGGATGTTGTGGTTGATATGGGTAAGGTTACAGACATCCGTGACGTACGTGTCGACTTTATGCACCTCTATGAGTCGGTTATCTATACGCCTGAAACAATCGAGTTGATGGTGTCAGACGATGGTAAGGACTTCAAGACCATTGACACAGTACGCCCAGGTATTAAGGCTTCAGAGGATTATCTCGTTTATCCTTACAAATGGAAGGGTGATGTCAAAGGCCGTTATGTGCGTGTGAAGGCACTCCCTCGTGAGAAAGGCGCATGGATTTTCACAGACGAAATCATTATCAATCAGAAGTAAACGAACACTTGATGGGTTGTTGGAATACGGCTCTATCAAGACATATAAGACAAGAAGATTAAAACAATTCAGTATATGAAAAAAAGGTTCTTAACTTTAATGGCGTTTGCTGTGACCAGTCTTTTCGCTTTTGCACAGGACTATACGCAGTATGTTGACCCATTTATCGGAACAGGCGGACACGGACATGTGTTCCTTGGAGCTAATGTTCCATTCGGTAATATTCAGGCTGGTCCTACACAGAAGAAGCAGGGTTGGGACTGGTGTTCTGGTTATCATTACAGCGACTCAACGGTTATCGGTTTCGGACAGATGCACCTTAGCGGTACGGGTATTGGTGACTTGGGTGACATATCACTCCTCCCTACTATCAATCCAGCACAGCGTGAGGTGAAATTCTCACATCGTGCCGAGCATGTTAGCCCTGGTTACTACTCTGTAATGTTGGCTTCTGGTATTCGTGTAGAGTTGACTGCCACCCAGCGTGTGGCTTTCCATCGTTACGCTTTCCCTGCTGATGCAGCGAAGGGTTACGTTATTTTGAACCTTTCTCAGGGTATCGGTTGGGACAAGATGACTTCTTGCAGTTTCAAGCAGGAGTCGGCTAAGACCGTCAGTGGCTACCGTATGTCACAAGGATGGGCTAAAGATCAGCGCGTTTACTTTGTGGCAGAGTTCTCACAGCCTGTTAAGTTGGAGTCAAACGAGCGTGATACAATCGGTGTCTTTGCTTTCGACAATGCCGAACAACCCCTTCTCGTGAAGGTAGGTATCTCTGCAGTGAGTGTTGAGAATGCTCGATTGAATATGCAGAAGGAACTTCCAGGCTGGGATTTCCGCAATGCTGTTGCTCAGGCAAAGGATGAGTGGAACCGTGAGTTGAGTAAGATTGCTATTAAAACTCAGGACGAGCGTGCAAGAAAGATATTCTATACAGCACTGTATCATTCGATGATTGCACCTTCTGTATTCAATGATGTAAACGGCGAATACCGTGGTGCAGACGGTAAGACACATAAGGGTGACTTCATTGATTACACCACCTTCTCACTATGGGATACCTATCGTGCAGCACATCCATTGATGACAATTATTCATCCAGAGAAGCAGCGCGACATCGCACAGACTATGCTTCATATCTTTAAGGAGCAGGGCAAGTTGCCAGTATGGCATCTTGTGGGTAATGAGACCGACTGTATGATTGGTAATCCAGGTGTTCCTGTGCTTATTGATATCGCACTGAAAGGCTATGATGTAGATAAGAATGCAGTCTTTGAGGCTGCTAAGGCATCTGCTATGCGTGATGAACGTGGTATGGGCCTGTTGAAGAAGTATGGTTATATTCCTTGTGACCTCGACCCTGAGCATGAGACAGTTGCAAAGGGATTGGAGTATGCTTTGGCAGATGCTTGTATAGCAAAGCTCGCAAAGGAGTTGGGTAAGACCGATGATTATAAGTATTTCTCTAAGCGCAGTCAGTCATATCGTGACTTCTACTTCGACAAGAAAACGAAGTTTATGCGTGGTGTAACATCTGATCGTAAGTTCCGTGAACCATTCGATCCATTTAGTACTGTACACCGTCAGGACGACTATGCTGAGGGTAATGCTTGGCAGTATGTATGGTTGGTACCACACGATGTGCATGGTCTTGTAGCTGCTTTCGGTGGTGAGAAGCCATTTGTTTCAAAACTCGACTCCCTCTTCATCGTTAGTGGTGATATGGGAGCTGACGCCTCGCCAGACATCACGGGTCTGATTGGTCAGTACGCACACGGTAACGAGCCAAGCCATCATATCCTCTATATGTACAACTATGTGGGTCAGCCTTGGAAGGGAGCGGACAAGATTCGCTATGTACTTAAGAACTTATATCACGATGACTTCGATGGTTTGAGTGGTAACGAGGATGTGGGTCAGATGTCTGCATGGTACATTCTTTCCGCTCTTGGTATGTATCAGGTAGAGCCAGCAGGAGGCAAGTATATCTTCGGTACACCGCTCTTCGATGAGGCTACGGTGAACGTTGGAGATGGTAAGACCTTCCGCATTGTGGCACATAACAACAGCGATAAGAATATTTATATTCAGAGTGCTAAGTTGAATGGTAAGCCTTATACCCGTTCTTACATCGACTTCAAGGACATCAAACGTGGTGGAACACTTGAGTTTGTAATGGGTAGCAAGCCTTCTCAGTTCGGTGTTAAGCCGGCTGATAGACCCTAAGCTTAGGAGTTAAGGAGTAAGGAGTTGAAGGAGTTAAGACAAATGTAATGTAGATTCATTTTGATGATGTCTCTACGATGATAGTAAAACAAGTTTGTTATGATCCATATAACATTTGTCTTAACTCCTCTTTCAGTCCTTTACTCCTCTTTTATTACTCACTTTAAGAATCAATCTTTAATACTAATAAACAACTATGACTAATTTTAATGATGTTGTATCACAGTTCCGTATTGAGGGAACTGTTGAGAGTGTAAGTCCAATCGGTAATGGACTGATCAATGAAACACTGCGTGTAAAAACTGTAGATGCTAATACGCCTGATTATATTTTACAGCGTATTAACAACGCCATATTCACTGATGTAGACCTGTTGCAGCATAATATCGAACTCGTTACTGACCATATCCGCCACAAGTTGATAGAGAAGGGTGAGACAGATATCGAACGTAAGTGTCTGCGTTTCGTACAGGCTAAGGACGGTAAGACCTACTACAAGGATGCTGACGACCGTTATTGGCGTGTGAGTGTCTTCATTCCTGACGCTGTTACCAAAGAGGAAGTAAACCCAGAGAGCGCATTCTGCTGTGGTGAAACCTTCGGTAACTTCCAGAATATGTTGGTTGATTTGAAGGAACCATTGGGAGAAACCATCCCTGACTTCCATAACATGGAACTTCGTCTGCGCCAGTTGTGTGAGGCAGTAAGTGCAGATAAGGCTGGAAGAGTGGCTTCTGTGAAAGATATGATTGCCGAGTTAGAGAACTATGCAGACGAGATGTGCCTTGCAGAACGCCTCTATCGTGAGGGTGCACTGCCTAAGCGTATCTGCCACTGTGACACAAAGGTAAACAATATGATGTTTGATAAGGACGGTAAGGTGCTTTGTGTTATCGACCTCGATACCGTAATGCCAAGCTTTATCTTCTCTGATTATGGCGACTTCTTGCGCACTGGTGCTAACCACGTAGCTGAGGATAGCGACAATTATGATGCTGTCGGGCTGAAAGAAGATGTCTTCTGCTCATTCACAGAAGGCTATCTCAGTACGGCAGGCAACTTCCTTACCCCTGTTGAGACCAGCCACTTGCCATACGCTGTAGCACTCTTCCCTTATATGCAAGGTATTCGATTCTTAACTGATTACCTCAATGGGGATGTTTATTTCAAGGTGAAATACCCAGAGCACAACCTCGTTCGCTCACGCAATCAGCTCCTGCTCTATCGTGATGTACGTCGTCATGACCAGATGATGGCTGACTTTGTGAAGAAAACATTAAAACAATGAAACAATTAAAGGTAAAACGTTTGGAATGTCAGCAGGTGAAAGCTGCTGACATTCCTGCTCTTTTCAAGGAGAATGGCGTATCTTATAATAAGATAGATACAGTAAACTGGGCAGCAGAATTCCCTTATTGTCCACAGGTTGAGTTTGCTATTGCCCATAAAGGCGATGCTATTCTGTTGCATTATCGAGTTGAAGAAGACTGCGTGCGTGCAGAAGCTGGCACTGACTTAGGTCCAGTTTGGCAGGACTCATGCTGTGAGTTCTTCTGCAGTCCTGATGAAGAAGGCGGCTATTATAACCTTGAAAGCAACTGTATCGGTACGATATTGCTATGCAATGGACAGGGACGAGAGAATCGTACTCATGCTCCAGCAGCCGCCTTAGAGCAGATTGATCGTTGGGCATCTTTGGGTCGTGAGCCTTTCGAGATGAGAGAGGGACGACAGGCATGGGAGCTTGCACTCGTTGTTTCTGTTAGTTCTTACTTCCGTCATACAATAGAGAATCTCTCTGGAAAGACGATAAGAGCCAATTTCTATAAGTGTGGTGACAAGACATCGCAGCCTCATTTCCTCTCATGGAATCCCATTGCTTTGCCTTCTCCCGACTTCCATTGTCCCGCCTTCTTCGGCGAACTGAACTTTGAGTAAACGATAAAAGAAATAAAATGTAGTAAGTTTTAGGTGTGTGAATAACTCCCTATCACTTACTACATTTCTTTTTTATATAGCCGAAAGAATGGGGCATTCATTCAACTGGTGGTTGCATTTCATATAGCAGCAACAGAAGAAGCGAGGTCACTCATTAAATAAAGACATGGCTAAGACGCTCATTTCCCTATTTTTATTCTTATCCTGAAATACAGAATATTTTTTCATTTTGATACTTTAAAAGTCGCAGACAATGATTTGAAAAATTATTACATAATTTCAAATAAAACATCTATAAATAAGGATAGAGGCACGTAAAAAAAGCAAGTTTGTAACCTACAGGGAATCAGTTGATTATAAAACGATATAAGAGAAGGTGCCTAATTGAACTTCAAAAGGGCGTTAGTAAGGGTCTTAAAGGGCACCTCTTGCAAATCAATTAAGCGTCTTTTAGAAGCCAAAAGAGTATGTATTGATTTTGAATAACATAAAAATAGTTTACAAACATCAGAAATATGGGAATAAAGGATATTGTCTTTTAAAGGTAAATAAATGGTGCTTATGTTTACTTTCGGTTAAGACTTTAATTATTGTGATGTTTCAACTCTTGCGCTACGCAAGAAATACTTGCGTCACGAAAAATAATTTTCGGTTTATTTGGAATTGACAAACTTATTCCTTACCTTTGCAAAGTAGTATAAATCAAAAACATCAATAACTTAGCTCAGTTGCTTTTTAGCAGCTACAATATATTACAATTATGGGAACAGACGCATAACTACATACCTTTTATATACCAATAATCATACATGAAATTGTGGGATTTTTTAAGGACATATATATTAAGTACATGTTCTTTCCTTGCATCACTTTGTTCTATACTTAGTATAATATTAATTGCCGTGAAGTTGAAATCTATTGTATGGATAATTCTTTTTTAAAAAAGCCACATTGGCAATAAATAAGCCCCTAAAGGTTCACTTTCTTTTTATTGTATTTTTGAAAAGATAAAATTTAAGATATAGATAACTTTTATCATCGTTATTATAGTGAGAAAATATGAAGAAAATAGTATATTTAATGATTATATTCTCGTTAGTTAGTTGTATAATACCTTATGTCCATAAAGTAAAACTAACAGATGAAGACTTGAGTTGGATAACTCATTATAAGATAAATGATAGCATCTATTATGTTTCAAATACTGACGATACAGATACTTTGATAGTAAAAGATATTCAAATATGGAATCCTAAAAATACATTTCCATTTGATCCCGAGGGACATAATTGGATAGAGGTGGGACATGAATATGATGGTATTGCAAGTGTTGATATGACTTTGTTACATTCTACCGACACTTTCTTTATAAGTTTTGAGGTAAAAAGAGATGACGAAAGTGGTCCTCTAAAAAGCAGTTGCAACTTTTGCGAATGGAGTTGGATATCTGCCTTTATGAATCCTAAAACTTTAGAAATAAAGAAGCAAAAATACAAGGATTGTATTTCTGTAGATATTAAGCAAATGGATAGGAATGAAGGCGACCAGCCAGTTATCGGTCTTAAACAAGTAATATGGAGTAAAGACAAAGGACTCTTGCAATATTCTTTGAAGAACGGAATTTCCTATACGCTTAAAGAATAAATAAATAGATAGTTTAGAGCAATGAGGGGATATAGTATATCTTTTATTGGAAACTTAGGGCCTTCCAAAATTTGGAGTGATGGTATTATACTTTTCAGGCTTCCTTGTTGATAAAAAAGAGTTGTAAACCCTTAAATATAAGCTTTTTGTGGTGTGGATAACCCATGTAAGATAAGTATAGATTTTGTAGCCTTTATTTTAGCACTTTATATTCTTTAATATTCAGTAAACAAAGGGATTTGGAAGAATAGAACTCACAAAAGTTATTGATAATCAGATATTAAATGATATCACTCCAAATTCCGGAAGAACCTAATATTAATGCTTGTGAGCAATGAGACTTATACGCTTATTACCTTAGTTGTCTTATGCCTTGGGTTGATAATTTTATTATATGGGATTCTCAGAGGTATAAACAAACTTGTATTAGATAATTATTAAGCAAGAATATCAGAATAAAATCTGTTTATTTGTAGCCTTTTAAGCTATAAGTTATCCTCTGAAAGGTAGAAAAGACCATTCTTGTCCTCAATCTTGAGTACATGGAATGGTCTTTTCTTATTAGATTTCTCAAATTATATAATCATCAGAATGATTATTACAATTTGTTATGTCCCTTTTCTTTTTCCAATAACCACGCTTTTCGGGCTGTTCCCCCTGCATATCCTCCCAATTCTCCATTGCTTGCCACTACTCTATGGCAGGGAATGATGACCATTAAAGGATTGTGATGATTGGCATTACCCACAGCGCGGGCGGCTTTGTTTCTACCTATCTGCCTTGCTAATCCTGCGTAAGAAAGCGTTTCTCCGTATGGGATTTGCTGCAAACCTTCCCATGCGAGTAGCTGAAAGGGAGTGCCTTTTAATCGTATAGGGAGGTTAAAAGTCTTGCGCTTTTGAGTGAAATATTCTGTTAGCTGACGGCAAGCCTCAGTTAGTAACATGCTGTTTTGCTCCTTGTCTTCCGTCCACTTCGCTTCCTTTTGTTTGTCGATCGTATCTTCCCATTGACAATAAACGATAGCATCTTCTTCCTCGGCAAGTAATAAGTTGCCGAGGGGTGATGGGTAACAACAGAAGTACATGGTTTATTCCTCTACAATCTCTGCATCCTCAATATCGTCTGTAACTAACTTGTCGCCTGTTACAATCTTAGCTTCTTCAGCCTTCTCGTAAGATTTGCGGACAAGATACATGCGGATAATCAAGATAAATTCTAAGACGCCATAGTACATAAATGCCCATCCGAGAACTAATAATGGAAGCTGTGCCGTCTCTATTGGCTTACTTATCAACAGAATGGCTATCGCCAAGATGATTGTTGGGAAAAGCCACATATAGACCGGAACACGAGCGTACTGACGTGAACGAGCGAGGTTCATAAACTGATTGACAGCACCGAGAATCAGTAATGCTGCAAGGATATAAACCACCCATGTGATGAACGTGTTGGGCATGACGGCAAGGATGATACCCAAGGCAATACTGCCGACACCCGCAATAGGGAAGGAAGGTGACTTGAGGTTTTCTTCTTCCGCTTGTCCTTCTTGCTGTTCAGCTTTCGCTGTTTTCTTTGCTACTTTCTCCTTTTCAAAATAGTAAACCATGCAAGAAACGAGTCCTGAGAGTAGGAAGAGTACACCCACGGTGATGGTCATCCACGTCATAGTTTCCTCACGATATCTTACGAGGAGGAAACCTGTCACTAATACGATAATTGCCCTAATGGCAGATATTTGTAGTACTTTCATAGTTGCAAAAATACAAAATAATCTCTATTCCAACGTTTTACTCCGTGACTTTTTATTATTTTTGCAATAATAAAAGAAGAAGTTATGACATTATTATATCTTGTAAGGCATGGTGAGACGGTGGATAATGCCAATCATATCATGCAGGGACAGACACAGGGAGAACTGAACGAGAATGGCATCAAGCAGGCAGAAGAACTTGCTGATTGTTTAAAAGATGAGCCGATCAATGCGTTTGTTTCAAGTGATTTGCAGCGTAGTATTCAGACCTGCGAACTAATAGCTCGACCTCATGGGAAGGCTGTTACGACTACTCCTTTGCTTCGTGAACGTGATTGGGGTTCGTTTACGGGGAAGTATATTCCTAATTTGGCAAATCTAAATGACCCTTCTTTATGGCCTGATGATATCGAAAGCTTAGAAGATTTGAAGGCTCGTGCTAAGCAATTCCTTACATGGTTGAAGGAAGAATATGCTGATAAGAAGGTGCTTGCTGTAGGACATGGTATCATCAATAAAGCCATTCAAAGTGTTTATTTTGATAAGCCAATGAATGAACTAAAGCCAATGAGTAATGCAGAGGTTAGGATGATTGAATTATAAGGCTTATTAGCCTAATTAGCCTTATTGGGCTAATTTAGCTAATACCAAAAAGCGAAGAGGAACTTCACATCACGTGAAATTCCTCTCCTTCATTTAAATAACTCTCTTTGTTACATCTCTAATTTGGTCTGAATGCAGTTTTACTCAAAGGTTTGCTAACTGCTAAACAATCTTTATTACCTTAATTCGTCTAATCTATTTATCTTTTAAAACCTCAGTGCTTAGTATTTAAACCTGATTGAATCAACGTCTATTTATTATATCTTAGTGTCGTTATCTATGTCCACCAAATGAGCTACTTCCGTTAGAAACGCTTCCACCACCTGAACGGCTTCCGCCAAATGTTGCGCCACCACCACCGAAGCTGTTGCTTGGTTCACCGAATGAGCGACTTGGCTCATAGCTTCTTGTTGCGCCACCATAGTTCCTACTTCCACCGAAGTTACCACCATAGTTAGGTTGAGTAACCGTTGTTCGTGTTGAACTCTCTCGTGGAGCGTAGTACTGATAATTACGTGGTCCATCAAAGTTTCCGCGTTGCTGATTGCCGAAGCTGCGTGGGCGGTCGTTCTGATAGGTAGGACCATTGTTATAATAGTAGTTTCCTCCTCTGTTGTAATCGCCACGTATGTAGCAATCTCTCATTCCGTATCGGCTGTTATAATCTCTACCGTAGAAGAGGTCTCTACCGTTATACCAACTTCTTCCGCCATTCATTCGCCAGCTATGGGCTCCGTTGTAAACGTTATAGAACGATGGTCGTCCGAAGTAATAATAGTCGCGGCGTGGGTAGCGGGCATAAATGCCAAATCTCCAGTAGCCTGAGTCCCATCTCAGTGGACGGTAGAAATATGCTGCATCAACGTATGCACGATATTGCCAATCATATAGGATATAGCTCAAATCTGCGTTTCGATGTGACCAATATATTCCATAGAGGTCGTCTACCGTGTTGACATTCATGAGGTAATCCAAGTTGATTTCATAGGCTGCCTCATATTGTGCCTCTGTCAGATTCAGCTCGTAAGCCATCTTATCTGTTAGAAAGAGTGCTTGTACTCGAGCTTGCTCATAACTCATTGCGCTTGTTGATGCGCCGATAACTATGAGCGATGCGATGAGGGTTAGTACTATCCTTCTCATAATCGTTATCTTTTTTATGTTCATATTCAAGTTTCGGTTGTGCTTCGAAAAGCATTTCCTAACTTTTATGATGCAAAGGAACGAAGAAAAAAAGAGATGTGAAAAGGATTTCCCCTATACAGTGGGGGATTTTCCCTAAACTTGTGTTTGACACGATATAAAGACCTAAAATCTCACCTTATTTATATAGTTTAGTTTTAGTTTTAAGTTGCTGTCACTTTTAACAATTCGTGTAATCGTATGAAAATTAAATGATTACATACTGAAAGAAGATGACAGGAATGACAGGAAAATTAGTTTCGATGAATTCTTTTAATTCTCATTTAATTTTAAATCGGTCATTAGTACCTAATACGTTTAGGCGCTAATGACCGATTTTAATTTAGCTGAGTCAATTTTATCCTTGCAAACGATGCAAGCGAGATATGATAAGTTTATTATATTCCTTCTTTATATCTTCGTCAAGAAAAGAACTCTCTATGAGCGACTTCCATTTTGGAAGGGCTTTCTCAAAACCTTTTACGAGATGCAACACAATCTTTTTATCTAATCCTATTGTCTTTGCTGTGTTTAGGAAGTCATCAAGACACAGTTTTGATTTTCTTCCAGAGAGTGTCATCGCCAACTCTTCTTTGTCTTTAGGATTTGCTATCGTAGTGTTGAGAAGGTCATAAGCTGGAGCCAATTGATAATCTTTTGAAGGACGATAAAGAGAAAAGTTCTTCAGATGCATGTCGTTGTTACCAGTGATAAAGCAGAAAAGCAATAATTGCATGTAGTTGGTTAAGTCAAGTTTGGGTGTACTACTATATTGTGTTATCGTTTTTGCTATCTGCTCGTACGACCCTTTATACTTATATTCTGTAGGGTGTAACGTTAACTGACACATATCCTCCATATCTATCTTCTCACCATTCTTGGTACGATCAATACGCTTGGTGAGATACCCCAACTTCCCATCAGACAAACGAATCAAGCTATGTGGTACAACTTTTATCTTTGCAGCTTCTGCAAGGTGCATTGTTAAGTCCTCATTTTCGGGCAACTGTGAGTAAGCCTCTGTCTGTGGTTTAAAGATGTAATCCCCCCAAAGTCCGACAATGGTTAATCGGTTACAACCATCGTGTTTATTGAGGTTTAAAGACAATTTAGGCTGAACTCCTGTCAGCGATGTCTGCGCGCGGATTACTTGTTCGGCTAATTCTTCGAGGTCTTTATGTTTATATTCCAATAAGGGAACATCTTTTGTACCAAAGAATTTGCGAGCACAATGAGGATGAAAGTCTTTCTGACCCTCTTCCAATTTTTGATAGCAATACAGACATTTACACATTATACATCACCTCCTAATTCTTTCCGTGGGATAATACTTACAGCACCTATACACTCCTTGCAGCATAATAGTAATAACGACATACGGTCAAGAACGCTGATGTTGGTATTGCGAAGTGCCACATCAAGCAACCATCCTTCGGGTATTAGCCCATCAAAAAATGGGAATAGCACAGGACTTACAAACGGTTCCGTCTGTAATGGGAATGTCAAACTTATAGGTTGGGCATCTTCCTGTACAAGATACTTCTCGTCATAACAGAATCGGTATTCGCCACCATCTTCTGTCAGAATACCAGCGAGAACTCTCTTTCGATATATTTCTGCTTGTCTCATTGTTTCTTGGCAGGCGTAAGTTCGTAGTTGAACAAGTCAAGGAGTTGATTTACTTTATCCATCTTTAGCGTTTGCTTTCCTTGCTCCAGATTACGAACAAAGCATAAACCTACTCCAGACTTCATCGCAAGGTCTTCTTGCGTGAGACCATATTCCTTACGCAAAGCCTTTACAACCATCGATAGTTTTGTTCTTTCCATATAAATTATATTACTTCGGATGTAAAGTTACAAGTTTTTCTTTAAATTATATCATATCTAATATAAAAATATGATTTATTAATGATTTTATATGCGTCCGGATATAAAATAGGGCGTAAAACATTGTGAATACTGACTCTATAAATAGCTAATCAGACGATGAGGAAGGTATAACGGATGATTTCGTCTTGCTTGGTAATGTTTGGGGATGTAACCTTTTTTGTCCGAATTTTTCACATACCTATTTTATAAAGACCACCAAACAGCTTACTAATATTAGGTCGAATGATAGGTCCGTTTCTAATCAGGGATGTATGAGCCGATTAGTTCAAAACATAAAATAATTGAAAAATGTAAACGATTAGATTTTAGGTAATATCATATAGCTGTTAGAAGGCAAGTTCTTTCTGGCAGCTATATTTTTATCGAATAGTTTTGATGTAAGAGACTTATGGTAAAAATGTGACCTATACGCCAAAAATGTAGCAGAAGACAAGAAGCCTAAGTTAATATTTTATAAATATAATTTTTATTATCTAAATCGGGGGGGGGTAAACTTGTTTATCTAAAAAAGTATAAATACTTTTGCCCTACTAATTCGATGACATCTATCAATAAATAATGTGATTTACAGAGGTGCCGCATGTAGATTAGAGAGGATATAATCATATAAAAAAAACAGATATGCAAAGAAAAAATTATGTAAAAAAGGAATACTGTTGCCCCGAGCTTTCAGTTATTCCTGTATCGGCAGAACCAATCATGGGGAAAAACTCACCCTTTGAGTCTGATCACGAAAAGGCAGATGATGACAACACTAACACGTTTGATGTTGATCCAGATTAACCCAAAATAATTATCAATAAGAATTATGAAGATTAACAAGTTCACAAGTTTGTTTGCTACATGCTTGCTTATGGGGCTGACGGCTTGTTCTAATGACAATTTAAGTGACGCGGATCCTAACAATAGTGCTAAGGATAAGGATTTAACAGGTAAGACTTCTTTCTCTATTACTTCAGAGGCTAAGACACGTACCTCAGGCGTTTATGATTCAGGGGTAAAGTTCTACTGGACTACAAAAGACAATATTTGGGTAAATAGTGGCACTACAACATCTCCTACACTAACAGCAAGTAGTTCCAACAATATTACATCAACAACAGCTTCTGCAAAGTTCTATTTCGACGGAACTTATACGGCAGCGAGCTATCCTGTTAGATACACAGGGAACGAAAGCACTTCAGGTAACACTGTTACAATAGCAACAAGTCAGAATCAGGACGTAGCCAACAATGCAACTCAGTTAGGAACTGTTGGAGACTGCGGTGTCGGTACTGCAACACGCCAAACAGATGGATCTTATGAGTTTACTCTCAGTCATAAGGCTTCGTACATAACATTTATGCCATACTACTCAAAAGAGGAGTTGGATGCTTCTGCTGTAGTAACACAAATCAATGTTACAGTGGCTAACGGTGAAAGCCTTGCTGGAATGTTCAATTTTAGCGACAGCGGTTTAGGAGCTGCAAATAGTTCTTCTTCTTCTAACAGCGTAACCTTGACTTTGAACGGAACAAGTTCAACAACTGGTTTCCCTATTCCTACTGAAGCTACAGCATCTAAGAATGCAGCCATAATGGTTGTAGCTCCAGGAACTTACTCAACCTTTAAGGTTACTTATACTCTATATGATTCCGTAACTGGTACAAATAGCACTATTTCATATACATATAGTGGTATAAATTGTACTGCTGGAAAGAATCAGGTAATCAAGACTGACCTTGGCATGGCGACATATACTCCTCGCAAGACCAATTATTACATGTGGGATGCAAAGAGCAATTATTGGAATGGGTATGAGAGCAGTCAGCCTTTACTCAATAACGCTGTAAATACAAACTATGCAACATCATCAGCGGACACAAGATGGTACAATACTGCATTCACGTATAAGCACCAGACAAAGGCTATAAACTCATGCAAGGATCAGCCGACCTTCGAAGCACTTACATGGTATATTAATGCAGGATCTCCACAGTTGGATAACAAAACTTTATGGGTATTTGCAAACCATCTTTATGTAGGAGGCATCTGGCTAAAGAAACAGAGCGAAATTTCAGGTTTTAGTTCTGAGAAAGAATATCCAGGTACAACTACGTGGGAGTCAGGTAAAGATATTAAATTTACTGTAGCAATCTCTGGCAAACCAGAATCATCAGTAAGAAGTGATTATTTCTATCTTCCAGCACTTGGACAATATGTTGATGGGGAATTAACCGGTTTAGGAAAAAAAGGCTATTACTGGGCAAGTACACCAAATCCAGTTAACAATGATCCCAAAGGTGCAGAGTATGGTAAAGTCATATCAGCCAACTGTCTTCGCTTTGCGACAGATGCGACATTAAATAATGTCTATGTACGTAGTTACTATGAACGTTATGTAGGCATGCAGGTACAGAAATTTGAATAGGTTCCCACAATAATGTAAGTAAAAGAGAGGCTGGAAACAATACCAAGCCTCTCTTTTTTCATCTGGAACCTTTACTGAACAAGAATGTAGAGAACACATTTATAAAGAGAGTATAATATAAAAATAGTTCTCATTGTGGCTCTCCCGTTAAATACGTAGATTGGAAAAGAACAAAGGCTTATACACTTGTAAGGTATGACTGTCCAAAATCGGACGGTCTCACATAAAGGGATAAAGCACAAGATAAGAATGCAGAAAAGGCAAATATTTACCATGTCCTTCCGTCTTCTACAAACAACTTATTCCCATATCACTCAATGTTTGTAAACTATTTTCATACAACTCAAAACCAATACATGGTCTTTTAGCTTTGAAAAGACGCCCAATTGGCTTGCAAAAGGTGCCCTTTAAGACCCTTACTAACGCCCTTTCGAAACCTTACCGAACACCTTTTGATTTCTCTTTTTGCAACTACTTGGTAATAAATAACTTACAAGGGCGGTAAAACAACTCACGTTTAAGTTATTTCCCTATCTTTTCTTTGAATGTTTTGTCAATATATTTCTTCGCCTTTTGAAGTTAAATCTCACACGGAGGGACGGAGGTAACGGAGGTTTTATTGAAAGATATGTAGCTACAGTGCGGAGTTAAGGCAAAAGAGAGGAGGTGAGGAGTGTTTTTATTCACTTTTCTTTTTGAATTCTAACAAGTTGCGTCTATTTGCGGAGGGATTAAGTTTGTTGGTCATCTTTTTTTTATTATCTTTGTAACTGGTATTAACTTTATAATGATGAAGAAGTTATTTTCAACCTTGGTTGTCCTGTTGATGACATCAACGATGCAGGCTCAGTATCAAGAGCCAGTACGACGTGACACGTCAAGGTTGCAGCCATTAAAAGGCTTAGAATATAAGGTGGAGATGCAGGGGAGCCTTTCAAAGGGCAAGACCCCACTCTGGCTTAATGCCAATAAGTATGGACTCAGTTCGCTGGAGACGGCGAACGGCTATCTGCGTGGTGGCATAGAACGCCCAATAGCGACAGATGAGGGGCAAAAGTTCGGCTTAGGTTATGGCTTAGACATTGCTTTACCTATCAACTATACCAGTAAGGCAGTCATCCAGCAGGCATACGTGGAAGGGCGATGGTGGCACGGTACACTGATGATTGGAGCCAAGGAAGAACCAATGCAGTTGAAGAACAATGAACTTAGCTCGGGTTCACAGACATTGGGCATCAATGCTCGTCCTATTCCGCAGGTGCGTTTGGCATTGTCAGACTATTGGACACTACCATTTGCGAATGGCTGGTTACACCTCAAAGGACACGTTGCTTACGGAATGATGACCGACCAGAATTGGCAGCATGACTTCACGGCTAAGCAGTCGAAATATACCGACCGTGCGCTCTTTCATTCCAAGGCAGGCTATCTGAAGGTGGGTAATGATGAGGTGTTCTGTCCGTGGTCGTTGGAGATGGGATTAGAGATGGTTAGTATCTTTGGCGGTACCTCTTATCTCCCTGATGGTCATGGCGCAATGAGAACCATAGAGAATGGGAAGGGGCTGCACGCTTATTGGAACGCCTTTCTCCCCGGTGGTGCCGACAATGGTGAGACAACCTATCAGAACGTGCAGGGCGATCAGTTAGGTAGTTGGGTGATGCGTTTCAACTATGATGGCGACTGGCACGGTTTTTCTCTCTATGCCGATAAGTTTTTTGAGGACCATTCCGCCATGCTTCAGCTTGATTATGACGGTTATGGTGAGGGTAGCGAGTGGCAAGAGAAGAAGCAACGTCGCTATCTGCTTTATGATTTCAAGGACTGGCTATTAGGTTTTGAATATCGTTATAAGCCTGACAATTGGTTGAACACTCTTGTCATTGAATATCTTTATTCAAAGTATCAGAGTGGTCCGATTTACCATGATCATACCATAACGATAGCCGATCATATCGGAGGCAAGGACAACTACTATAATCATTATATCCTCCCTGGCTTCCAACATTGGGGACAGGGCATTGGTAATCCACTTTATCGTTCACCTATTTACAATGAAGATGGGACTATCTACTTTAAGGACAACCGTTTCGTGGGTTTCCATGTAGGTTTAGGTGGTCATCCTTCAGAGTATTTCAAGTGGCGTTTTCTCGGCACATGGCAGGAGGGATTGGGTACTTACGAACAGCCTTACACGAAGAAACGGCACAACGTCAGTCTGATGGGAGAGGCAACTTATACGCTGCAAGGACAGAAACTTCCGATGTGGATGAGAGGCGTTGATGTCCGAATGGGTGTCGGAGCCGATTTTGGTTCAGTACTCGGTGGCAACAACTATGGTATGCAGTTGACCATTACGAAGCGTGGTTTGTTAGGAAAGAAATAGCCTTTTTATTGTGTAAACAGAACGAAACAGAATATGAAAAGAATAAAGATATTATCCTTTGTCTTGCCTCTACTGGCACTCCTTTTCTCCGCTTGTACGTTGGAAACGGACAATGATGCAGGCAGAATGGAGGGAATGTGGCATCTTGTGAAGATAGAATCAGTGACATCCGCTGCAAATGAAGACTTGAGTGAGCAGGTAATCTTCTGGTCTTTTCAAGCTAAGCTCTTGCAGATGGAGGATAAGACGGGACAGCATTATAGCTATCTCTATCGTTTCCGAATTGATAATGACCAACTGACGTTGAGCTCTCCTTATCAGTTTGACCGTGAAAATGGCGACCGACCACTAACGGTTTATGAGTCAACATTAGGGCTATATGGCATTAAAAGTATCACGCCTGTGTTCCGAATTGAAAAGATAGATAGACGAAAGATGATATTGAACGATGGGGCAGTAAGGCTCTACTTTGATAAATTCTAAGCGGTTAAACTCTATTGAACACTATTGATAGTATGTGAGTTATAAGCATCTTCGGGTTCTTATCTCTTTCTTCTTGACACGCTCTATCCCTCTTTAATAGACGTGCGGAGGCCTAACACATGACGTGCGGAGGCTTCGCACTATTGGTGCGGACCGTAAGTTCATTGTAAAGTGATGCAGGGGTAGAGTTAAGCCGAGGGGCAGTCGTTGTTTAAGATAATGTTTTTGGGCTTTATGGCTACGAAATAATAAAAGGCAGGTGTTAGCCTGCCTTTTGAGTATATATTAATAACGCTTCTTTGCTTTTTCGTTTCTTACATTTCTACCTTCCCTTTATTCGGTAAATGGGAGTCCGCCCTTTCTTCTTATAAAGATGTCGAGCGTATAGTGGAAGGCAATATAGATAATAATATCAATCGCAATAATCCATGTCACAAGAAGTTGATTGAAGAGAGAAAGGTTGATGATGATAAAGATAAGCGACAGTGCAATGATGCTTATCAAAGCCTGATGCTGTGTCATTCCTGCACGCATTAGCTTATGGTGGATATGGTTTTTGTCAGCTCTGAAAAGCGGTTTGTGGTGTAGGATTCGTACGATGATAACTCTGAATACATCAAAGGTTGGTACGAGGAGTAAGGTTACAGAAAGGAGGGTTGCACCCTTCTGGTAAGGCATGACATGCGGGTTATACATACAGAACTTAATCAGTAGTACGCCAAGGATATAGCCGAGTGTCAGACTACCAGAGTCGCCCATGAATATCTTTTGGTTCTTTTCCTGTTTTCCCCAGATGTTATGATAAAGAAAAGGAACCAATACACCCATCAGTCCAGCAATAAGGATGCAATAGACCCATATCTTTTCACGTTGGAAGATAAAGAAAAGACCCGATAAAGCGATGAGCGTAAGGCTCGCAGAGAGTCCGTCAATACCATCTATCAGATTGATAGCATTCATGATAAATACCAGTACACCAATGGTTAACACCGCCCCTACGAGTGGCGGAATCTCATAGATGCCTAAGAATCCATAGAGGTTGTTGATATAAAGATAGGACATAGGGAGCAGACTGGCAACGACAATCTGCATAAGAAGTTTTACCCTTGCTCTCACACCAAAGATGTCGTCAATGACTCCTGTTATATAGATAACGGTGATACCCACGCCAAAGAAGATGCTCCATGGGCTGACCCCAATCTTGTTGCCTTTGCTTGTATAGACCCATGCCAATAGGGCTACGATGGTAGCAATCAGCATGCTGGGCATAAAAGATACGCCCCCTAAGCGAGGAACAGCATTCTTGTGTACTTTCCTGGAATCGGGTGTATCATATAGTTTTCGCTTTTTACAGAATGAAAGAATCTGTGGAATCATAACGAATCCACAAATAGCACTCATGGCAAATGCAAAAAGACTGATTAAAGTATATATCGACATTTTGTTTGTACTCTTGTGCTTAATAAAACTCAATAATTGTAATTATATTGTATTCGGCTGTCATAAAAAGTATAATTATTATCTGATGATAATCGTTTTTGCGAAATCTTCTCACTATGAATGGTTATTTGTTATTTTCTTTTTGTAAATTTGTAGCTAAAGAATATTAATCGATTCGTTGTCTATTATGGGCATTGGAAGGTTTCATTAAGTATTTTTTGTTAAATAATCCTTGAGTATCGACGTATGGAACGTATTGATATATCAGTCTTAATGGCTGTCTATAAGAAAGATAATCCGACTTTCCTTCGCGAAAGTTTAGAGAGTATCTTCTCTCAGACAGTGGAGGCTGCCGAGGTCGTTTTGTTAGAGGATGGACCCTTAACGGATGCGTTGTATGACGTAATAAAGTCTTATGAGGCAAGATATTCTACCTTGAAAGTGGTGTCATACCCAGAGAATAGGGGGTTGGGTAAGACCTTAAATGATGGCTTACTACTTTGTAAATATGAGATTGTAGCCCGCATGGATGCTGACGATATCTGTAAACCGAATAGGTTAGAGATGGAGTATAATTGGCTAAAGGCACATGAAGACTATGACGTGATAGGCTCTTGGGTGGATGAATTTACAGACGATAAGACGCGGGTAAAGTCAATAAGAAAGGTTCCTGAAGCATATGATGAGGTAAAGAACTATGCGCAGTATAGATGTCCTATAAACCATCCGACAGCTATGTATAGAAAAACAGCTGTGTTGGCAGTAGGCGGTTATCTCACAGAATATTTCCCTGAAGACTATTTCCTTTGGTTGCGAATGCTAAAGAATGGGAGTAAGTTTTATAATATTCAGGAGTCTTTGTTGTGGTTCCGTTATTCGGAGGAGACGGTGGCAAAGCGAGGTGGCTGGGCTTATGCTTGTGATGAGGTGCGTATCTTGGTACGGATGCTGAAGATGGGCTACATACCTTTCCATGTTTTTTGCCAAAGTGTTGTAATCCGTTTTACCACTCGTGTTATGCCTTTACCTATCCGTCAGCGGTTATATAATCTGATAAGAAAAACATAGCTTTGGCTGGGTTGAATAAGTTAAGAAATATCATATTTATCAACAAAGAGATGATACAATAAATTAGCAAACATTACGTTTCTATTCTTATATCGTAGTTAATTATTAAAGACAAATACAGAATTAAATACAGTTTCAATGGAAGACAATAAGAAAGAGAATGTTGCAGTAGTTTCCTTTCTCAAAAAACTTAAGCATGACTTGTTACGATATGTTATCGTTTTTGTTGTTGCGTTGGTAGGATCAATCTTAGTGATTCTACCTGTTCCACGCTATTATAAATGCGATATATCACTCGCCCCAGAGATGGATAATACCGAGAACGGAGGTAAGTTGAGCTCTATTGCGTCTTCCTTTGGCGTAGATCTTGGCGATGTCGCTTCTGCTAACGCCTTACAGCCAAGTCTTTATCCGGATTTGATGAAGTCTAATGAGTTTATAAAGAGTCTGCTACAGATCCCTATAGAAACAAAAGATGGTTCAGTAAAGACGAGTTACTATGATTATCTTTACAGTCACCAGAAAGAGTCACCATACGCTAAAGCTATTGGATGGATTGGTAAGAAGTTTGGTGACAAAGAAAGTCTTACGACAGAGAAAGATCCTGTTAACCCTTTTATGCTTAATAAGAAACAAGATGAAATCTTCTCAAAGATAAAGGGGAACATCTCCTGTGACATTGATATTAAGACAGGTTTGATAACGATTTCAGTGGAAGATCAAGACCCATTGGTTAGTGCTACGATTGCTGATTCGGTGCGAGCTAAGTTGCAGGACTTCATCACCAACTATAAAACAAACAAGATGAAGAATGACGTGAAGTATTATACAAAGTTGGTAGCAGAGGCAAAGACGAAGTATGAGAACGCACGTCAGAAGTATGCAACCTTCTCTGATGCCAACCAAGATGTTATCTTACAAGAGCTTCAATCACAGCGTGATGACTTGGAGAATGATATGCAATTGAAGTTTAATGCTTATAGTGCGTTGAGTACTCAGCTACAAAATGCGCAGGCAAAGTTGCAGGAACACACCCCTTCTTTTACAATAGTTCAGAGTGCATCTGTACCTGTTAAGCCTGCTGGACCAAAGCGAATGGCATTTGTTTTTATTGTTGTTTTCCTGAGCATGATGGTTACATTCGTTATTTGTAATTTCTCGTTGTTGTTTGGTGGAGCAAAGGGCGAATAGTTGATGATTATAGTTAAGGATATCATAACGCGTATAAACTCATCTTCTATATCACGAAGAATGGGGCAAGGACTGGTGTGGTCGTTCACAGGAACGGCTTTGGCGAAGTTCCTTACCTTAGTTGTTGGTATCATCTGTGCCCATATTTTGCAGAAAGAAGCATACGGAGAGTTCTCTATGGTGCGCTCTACAATCAACATGTTTATTGTTCTTGGCTCTGCAGGATTAGGTGTAACGTCAACCAAGTATATTGCTGAATATAGGGAAAAGCAGGCAGATAAGATTCCTGCTGTGTATGCCGCGACGAACTACTTTGGACTTTTAATGGCTATTATAACGGCAATTCTGATACTGTTAGGCGCACCGTTCATTGCTAATAACATTCTTCACCATCCAAGCATCGTCTTACCTGTAAGAGTAGGAGCGGTATTGTTGTTTTTTTCTATTATTAATGGCGTACAGAACGGAGCATTGATGGGCTTTGAGAACTTCAAGGCAATAGCTATCAATACATTGTTAGGAAGTATCTTAGAGTCTGTCTTGACAATCCTTGGAGCCTATTACTTTGGCGTTAATGGAGCCATTCTTGGTTTCGGAATGGGATTTATTTTGATTTTTGTATTGAATCATTTGTCCATCAATAAGAACTTTTCTGCTATTCATATAAAGAAGTTGAACATAAAGAAACTCCAATTAAAGGACTTTTCTATCTTATATACTTACAGCCTTCCTGCAGCTTTGTCGGCACTGCTTATCACCCCTTCGTTCTGGTTAATACGCTCAATACTTGTGCGAGCAGAGGGCTTTCAAGAGCTTGCAGTCTTTGAAGCGGCTGATCAGTGGAAGGTAATTATCTTGTTTATTCCCACTGCCTTCAGTCAGATAGTTCTCCCCATCTTATCGAGTTTGAATAAGGAAAAGACCTCCTTCGTCTCTACTTTGAAGTATAATATGCTGATAGTAGGTGTTACGGCACTGTTGCTATCTATCGGAGTGATGCTCTTTGGCGGTTTTATCATGAGACTATACGGAGCAACTTATGACAATTCCGTACCTGTACAGATACTTGCAATCTCAACAATATTCTCCGCTTTAGCTAATGTTCTTGAGATGGCAGTATACAGTCTTGGTAAGATGTGGCAATGCTTTGCTATCAATATTGTTTGGGCTTTGCTGATGGTTGGATGCTCTTACTATCTTTGTATGAGAGGCGAAGGGGCTAATGGCTTGTCAATGGCTGTATTGATCTCATACGTTGTGTCCTTCCTTATGTTCTTGGTGTACACAATTATCGTTGTTAGAAAGGAGGTAAAGTGATGTCAGAGAAGGTTCGTTATATCTTATTTGCACTCTTTCTTTTCCTTACACAGATACTGGGTACAGGCATTGTTCCAATGGGATTGTTCGCCCTTTCGCTGTTAATGATATTCTCACCTACCACCTTTCTACGTAGTCTGAGATATACCCCAATCTTCTTTTTATTCATCTGTCTCTCCTTGGGAGTCGGCTTTTACTTTGCGTTATGCAATGGTCTGAAACCTTGGAATATAGCTTATTGGGGACAATTCTATTTCCTTTGTATTCTCCTCTTGGGTGTTAAGGATAAGAAGTCGTGCTTGGAAGCGTTGCGTGTCTTCGTTTTTATCATCTTTATCCTTGACTTTGGAACGAATCTCTTGTTCCTTGTCGGTGTGAATGTACCCTGGACCGAACTGCCACCAGTACGCCCAGGCGAGGCACTTGCACGTTTCCCAGGCTTTAAGGGTAATGCCTTATATTCAGGAAGTATAACCTTTGTGAGTGCTTGTTATATGCTCAACCAGAAGAAGGTGAATAAACTTGTCTTCTACATAGGACTTGCGTCGATGGTAGGCAACCTTATCTTGTCTGGTTCGTATCGCTATCTTATCATTGGTGCGGTCGTTGCAACGATGTATTATCTGCGTCTGTATAGAAGTAAGATTATGATGGTTGGAATGTATGTTTCAAGTATTGTCATTGTGTTTATGGCAACACTTGTCACGATGTTCTCTAATCTAAGTAACTTCTATCGAGCGTTTATTTGGTTCCATTTCTTAAAAGAGATAGCAAAAGACCCATGGATAGGACATGGCTTCTTTAATATCCATTTGGACGAAAACCAAGACTTTAGTACACCTTCTCATTTGATAGCCAATGGCGTGACCGAGTCATGTATCCTAACTATTGGCTATAGCTTTGGTGTCATTGTCTTGTTATTTTTCCTCGTAAGTATTGTCAAAACATTGTTGAGATATAAAGCATACCGACGTTATTCAGTAGAGTTAGGATTATTTATCGGTTTAACTTTGGACCTCTTTTGGGGTGGAAGCTTCGATAACACCTATACCTTTGCATTATTGTTATTAAGTTGGTATCTGATTAATGAGACTGCTTGTAAAAGAGAACTGAATGAAGACATTCACGATAGTAATACCGACGTATAATAATCTCGACCTTTTTAAGAGTGCATACAGCTCTGTCTGTAAGCAGGATTTTAAGGACTATGAGATTGTTGTAGTAGATGATTCCACTGATTCGTCTATAGAGGATTACGTGTCTTCGCTTAATAATCCAGTCCTAACTTATCGGCATCACATTCCCTCAGCGGGGGCTGTTAATAATTGGAACAGTGGCTTACAGTTAGCAAGCGGTAAGTATGTTGTAGTGGTACATCATGATGAGACTTTCGAAGAAGATAATTATCTGACTTCTCTAAACGTACAATTCCAAAAGGGGTATGACGTACTTGTAAGCCGTGTGAAGGTTTTTAATGGTGGAGTATTAAAACCCAACATCTTTTCGCAGGCTGTGATGAAACTCTTTATAGGCTGTCCTTCCCTTCTTTTCCTTTGTAATGTCATTGGTCCATGCTCTTGTGTGGCATTTAAACGGGAGCATCTAATCGAGTTCGACAATAGACTTAACTGGCTTGTTGATGTTGATTGGTATTATCGTCTGCTGAAAGGTAAGCGAAGAAAGTTCTTAGACTATCTTCATATTAACTCTTTTAATGATCACGAAGATAAGATAACAAATCAGATAGACGTGAAGCAATCTGAGGTGAAAGACATAGCTATTCTCAACGTAAAGTATAAGTGTCACCCTCTATTAAGATGTTGCTTATTCATCAATAAAATGGTTATGCTCTATGATTTAAAGGGTATAATAAAGAAAATAATTCGCAAATGAAGATAGTAAAGATATTAGGCGGCTTGGGCAATCAGATGTTCCAGTATGCGCTATACCTCTCTCTGCAGGAAACGTTCCCAAAGGAGCGAGTCATGCTTGACCTTTCTTGCTTTCAAGGCTACCATCTGCATAATGGTTTTGAACTGGAGAATATCTTTTCAGTAACTACTCAGAAGGCTTCGGCTACTGACATTATGCGCATAGCCTATTACTATCCTAATTATCTTTTATGGCGTATTGGTAAACGCCTGCTCCCACGTCGCAAGGGTATGTGTTTGGAAAGTTCTTCCCTACGTTTTGATGAGTCGGTGTTGAGGCAAGAAGGGAATAGATACTTTGATGGCTATTGGCAGGATGAAAGATACTTTGCCGCATGTCGGGAGAAGGTGTTGAAAGCCTTTACTTTTCCAGCTTTTAAGCGTGCAGAGAACCTATCTCTGTTAGAAAAATTAGATAAAAACAGCGTTGCCTTACATGTAAGGCGAGGCGACTATATTGGTAATAATCTTTATCAAGGTATCTGCGACCTCGACTATTATCGTACTGCTATTGAGAAGATGTGTTCGTATGTTACACCTTCTCTCTTTTGTGTTTTTAGTAACGACATAGAATGGTGTCGCGAGCATCTTGAGCAATATATTAATGCACCAGTGGTTTATGTCACTTGGAACACAGGTACAGAAAGCTATCGTGATATGCAGTTGATGTCGTGTTGTGCACATAATATCATCGCAAATTCTTCCTTTTCATGGTGGGGCGCATGGCTCAATCAAAATCGTGAAAAGGTGGTGATTGCACCTAAGAAATGGTTGAATATGGAAGAATGTCATTTCACTTTGCCAGCATCATGGATTAAAATCTAATTCCTTTTACTTGCAGTCTTATACGATAGAATAGCATATTTCTGGTTCTTCCGTTAAATACGTAGACAGGTTAATAGAATGAGATTAATCCACATACATGGTATGATTAGCCTTAATTAGATAGTTTTATAAAGTGGGATAAACTACATGACAACTGTAATTAGGTGTGATGTTTATCTGGCTTCTACAAACATCTTATTCCCTTATTAATTGATATTTGTAAACTATTTTCACGCAACTCAAAATAAAGACATGCTCTTTGGGTTTCTAAAAGATGCCTAATTGACTTGCTATAGGTGCCCTTTTGAAGTCTAACTAACGCCCTTTTGAAGTCTAATTAAGCATCTTTCACTTTGCTACTTTATAACAAACTGATTTCCTGTTGGTTACAAACCCGCTTCTTTTTCGGATTTTTTCCGTTATTTATAGATGTATTGTATGAAATTATGTAAGGATTTTTTCAGCATCTCGTTTATATCTTCTTACGAGAGGAATGAGGGCTGTCGGTCAACTGTCCTTACGCCTTTTTCGATGCAGTGACATACGACTTACGGTCTATCTTCCCATTGAAGGTACGGCGGATAGCCGTGGACTCTTCATAGAGAAGTGGCACTTTATAAGTTTCAAGTTTCTCTTTTAGGAACAGAATCAACTGTTTCTTATCGTAATCAGTATGTGGTACGACAATCAACTTCACCACTGTACCCATCACAGGGTGCTCAGCTGGCACGCAGATACAGTCTTTCACACCGTGAAAAGCCAACGCAGCATCCTCCACTTCAGAGGGTGCGACCTTGTATCCACCCACATTGATGGTGTCATCTCCCCTGCCCTGCAGGCGCAAACGCCCTTCATCATCAACGAAACCCAAGTCGGCTGTCGTCACAACACCGTCTTGCAGCACACGCCGCGTAGCCTCTTCGTCCTCCCAATAGCCCGTCATCAGTGTCAATCCCTTGCAGGCAACGTGCCCATCGGGCGTAATGAAGAACTGAGAATGGCGCATAGCCCGTCCCACACAACCAGCAAGACACTCACCATCGTTGAAGTTATACGTAGAGATAATACCTGTTTCCGTCGACGCATAGGTATTGAACAGTCTACTCATAGGCAGCAATTCGCAGAATTTCCGCATATCCGAGGCTGCCATTGGTGCTGCTCCCGTCTCAATGAAGTCCACCTTTTGGGCAACCTTCTGTAGCTCCTTAGCCCACAGCGTGATGAGCATTCGGATGGCAGCAGGGACAAGGAACGTTGCAATCTTCCCCTCCGTACGGTCTATAACATCGAAGAATGCTTTAATATCCTTCATTCCGTCGATGATATGGATAGTTCCTCCGACGTAAATCGTTGGGTAAACCTTCGACAAACTACCGATATGGTTCAGCGGCCCGTTGATGATAAACGTCACATCAGAGCTGAATCCCTGTGAGAAAACAAGGTTTTCAGCGTTCGCCCATATCGTCTGATGACTAATCATCACCGCCTTCGCATTGCCCGTAGTACCCGTGGTAAAGAGGATATCAGCTACCTCTTCAGGTGCAGAACCCCGTGAAAGACGTGCTGAATATTCGTCCAGCTTACTCTTCGGAAGGTCCTTATGCAACGGAACAGCCACTGCTCCAGCCACGTGAACGGCAAAATATGCAATAAGAAAGTCGACTGTTGACGTAGCAATGAGGGGCACCAATCGTCCCTTCACATCCCCCATAGCATCCACCTTCGCCGTCACCGCCTGCCACAGTTGTCCATAAGTGTAAGCCTCATCACCACAGATAAGTACCGTCTTTTGAGGTTGTTGCTCAGCGTTCTGCCGCAGTTTATCCTCAATCTGCATCCTTACCGAGTTTTGTTTTTACGAGTTTCACCAGACTATCAAGCGACTTGAAGTTCTTTGGTGTCACGTCTTTACGGTCCAATTCAATACCATACATATCCGAAAGTGTCATCAGAATCGTTGTGATCCCAAGCGAATCAAGCTCCTGAAACAGGAAATCTGAATCGAAATCAACGATTGGCAACATCTCTTCTAATCTCTTACGAATCTCTTCTTTCATATCTTTTACTTACTTATTCTTGAACAAACGAGGGAGAAAATCCAGCAGATAACGGCGCCAGTTCTCCCATGTGTGAGCACCAGAGGTCTCATTATACATATAGATACAGCCCATTAGTGACAGTCTGGAGCGGTATTTATCAACAAAAGGCTTCAACGGATCACTCTTACCAATGGCTATATAATAGAGTGCAGGAGGGTTCTGAAACTCCCGTTGCAACTTTTTGTCAAGGTCCTTATACATGTCAACATCCGTCAGAAGAGGACGTTTCTCGTCATATCTCTGCTGCCATTGCGACGGCATATTAGCCATAAACTTATCCAATCCACGTGTGAATTTGTCCAACGACTTGATGTTTCCGTCGGTAAGGAAGCTCACTGACTGCGGAGAGAAGAGTCCAACGTAATCAAAAAGGTCGGGATTGTTCGCCGTAATGGCTATCGTGTGCAGTCCACCCATCGACAGTCCAGCTATTGCACGATGCTTTTTGTCGTTCAAAGTACGGAACTGATGCTCAATAAAGGGCATCACCTCCACAGGGAAAGCCCGTTCTGTACGTCCCAACCATGAGGAGACATTCACGTGCAAAGCCTTTGTTTTCATGTAAGGACTGTGTCCTGGAGCAGCGTCCTGTTCGGCTATTCCGTTCGGCATGACAACAATCATCGGCACTGTCTTACGTTGTGCAATCATGTTATCCATGATTTGTGCCAGTCTGCCCATGCCCAACCATGCCAGTTCATCACCTCCTGTACCATGCAGAAGATACAATACCGGATAACGTTTCTGTGGATTCTGCTTGTATTCAGCAGGCAGATAAACCGACAGGCGGCGCTGTTTCATATTCTTATCAAACTCCGAATGATACCACAACTGCTGCACCGTACCATGCGGAACATTGTTATCCATGTAATAAGAACCAGGGTATCCACCCACAACAAAGTAACTCAACGTGTCGTCAATGTCGCATACCACGTTCGGATTCAATGGGTCTGTAACCTTCTTCTTAGCACCTATTGCAAAACGATAGGTATACATCTCCGACGGGAGAGGTGCTGTCCGATAAACCCATGCACCGTCTTTTCCCACCATAGACATAGCCTTTGGAAATGAACCTTCTATCGTTACGTGCTTCACTTGCTTGTTAACATAACGAAAAGTAACCGTCCTGTCACCGTCCACAAACGGCATTTTCTTGTTTGAAACCGTCTGTGCTGACGTCACAAGGGCGGCAAATGAAAGGATGAATGTACATAAAATCTGTTTCATATCACCTGTGTTTTATCATAAAATTATAACCTTTATTCCTGCTTCCTCTGCCCCTTTCATGTCCACATGGTCTGTAACCTGAAGGTTATCGGCTATCCCCTTGGCACAATAAGTGAGCAGAGCACGCTTACTTTCATCCTCTTCCAGCACCGTGACAAGCGTTGATGGATGCACCAAAGCATAGAGAAGTGCAAACTCACCATGGTCTTTATTCTTTATCAAGACGGCAGAAAGACGCTCGGATGTGTCTATCCAACGTGTGAAACAATCGTTCCGTTTGATGTTCTTATGCACTGAACGATAGATTTCCACACCCTTATAGCAATACCGATCCTCAACAAGTGGAGCGAAATAAGCTGCCTTTTCAATCTCACGTGTCAGTCTTTCATATTCCTTTTTATAGAAGTCATGCACACGGGAGGTCATCTCTGAGTAAGTGGTATGCCCATCTTGGCGCACCCGTTCATAGCCTTTCACCGTGATAGAGCCCGTGAAAACCTGGAAACTATTGCGTGGTAGAACCACGTTAAGCCCATGAATGATTAGCGGTTGGATGTCAAGTCCGTAACGTTCTGCCAACAGGAACGCCCCTTTATGGAACCTACTGATGATTGAACGCTCATTACGTTTACCCTCAGGGAACACCACCAGACTGTAACCGTGGGCTATGTAGTCCTTGATAAGCACATCATCGATGGCGTTTTTATCGTCTAACGTGATGAAACCGTTCCACTGATAAATCTTTCGGATGACCCTATTACGACTCACTTTACTGTTAGAGACGAGTATAGTCTTCGGACTTAACGCCATGAAGAGAGCCGAGTCGAGCATGGACTGATGATTACAAACGATAATGGAAGCCGTACCGAAGGTCTCCTTTGTTATCCCTTCAACACGGAATCTGACACCTGGGATGTGGCGTAAGTCGAACAAGAACAATCGCTGTTGGTATCTTCTGAACCATAATCGGCGCTTCTCCGACTGCGGCAAAAGCCCAAAGAGGATGAATCCCAACACGTAAACCGTTATCAACTGACTAAAGAACACGACGGCACAAAAGCCCATCACGGCAAGATTCTTCAATCTTAGGGGTCGGCGTCTGTATGCTCCACGTGTCTTAACAAGGACGTTGAAGATAAGTGGAGGGAAGATATAAGCCATCAAAACAACGGAGAACATACCCGCAATGGTCACCTCTGCCAGTGAATGGAGTGCTGGATGACGTGCTATGATGAGCGTTCCGATACCGATAAACATTATCAATGCCGAGATAATTATCGAGTGTTTATACGATGCAAGCATCTTTCTTCGATACGCATACTCATACATTGAACCTTCCGTCATGAAGATAGTATAGTCGTCACCCTGCCCAAATATGAACGTGGCAAGGATGATATTGACAATATTAAACTGCATTCCGCACAGTGACATGATGCCTAATATCCACAACCAGCTCACTGCCATAGGCACGAAAGAGAGCAAAGCCAGCTCCAGATTACCAAAGGAAAGCCACAAGAAGAGGAACACTATCAGTCCACAAGCAAAGCCAATGTAATTGAAATCACTGGAAAGATGATTGGCAATGGCACTGTTCATGCTCGTAATATCAAAGCTAAAACAGTCCTTATCAGCCAGTTTCGCCTTCACTTGTTGCATATCTTTGTCCTTAACAGAGAGCACATTAACGATGTTATACCGTCCTTCCGCCTTGTCAACACTGATGTTTCCAGCGAAAAGGGTCTTTGTCAACGGAGTAAAATATGCTGGTTGCTGTGCCTGATAATGCTTGTTGAGCAGTGAATAGTAGTCTGTGAAGCTATCTGGAGCAAAGCCTTCCGCCTGCATGGCAGTACGAAGTGCCGTCGTAAGTTCGGCCTTGTGGCGTTGTATAAAGTCTTCCCACAGAGCCAAACGGTGTTTCTGTTCAGCCTTCGACACGATGAACTGACTACAGGAAGAGTAGTCATGCACCGCCTTTTCACGTACCAATCGGTCCAAAGAGGGCTGCAAACGCTGGCTCTTCTCCAATGCTCCGTCCATCGTGGAGTCACTTGTTACGGCATAAACCTTCTGATATCCACCGTTCACAGTCATCATTTTCTGGAAATAAGCCATGTCTTCTTTCTGCTCATCGGTCATGTAATTGATGTTAGACATGTTTGCATCAAACCGTGTTTGGAAGCTGAAATACCCGAAAATCAGCGTCAAAACGACGACAACAGCCACGAATACGGGCTTATTCTCCAATGATACATCACTCAAACGGTCGAGAAAGGTGTGCTTAACCTCCTTTGTTTCCTTTGTGATATGCGGCAGAAAGACAAGAACAAAGACGATTGTACCCACCAAAAGGAAGGAGCTGAAGAGCCCTAAGTCCCTTAATGCCACCGATTGTAACGGTATAAGGGCAAGAAAAGCGCCAACGGTTGTGACGTTACCCACCAACAACGGCATGACAATCTCACGCAATGCGCGTTTCTTATCAGGTGTATGACTAAGGTGAGCAATGAAGTGCAGCGGATAATTGACGGCTATACCGAGTATGACAGAGCTGATTCCGATGACGATTATAGACACACTGTCATGGAACAAAGCCAACCCTCCCATGGCGAAGAGCCATCCCCAGGCAATGGAAAGGACGATGAGTGAGATGTTCCGACCGCTGCGTAACGTGAAAAGTAACAGTGCCATGATGAGCGTTACGGCGATGATTACCGAGAGGATACTGTCCGATTTAATCTGGGAGGCATTCCCAACGGCTATCACCGGACCGCCAATAATGTGCACATCAAGGTTCTTTGCATGTAATAGTACCCGTTTCCCACATCCCTGCAGCATGCTAATGAGCTTCGTATTGTTCTCCGTTTCGCTTGCACCATAGGGTGAATCAATCATCACAATAGCACGTTGCATATCCGGAGAGAAGATGTGTCCGTCATACAGTTCATACTTCAAGCCCGTGTCCGAACGCTGAAGTTTCTGCACAACTGGCGTAAAGAGGTTCAGGGGGTCACGTTGTATGTTGTCCGAAAGGATGTCACCAGCAGGGAACATCAGCATCTGCTTGTCTTGCTGAAGCTGCTTTTCAACATATCCAGGACTACGAAGAGTACTGTCCATACGGGCATAATCATGCTCAGTAAGGAAGTAAGGGATGTTCTGATAGACAAAATTCGTCACGGAAGCCATCTTCTCCAAGTCCACTTGTGACGTCATGTTCTGCACGATATGCGCCGTATCAGCCCGTTGAACCTCATCAACAAAGGCGTCAACAGCCGTCACCATGGCGTCAGCATCCTTCTTTGTCGTGTCTCGATACTGGAAAACGGCAAAGATTTTATTTGCTCCTGATATGTCCTGATACACCTTCAGCGCATTATGATGATTGCTATCCACGGGTAGAAAGTCTGCAATATCCTCCTTATAGCCCAACCGTAGCACTGAAACAGTCAGCAACAGCGTAACAACGACGAACGAAACCAACCCCACAAGGCGGTGTTGTCGCAGATAATCATATAGCTTCAGTATTGTTTCTGTCATCCTTATTTATTGTTTACCGGGTTCGAATAAATCCCCAGGAATATGTCTTTGAGCTTGTCAATGTCGCAGGTATCATACTGTTCCAGCGTCTGCAGACGTTTTAGGAACGCTTCTTTCTCTGCCACGGTGTAGCAGTGTTTGTACTTTGTCGTACCGTATCGCAAGTCATAGGCTATGTAATTGTTTGGATAAAGCCTATAAGCGGCATGGATACGACGGTCTATCAGGCGCGCCACCTGCTTGTGATAATCATTGTTTGTCAGTCCATCAAACTTTGAAAGTTCGGCATAAGAGAGGGGTTCACATAGTTCAAAGTGCACGCGTCCCTTCTCTTGTACGATGCCCGTGAGGATGCTATTGAGATCTTCCCCAGGCTTTTTGGTGTATTTAGAGAACTGTGATTCATAGAGTTCGAGCGTCTTAAGCACGTCACAAGGCTCCCACTCGTAAGACACAGCGATGGGTACGATATGCAAATCATCAATCGCTTTAATCTTATCTTCGGCACATGACATGCAAAACATCTTGATAATACCCTGGTCAGTGACGTCATTGCCATCCTTCGTCCTGCCGTTTCGCTGGGCAATCCATGCCGATTCGCCTTTCTCAGTGATGACATAACGAATGTAATCGGACAGATGTCGGGAGCTACGATAGAAGTCTTTGATATTGTTTCCAGGCCGTTCTACCTTGAACATCTTGTTACATTTGCCGATATCTATCACCAATTGATTAATCATCAGGTTGGCTCCAAAGGTTATTTCGGTTGTTTCAAAGTCCTGCGTAACGAAGTAATACTGCAGCAAACTGGAGTCTAACATGATGTCACGATGGTTAGATACGAAGAGATAGTGCGTCTCCCGACTCAGTTTGTCAAGCCCTGAACAGGTGAACTCCTTAATACTGTGCTCTATCACCCGCTCATTGACAATGCGCATCGTCTCCGTTTGGAAGTCACGCACGGTCCTGTAGTCTGCAATACGCTTGCGAACCACCTCCAAAGGCTCGTCCGGATAAACGTAAGAGGCAAGGAGTGGAAAGGAAGAACTATTGGCTATGCGCACCATAGCAGCCGGAATTTCCTCTGCATTGTACGGTCGGATGTCATCAAACTGTGTCTTCTCCATTGCTGTATATATCTTTAATTGTTCTTTAAAAGGTTATCTCTCTCATGTGTTCCAAATGTCTGGAACAATCTGCTCTGTGTCCTTATAGCTGTTCTTATCTCGTCTTTTGCAAGGCGTTCTCAGCCTTTTCGGAAAATGACAAGGCGTCTGTAATCTTATTACAAAGGCTTTGTAATTTCTTGTATTACGGCAGATGACATTGTCAGCGATGCTTCTCCAGTCTGCGAAACCACATCATGAACGCCTCTTTCCACTGTCGGCACTCTGCCGTACCCTTATGGTTGGAGGCTCCAAAGCCGTGTCCTCCCGTCTTATACTGTATGTAACGATGGGGCACATACTGTCGGGTGAGTGCCGAATCGAGCAGTTCAGAATTGTGATAGTGCACGATGGGGTCGTCTTTACAGTTGACTAAGAACACTGGCGGACAGTCTTTCGGTACATGACGCTCCAATGATAGTGAATCACGCAACTGCTTATTGCGCAACCGACTGTCGCCCAACAGGGCACGACGAGAACGCTTGTGGACACAAGGTTCAACCATTGTGACGACGGGATAGACGGAAACGACAAACCACGGACGCTGCTCTCGGGGTAACAACTCAGCTGCCGACATTACCAGATGACCACCAGCCGAGAAGCCCATAGCTGCCACACGCGAAGCATCAATGCCCATTTCCTGAGCATGTGCCTTGACATATTGCATCGCACGTTGCAGGTCATTGAGCGCATCAGGGTACCGATTGCCACGGAAGACATAACGATATGGCGTCATGAAAGCCCCTACTCCTGCCGTCCGATAGTGCAGAACGAAAGCCGAGATACCATTGCTTTGCAGCCATTCGCCCACATCCTTGCCCTCAGCACCCATATCATGCCACAGATAACTACCACCCGGACAAACAATAACAGCAACATTCCCCTTGCCTTTTGCCAAGTATGGCGTCATCATAACAGTCTTTCCAACCGCCGTTCCTTGCCATATATTAATCCGTTGTGGCTTCTCTTTCTGTGCAAAAGTACAGAGGGAGAAGAGCAATGCCAATACGATAAGCGTATAATATCTCTTCATTTCAAATTTTATTGCATGGAGTTAATGAGTTGACTGACAGATGATTCGTAAAGTTATCTGCTAATCTTTCCCAACTTAATCGACGATAAGATCCAACCGAGTTGATGTATCTCCTACAAGCCAATTAGCCGTCATAACCATCCTCATCTTTTCCTGCTTCCAACCTGTTTAGCGCATCCCAGTATCTACGTCCCTATCCTTTCGGAGAGCCACCGGGGCTAAAGCTGATTGGAGTGCGGGCTAAGACTAATCGTGATTGGGGGTGAGTCGGTTTATCACATAGTTCCTCCCCAGTATCGCTTCAACAGTATTTATTGCCGTAAGGGGTACACCACAGTAGCCAGGAAGGTTGTTATACTGTCCCGTAAGCAGCAAATTATCAACCTTCGTCACCACTGGTAACTGTGAGAGAACAGTGTTCTTATAGTCCTTACAGAAGCCACACATCGTTCCTTCCTTGGCTCCGTAATAGTCACGAATGGTGAGTGGGGATGCCGTATTGACTTTATCCACACAGGCATTGAAGCCCGGATGAATCTCTTCCATGCGTTCGAGGAGTCTCTGTGCCTGCTCTTTCTTCCACAGTTCATAGTCTTTTCCTCTTCTGCCGACGGTGGTTTGCGCCCATTTCTCCACCTCTTCAAATATCATTGGTGCCGTAATAATCGCCTTATCAGCGTATTTCCCTTGGTTATCTTCAGGAGGTGTCATGAAAAGAAAGCCCAACGGCCATGTGTCATGATGCTCACCAAAGTGCCACACCTTATCATATCGGGTCATGTAATACTCCGAATGATTGATGTAAGGGAACGTCTCTGGTTTGAACTTCACATATACAGAGAAGGCTGAATAGGCATTCGGGATGTCGTTAAGTCTTGTCCGATAAGCCTTGGGGAACGCCTTTTCAGACAGTAAAGGGAGTAAAGTACAGGGATGAATAGCTGAGATGTAATGGTCAGCACGGTACTCTTGCCCCTTCGTAGACCGTACATAGTCAACGTGGCGGTTGTTTACTTCCACCCATTCTGCGCCCTCGTTGCATCTGACCTCTCCTCCTGCCGACTCAATAACAGACACTAACAGCTGTGCAAAGTGGTCACTTCCCCCTACAAAGCGACTCGCCCCCTGCATGTAAAGCACACTCACGATAGCATGAACATAAGCAGGTGTTGTATCAGCCATGCCCCCATAGAGTGGATTCATGTATGCAACGACATTACGAAGCTTAGGGTTTTGGATGTATTTCGCTATGAAAGCATCAGCAGCAAGATTGAATTCCTCCGAATGAACAGGGAAGAAATCATTGGAAGGACGTAGGTAAAAGAGGTCGAGTTCATCTGTCAGACGGTGTACAGCATCCACGTATGCTTCAAGATTTGCCCGTTCTTCAGGGAAATGTTCAGCCAGAGAGCTGACAAATCCCTCCTTACCTTTCTTTATATGGTAGGTTGTCTGGTCCTCAGCAAAGTAGAGACTGTCCGTACAATCATCGTCAACGTCACGTAAATGTACCTTGTCTGCAATGCCGAGATACTCACAAATACGATAGATATTACCCCCAGGGTGCATCCCACCAATGACATGCATACCCGTATCGAACTTCATTCCAAAGCGTCGGAAGTTCTGAAGTCCACCGCCAGCAGTGTCGTTCTTCTCCAAAACAGTGACCTTAAAGCCCTCACGAGAGAGGATAGCACCCGCAAAGAGTCCACCCAATCCACCACCAATTATCACAGTTGTCTTCATTCGTTAGCCTCCTTTATCTGTTCATAGATGGTCTTTGCCGTCAACAACTCACTACAAGTGACAATCGTTCCCACCAAAACGCCCAGCATTCCATGGGAGTTGATGTTCTGACCAGTGAGGTAAAGGTTCGGGACCTTCGTACGTTGCGGTACCCGACAAGCACTGCCCAGACTGATATCCTTAGCATTACCATACATTGACCCACCCTCCGTTCCAGTGTAATCAAGATAGGTCAGCGGTGTGGAAGTATAGTAATTCTGTATCTGGGAACGTATGTTGGGGAAGTGTTCTTCCAATACATCGAGGAGTCGTTCAGCCTTTTCGCGTTTGAAATCCTCATAGTCTTGTCCTCTCCTCCCGACCTTTGTGCCCTTCCATTTCTCCACATCAGCCATCTGCATATAAGAAAGGATGACGCCCGTAGAGGCATATTGCGTATCGCCTTCTGGACAGAAGTGCATGTAAAGGAAGCCTTTCGGCCAGTTTTCTGCCGTATACTGTTCACAATCCCACGGTGTATCGCCTTGATAACCATAGTAATTATAGTTGATATAAGGAATCGTCTTCTCCTTGAAATGTAGATAAACAGAGAAGCCACCCACGGTTTGCGGGATGTGATTGATACGCTTGCGGAAGGCAGGACGAATCAGTTTCGTATCTAATAGTTCCAAAGTACGCATCGGATGGGCATCAGATATGATGATATCACAGGGCAAAGTGTCTTTTCCATTCACCTCTACTCCAACGGCATGTGTGTCATCACAAATGATACGAGTCACCTTCTTACGGGTCAGAACCTCACCTCCATAACGGTTGATGGTACCCATTAAGGCTGTAGCAATGCTGTCACTACCCCCCTTAACACGAAAAGCACTCTGGTTATAGAAATCCATTATGAAGGCATGTGTGGCAAAAGGCGTCTTATTTTTCTCTGCTGCATAGAGCGGAAGGTTGCCCACAAGAACCTTAGCCAACACAGGATCGGTGATTACTTCATCAATGACGGCATTGATAGAACGCAGCTGATACTCCATATTCAACGGAGAATCAGAGTCTGCATACTTAAGAGAATGAAGTGAAGAGGCATTGGCAATCTCCTCAATAAGGTCGTAATAACGAATGAGATTGTCACGCTGAGAAGGGAAATAATCCGTCATCTGCTTGAGGAAGGCCTCTCTACCATTGGCAAAAGCATACTTTTTCCCACCCAATGCTACGACATCATAACCTTGAGGATCAAGCTGTGAGAGCGTCACTGTCTTGTCTATCTCCAAGTAACGCATGAGCTTATCAAGTGTCTGACCATGTGCTGCACTGCCTATGAAGTGCATTCCTGTCTCGAACTTTGCACCACGACGGGAGAAACATTGCAGACAACCACCCACCTGAATGCCCTGTTCAAGTACGGTAACGGCATATCCGTTCTTTGCAAGAATAGCCCCACAGGACAGTCCACCTAAGCCACTTCCGATGATGATAACCTTCTTCTGCTGTGTCATTGTTCCATTCTGTTAGCTATTTCTTCATACTTCTCTTTGTAACGTTTGCGCATTGTGGATGCCTGTTGCTTCAGATCGCCCATGGCTGAGAGCTCCTCTTGCGTCAGTGGTTTGTCCACTTCAACGAAGAATTTACCCTTATGGAGGTGCCAACCGGTCTTTGGTAGAATCCTACCAGGCCCGTAAAGAATCATCGGAAGGACCTCTAATCCGAACTCACGTGCCATATAAAACGCTCCTTGATGGAATCTTCCGATACGACAATCCTTAGATCTTGTCCCTTCAGGATAGACTGCTACGCTGTAACCACGCTCTATCAACGAACGTAAATGGGGCATTATCTCATCCAATCCTTCCCTTACGGGTAGGTATTCTGCGTTCCGAATGAGTAAACCATAGAAGGGATTGTCCCATACCCAGGCATTGGTGAGGAAGACAATCTTCGGTGTGAAGACTAACTGACACATCAAATCAAGATGCGACTGATGGTTACAGATGATGATACGGGGCTTGTTGAAGTCGATACCTTCAGCCACCTTATACTCATATTTCGTACCGGGTATACCGTGATGAATCATCACAAAGCGTGAAGCATGATAGATAAGCTGATGCAAACGGTAACGGCGACGCTCAGTCATCTTACCGAATTTCGTATAAATCCATACGAAAGGAGTGAAGACCACCAGCGTGAAAAAGAGGAAAAAGAGTAAGGAATAAACCGTACGAAGGGTGGTCATCAGTGCTCGCCACAGTCGTAAGGGAAGTCCATAGACCACAGCCAAGAAACAAAGGACGGTGTTCAGAACACTGATACGCGCAAAATCCTTTCCCGGACGGAAGTGACTTACACGCTCATTGCGCGGTGGATAATAGACTTGTACGGGTATTGGGACAAGCTTGACACCATGCCAAGAGGCGAAAACAAGCAGTTCCAACTCCGCTTCATAGCGTGAAGTGAGCAATGACAGTCCGCGTAAATGGTGCAGAGGATAGAGCCTATAACCTGTCTGGGTGTCAGGTAACGCCCTACCTGTCTGTACATAAAACCAGAAGTTAGAGAACTTATTAGCAAAGGAACTACCCTTGGAACGGTCGACACCCTCCAACTGTCGACTACCAATAATCAAGGATTGGGGGTGCTGTTGATTAGCTTTCAAGAAGAGTGGGATGTCCTCAGGATAGTGTTGTCCATCCCCATCAAGGGTGATAGCATAGGAGAAACCCATCTCTAATGCCTTTCTGAAGCCCATCTTCAAGGCATATCCTTTCCCTCGATTCTGTGGATAGGATACTATCGTTATACCATCAATGGCATGTAGAATGTCGGCAGTACGGTCCGTACACCCATCTGTAACGACAATGATATCGTCACAGTAGAGCAGACACTTCTCCACTACTGTCTTTATCGTTTTGTCATTGTTATAGGTGGGAATGACAACACAGATACGTCTGTTTCGTAATTGTTTCTTCAATTCCTCATTCATCATACCATCCTCAACACTAAGGAAATCTTTGCCATAGGCTTCTCTTCTGAGAGTACTATCAACTGTGTTTCAACACTTGTTCCATCCTCTGACGTTATCAACTTCTTCACCTGATACGTGAGTTGTAACGTCTCATTGGGTGAGATTATAGAGAGGAACTTCACGTTCTTCACCTTTGTAATCATCAGCTTACACGGTGTGGAACGTTGCTCGGAGAGTAGTTCCTCAACAAGTTCCTTGCCCATTTGGACAATACATACACCTGGAGTAATGGGTTCACCAGGGAAATGGGCAGCATAGATAGAACAAGAAGGAATCAGTTCGATGGCGTAATTCACCACCGAACCAACTCCCTCTTTACGGATTATCTTGTATAAATTATTCTTCAGTTGCATCGTTCTCTCCTTTTGTTATGTTGGAATTCTCCTCATTGTTCATCAATGAAAACTTGTAACTGATGTGATATTTCTCATCTTTATAGGTAGGATTACCTTTTAAAAGGTTCTCCATGACATGCTGTAAATCACTCTTTAACACACGACGGATGTACCATTTATCGAGCATTGCAATGACTTCAATCAACTCTACCTTCTTCGTATGGGGCTGATAAGTGAACTCTAATGCCGTGATACCAAACTCATTGAACAAGACACCATGGTATACATCCGCTTCACGTACCATGATGGTGATGCCACTGAGATAACCTTTTGACAGTTCAATGGTAGTAGCATACTTTGTTTTACTGCCTATACTGTCCGACAAAGGAGGCTGCTGAACAAGGAGGCTGTCTTGTGCTTGTACCGTCAGAGAGGTAAGAGAAAGCAGAAGAATACTAATTAACAGTAAATACTTTCGCATTAATAGGACTATTTACTTTTACATTCGTCATCTCAATAACAGTACGATCGCCACGCTTTTCTATAAGCTCAACCTTAGCAACCATTGCCCGTTGGCGGTTGAAATAAAGGACAATCTTCTGGAACATCTGCTGCATCTGCTTCTGCTGTGGATATAGAACTGCAACGTATTCAGTGGCTGATGAAGAGAGACTAACCTTGAAATCACGCTTGTCATTGAGGGCTTTTCCCACAACACTGTTCATCATTATGCGTGCTATCTCCTTAAAAAATTTGCTCTGATTGACGTTGATAACATCATTGCGGTTGCCCTTACTAATAAGAACACGTGAGCCATTCAGAACGAAAGCATAGGCATAAGGTGAGGTATACTCCCAACGGAGCTTGTCACTTTGCTGGTAATACATCTTACCACGTGACACCATCTTATCATTCAACATGCGGAGATACTTCGTCTGTACAAAGTCGCATTGCATGGTTTTCATGCTTGCGGCAGCAGCTTCTATCTGCTGTCTTATCTTTGCCTCACTGACAGCTTGTGCTGAAACAGTCGTTGTGGCGATACAGAACACCACCAAAATTAATAATAACTTTTTCATTTTACATCTTATTTTTCTACTTGGCAATCAAGCAACAGCCTAATATTATCAGGCTCACCCCTACCCATTTCATCACAGAGACGGACTCATGGAAAAATAGTATTGCTGCAAGAAGACCAAATACATAACTCAAACTAATCATCGGATAAGCCACACTCAGTGGATAATGCTTAATGATATACATCCAAAGTATGGAACTGGAACCGAACAACAAACCACTACAAGCAAACTGCCAATTCAACAAAAGACTGCACCAAAACGTACGAGTCCAGCCAAAGGGAAGTATTTTCTGAAGTGCAAACTTCAAAAACACCTGTCCTCCTGCCAAAAGAGAACTCTGCAGAACGGATAAGATAACTACTCGCCACATGACAACACCATTGCGATAGCATGGATAGAAGGTAGCTCTTCTGCCCCATCCCGCTTCAATAATGAATTAAAAAGTGGAGTACTCTCATCGTGACATCCCACAAGAACTGTCTTTGCCTTACCTTCTTTTAATAGCATCTCTGCATCACGTAATGCCCATGATAAAGATGCTGTCCCCTGTGTATAGGTAACATTATAACCGTGACAGTGGGTCTTAATGGCCATATTACTTCCTATGGTGTTGTGTGTACTCTGCATGAAGTAAGTGGGTTTCAGCATTGTCTCACCCTCCTCTTTCATCTGTTCCAACAGTCGTTCGCTATATTCCAGACAACCATACATCGTTCCAGTGATAATGGCATCGGGCTTATCAACACCAGCTTGCGCCAATGCTTCCAAAGAAGAAAGCAAGGAGCTCTTCATGATTTTGCCCATACGACGTGCCTCTAAAGGCTTGACATACTTACGAATGTCCGCCAGTTGGTCCTCAGAAGTGAGCTCAACACGGGACAAGACCTTAACATCTTTCCGTGTTTCTAATGGTTCTTCTGTGGTCGTTGGATGGGTAGAAAACAATAAAGAAGAGTCGTTACCACCGAAACCAAAAGAGTTACAGAGCACGTTTTCCAACGTGACGCTCTGTTCACCTAAGGTCGGAGTAATACCCTCCTCCATCTGATGTGCCCAACCTAAGTTGGCTGGGACAAAATGATTCTGCATCGCTAAGATACAGATAACAGCTTCAATGCTTCCCGATGCGCTTGTAGTATGACCAGTAAATGACTTTGTACTGGATATCAATGGGAACTTATCCCCGAAGATTCGGCGTAAAGAAACACTCTCACTTTGGTCGTTATTGGGTGTTCCTGTTCCGTGAGCATTGACATATTGAATATCTTTCGGACTGAGATGTGCCATGTCCAAAGCCTCTTTCATGGCACGATAAGCCCCTTCCCCATCTTCTGACGATGACGTTTGATGGAACGCATCACATGCATTTCCATATCCAGTAAGGTAAGCATGGGGCTTTACACCACGTTTATTGGCAGTCTTATCAGACTCTAATACTACGAAGGCAGCCCCTTCCCCTAAGTTAAGACCAGCCCGTGTAGCATCGAATGGACGACAACGCTCATGGTCAAGGATCATCAATGAGTTGAAACCATTGAGGTGAAAGCGAGATAAAGACTCTGTACCACCAGCTATAACGATGTCAGCTTGATGGTCTTTCAACAATCGTGCACCGAACATAATGGCATTGGCTGCCGAAGAGCAGGCTGTAGACAAAGTCGTTACTTCCGTGAAAATACCAAAGTAATCAGCCATGGTGTTCGTACAACTGCCACAGTCATGATGCTGAAGGAAGGATACATTGTCATCTTCCTCTATATGATCGAAGCAGAGCTCGGTGATATCCATGCCACCAACTGTTGTGCCAGAGACAAGTACTATGCGCAGACTTTCACCCTTTTTCTTACGTTCAAGGATGTCATCGACACTGAATCCTGCATCCATTAACGCCTGGCGAACAGCTATGATACCCATCAAGGCTGTGCGACTCATCATCTGTGACGCAGGAATGCCAGCCATCTCTTTCATCTGTTCATTCGACAAATCAACCTCCCCTACGGGCAATTCACGATGAACTGATTGAAGATGTCTCATCATCCCAATACCACTCTGCTTCGTTAGCAAGGACTCTAACACCTCTTGTTTGTTAAAGCCAATAGCAGAGATTATGCCTTCACCAGTAACTACAATATTCATTTTATTGGTTTATCCGTTCGCTATTATTACCCCAAAGTGATTTTATTTCTTTCGGTTCTTGCTGACATAGTCGGCAATAGAAGCGACACTGGTGAAGATTTTCTTGCCTTCAGCAGGGTCAGCCAACTTGATACCGTACTTCTTTTCCAAAAGAACTATCAGCTCCAAAGCATCAATTGAGTCTAAACCTAAACCTTCACCAAAGAGTGGTTCGTTCTCATCAATGTCATCAGCTGTCATCTCTTCGAGATTCAAAGCCTCTATAATCTCGTCCTTTAATTCTTTTACTAACTCGTTCATTGTCGTGTCTATTTTATATATGATATGATTTTTTTATTTTATTCTTCTTTATTATACCTTGTTGATAGATGCTATATACAAGTCGGCTTCGTAGTGTTCACGGTCTTCATAATCTATCCATCCCGTCAACAAGCTTGTTATTTGGCTGTCTAAGAAAGCTGTTTGTATCAATGTCTGCATCTGCTCTTCATTCTTTGCCGGCAGAATATAGAAAGATGTCTCACCGTGATAGCCATTGCGAATGGCAATCTCACCAGTAACAATATTCGGCAAGGTATACACGAAGACAGAAGGACTTGGGAAGTAATTGTCCTTATCTGCTATCGAAGCTAAGTACTTTTTATCAGAGGAAATAGATGAAGAGCGATTGAAAAGTACCACTCCCCGACTCCTTTGAAGTTCTTTTCTATATGTTTCTTCAGCCTTTTCTGCCCGTAGTAAGAGCTCTGAAGCAATGAAACCCAAGCGACACAGACCATCCATTTTATAATACTTTGGATAGTCTCCTATCATCTTTTTATAGATTGTTGTGAGCAGACTCTTTTCGTTTGGTTCACCTATGACAGGAAGAAGTCTACCATCAAGCCATGCTCCTTCAGGAGTAATACGCACATGATGCGTCTTTCTGAATACTGAAGGAACATGATCTGTCACCGCTTTTGTCTCATTCAAAGATAAAGAAGAGCTTTCAACAGACTTTGCATAGAGGGTTGCATTGCATCCGCCGAAGCCTGAAAGCATCTTGATAAAGCCTGTCTTATGGGTTGAGCTGTGCTCTGCAGACAGTGTCACTTTACCAGATACGCCCATTTCGTCATATCCACGCGTCCCTAAGACGGTGTGATCATCGACAGATTTCATACAGAGGATAGTCTCAAAGACTCCTGCCGCACCTAAAGAATGGCCGATATAACCTTTCAAAGCATTGACGGGGACATCAGAAAGGGCAGCTCTCTGAATGGCGATAGACTCCATTTGGTCATTGAAAAGCGTAGCTGTACCATGTGCATTGATGAAAGCTAAATCATCTTTCCCAACGCTTTCCATCGTCTGTTGCAAGGCTTCAAGCAACCCTTCTGCCGTCTTTAACGGTGCACTGATATGAAAAGCATCATTCTTTATATATCCATGTCCTATCGTCCAAACTCGTTTATCAGACTTATTAGTAGCCTGCTCACCAGAGGGAAGACGACTGCTCAGTACCACCGTTGCCGCTGCTTCACCTAAATTAAGACCCTGACGCTCTATGTCGAAAGGTCTACAAAACTCTGCTGACATGGCATTAAGTGACTGAAAACCAGAGATTATAAAGCGTTGAGGACAATCAGCGCCACAGACAACAACATGATCATACGTGCCTAACTGTAACAGTCGAGAGGCCAAAATCATTGCTGCAGAACCCGATATACAGGCATTACACACCACTACTGGGCATGTCGTAAAACCCAACCGAGTGGCTATTCGCTGTGCTGTCTCACCCAGATAGAGATTTTCATCGGCATCCTTGCCTAATCCTTCTATCGCTCCTTTGGTAGAACTCAGAATGAAAACGGAACGGTCATCAGCCACATTTATACCCGAAGCCTCAATGGCTTTGCCTGCAGAACGAAAGACTAAGTCTTCAAAATCAGCTGACATCAAGGATGCGATGAAACCATCTGGAATGCCATCCGTCATTGGAGCATAGGCACGAATAGCCGACTTACCAGCCTTTACAGCCTGGTAATTGTCCTCTGAAGTATCGCCCAGAGGAGAGATAATATTATCAGCTAAAACGTAAACCATGATTTCTTCTGATTCTTTCCTACACACTATTACTTCTTATCCACCTGTTCCCAGTGTTCTTTCCACTGTTGATAAAATGGAGGATTGTCCCACACTAACTGATAATTGAGGTCCATAAACACCTGCACGGAATGTCCTGTTGCTATCAGACTGTCATCCTCTGCATCATGAATCTCATAGTCAAAGACTATCTTTGCAGCCTCTGTTGGACGATAGATGATGTCTATACGAGGGGTCATCCCGTATTTAATTGGCTTCTTATAGTGAAAGGAGAGGTCAACCAATGGAGCAAAATAGCCATGGTCAAAGAATCCCATGTATTCCAATCCATACTTCTTTCCAAATGCTTCACGTGCATCTTCAAAGTAAAGAGGATAAGAACCATGCCATACAACATTCATGGAATCAACCTCACTGAAGCGGATTGCAAATGTTTTTGATGCTTTTAATTCTTTCATTCAATACCAGATTTCTTTCTTTCTCAAGCTTCTTCTTGTTCCTTAACGGCTATCTTTATCTCGGATGTGACGAGCACTTTATCACTGCATGTTATGCTTGCTTCTGCCAATGTCATACCAAACACTTCTTCCTTCACGTCTACCCGAGTCGTTATAACGTCTCCAACATGGGGCAAATCAATGACCTCAAAATTACGAACGGCACCGATAAAGCCCAATTGGATTCCTTTTTTCAGGATGTATTTATTGACATATCCTATACGGGCGGCACAGGTTTGGGCGATGTTCTCCATCAAACCTGAAGCAGAAAAACAGTCATCATCCACAAAGATGTTGTTCTTCTGTACCTCAGTCTCTGTGACCGTAAGCGTCTTATCGAAATGTATCAGTCTACCAATCATGACGAAAGGCTCCTGCTGTGGCAGTAACTCATGTACGTCGATTGTCCGAAGTGCTGCTTCAGAAGGAATCTCTACATCAAAATTTGTCATCTTCTTTATCATCAACTTATCGTGACCAGAAGTCATAGAAATTAAACCATTGCAAAGGATACTGCCGCACTTTGCGTTCCAATTCCTTCACATAACTGTCAGCTAATTGCTGCATCTGCTGTCGACGAGGTGCTTGTTTGTCGTAAGAAAGACGTGCTACATATACCTTATAATGCTTAGCTGATGTCTTCATGACATTGACTGCGAGGACATCCAGCCCTTTCATCGTTGCCACAGAGAGCGGACCAGCAGGGAAACGAGCCTCAGCATCCATGAAAACAGACATCACCGACTTAGCTGAACCAAGGATTCTGTCAGCAGGCATGCTCATGATTTCATTGTTATCTAATGCCTCATTCACAAGGAAAAGGTGGCTCATATCCTCCTTAACGGGTATCATACGGATGTTATGATGCCCCAAGACCTCTTGTCTCCCTGCCATCACAGTGGCTTTTTCACCTCCAAATACTAACGCATTGAATCGTTTTGTCTTTGAGATAAGGGAGTAACCCGCCACCTCATAACAGCCAATATGGGAACTGAAGATCATGAATCCTTTCGGTTCTGACTCTAACTGACGGAAGTGTTCGTATCCTTCAATATCCAAATGGAAGTGCTTACCTGCAAAAACTGCAAAGCGATCCACCACTACTTGACTAAACAAACAGTGATTGATGTAAACACTCCATGCTGCACGCAAACGCCCATAGCGCAAGCGATGACGGTAGAACTGATAGGCAGAGGTCCTACTATGGTTGGTATTCAGTAGCAGACAGACTGGTATAACAAAGAGGGATGTGACTAAATAGACCATCCGCACATCCAGCCAGCGCAGCGATTGTATCAGCAATCGATGCATCCACCCACTGCCATATGTAGTGTTAGCCAACCTTACTCTCTATATAATCGCAGAACTGTGACAAAGTAACGACGCCCTGCATCTCCTCTGGTTTGATCTTAAAGCCGAAGTTCTTCTCGACAATAACGACGATATCAACAAAGTCCAGACTATCAATGCCAAGGTCATCCTTCAGCTTTGCTTCTGGTGCAATATTCTCTTCGTCAATCTCCAGATCCTCTATGAGGAAGTTTCTTACTTTCTCTTCAATTTCTTTTCTTTCCATTATGTGTTATACTTTATGATTTATTTCAACTTTACTTCCAGTATTGTGTGTCCTTGACCAATACCATCATGGGTGTCAACAACTCTCAGTCCAGCTCTATCAATCTGCTTTATCATGTCATCAGAATGATACATCTTGCTGTTTCCATTTGCCATAACAGTGAAATAGACACTTGTCATGGTCAGACATAGTGATGCTGGCTCATACTTTTGTCGGTCCCAGAAGGTCTCCATTATATATAAGGTGGAATCATTCTTCATGACTCTGGCTGCCCGAACAAGGATACTATAGATCTCTTCTTCTGAGAAACAATCAAGGAACTGGCTCATCCAAATGGCATCCCAGCTTCCTTGTGGCAGACCATTGTGTTCGTCAAGAATGTTTGTGGAGTAGCCATTGATGCGCTCTGCACCCTCTTTCCCTTCGATATTCTTCTTCATCATTCCAATCTGACCGGGTAGATCAACGATTGTAACATTGACTTCAGAATCATATTCAACGCAGCGCAAAGCAAAACGCCCTGTGTTTCCACCCACATCCATCAAGTGTTTGGGATGTTTACCGAACACAATCTCCAACGCCTTGTCAAAGGAATGGTCGCTATAGAAATGGTCAAAACCAAACCAACTATCCTGTACTTGCTTATCAAGTTTCGACAATCCTTCATAGATTGTCGGCCAGTCACCAAGGGTTTTCAGTCCAGCTGGCTTTCCTTCCTTCAATGCTTCATCGAGAAAGAACATGCCCCGATAGTTGACATCATGATTGAAATCGATATTCACACGTGTAGCTGGGTCATTGAGTAGGAACCAACCTGTCTTGGATATGGTGTATCGGTCAGTATCTTTATTCACCAAAACAGTCCCAGCACTCAGTGAAGCTTCGAGCAAAACCTTCAAAGCATACTCCGAGAGCTGCGTCTGTTTCACCAATTCATCCAATGTCAAACCCTCCAAACTGTCACGCAGAGCATCCAAGATGCCCCACTTCACCATCAGACGAGATACCTGAAAGATGACGGGTCCCCATGCAATATACTCTGCAAGACGTTGTGCTTCACGAGCAGAGAGCTGTTCCTGAGTGTATTTATCACTCTCTGATTGGAATAGATTCATTCTTATTTATTTGCCTTTCTTATTTGTCTTATAAATAACTTAGCGAAAGATTCACCTAAATCATCCATCGGATCCTTAAATGTTATTGGATCGTCATCGTCGCCTTCATCAGACTTAAACACCATTGTTGCCTTGATCTTTTTTGTATTTAATTCTTGTCAAGTCTAAGCTGACAGCAACAGTCTTCTCACCTTTCAGGCAACAAAGACTGCCACTCTCTAACTTCACCTTTGCAATACAAGATAGGTTCAGAATTGACAGAAACATCAATATGATAATCTTTCTCATATCTTATATCACACAAAGAGTTATATTTACTTTGCCTTCTTTATTAGCTTAACAACTTGCTCAGCCAATTCGCGATAGGTTTCGACACGACGTTTCTCATTGCCGAAGCCTGCACCAGCAACGCCATCAACATCAATAACAGCAAATGGCTGCTTCACATTCTTCTCATAGAGGTTCATCAGAGCACTCATGTGAGCATCCCCTGCACCAAAGCCTATGAAAACTGAGGCACCAGTACTACCATAATGGAAGTCTTTTACCTCAATGACTATCGTGTAGTCAGCCTCACTCTTCTTATCCGTGATCGTCACACTTTTCGTCTTGTCATTGAAACGCTCCATGAAGTTTGCTTCTGCACGTTCAAGTTCTGCCTTATAATCACGTTCCCACTCTTTGCCTTTCTCTTTCAAGAAGGTCTTCGCATCTTGTCCTTCTAATGTCGCATGGCTATAGTCCCAAACAACATAAACTTTTGCTTTTGAGGTTTTTAAGTTAGAAAGTGAACCACTCTTTAATGTTACATCAGCCTTAGCAAACAGACTCATCACGCAGCACACTACGAAAGATAATAATAATACGATTCGTTTCATAATAGGTAAAAAATATAAATTAATAATCAAATAAATATTCTTTTAAATGTCTAATCCTACTGATAATTCTATACCACCAGCATTACGATTTATAGTCTCGTAAGCCGTTTCTACCTCACAGTTCTGGAATGTATAACCAAGAGCAGCACTGATACCAAACTTACTATGACCGAAATAGAAGTGACATCCTATTTGTGGAGCGATGTATAACCCTTCACAGTCACCTACACTATAACCAACTTTTGTGCTAATGTATGGAGAGAAATTCTTACGCAATTCCTTATGAAACTCCACACGTGTGTCAACAAACAAAGGAACGCTCCAGCTTTCACTGTTCCACCAATAATTAACAGCTACACCACCACCGACAAATAATGCTGGGGTAATCTGTACTCCATGGGAAGTAGAAAGGAAGCTACGATTCTCTTTCACATCACCTGTTCCAAACACATAGCCTTCTGAGATGAATCCTCTATAACGAGGAGCTTGCTCCCAACCATAGCTTTCATCACTTTGTGCATTTACTACTGGACTGTAAAGAATTACAGCGATAAGGACCAATAAGGTCTTTACATACGTTCTCATAATAATATAAATTAAGTCATAACAATTAATCCTTGAACTTCTTAATAATCAGAGCAGAATTGGTACCACCAAAGCCAAAGGAGTTGCTCAGTACGGTGTTAACCTCTGTGTCAACAGTTGTTGTAGCAAGGTTCATCTTCTCCGAATACTCATCAGGGTTCTCGAAATTGATGTTAGGTGCTACGAAGTCATGCTGCATCATCAAGATACTATACACTGCTTCTGATGCTCCTGCCATCCAACACTCATGACCAGTCATGCTCTTGGTGGATGAGATAAGGGCATGTTTACCTTCAAACATGCGGTTCAGAGCAATTGCTTCATACATATCTCCCTGGTGTGTACTCGTAGCATGGGCATTGATATAGTCTATATCATCTGCCTCCATGTCTGCACACTTCAAAGCCCGAGTCATGGCAATAACACTTCCTTCATCGGATGGTTGACTGATACCGCCACCATTACTTGAGAAGCCATATCCAACAACTTCTGCAAGGATATTCGCTCCACGTGCCTTCGCATGTTCATAGTCTTCCAATACCAATGATGCTGCACCACCACTCGGTATGAGTCCGTCACGGTCCCTATCAAACGGACGACTCGCCTTTGTCGGCTCATCCATACGAACAGAGAAAGCGCCAAGTGCATCAAATGATGCCATTGAGTAGTAGTTTGTTTCCTGTGCACCACCGCAGAGAACCATATCCTGAAGTCCTTGCTTGATCATCATAAACCCTAAACCTATGGAATGGCTACCACTGGCACAGGCTGAACTGACCGTGAAGTTCACACCACGCAGATGGAAGATGGTACTGAGATTCATGTTCACCGTTGAGTTCATCGACTGGAAGATGAGTCCATAACCCAACATTGCTGAGTCATGTTTCTCGTCCATTATCTTTGAGGCTTCAATGACAGGCTGGGCTGAAGAGTCATTGCCAAAGATACACCCTACTTCATTCTCTCGCAGATAGTCATCCGTAATACCTGCTTGAGCAAAGGCTTGCAAGCTTGACATGTAAGCATAACGTGCCTCCTCCGACATACCAGCACGTATATGACGGTCGAGCATTTTTTTCGTGATGACTGGTTCCGCAACGATACCTGTCAATGCCGAACGATAGCCATAGGTAAGGCGTTCTTCCTGAATGCCTATGCCCGACTTCCCTTCATATAATGAATTTTTTACCGTTTCAAGATCAGTACCAAGACATGACCATATTCCCATTCCGGTTATTACGACTCTTCTTTCCATATTTCTTTTTCAGAAGTTAGGGATATTAAGGTGTTAGAGGAGTTAAAAACGAATAGTGGGATACCACTGACATCAGCAATAATTCATTTGGATTAACCCCTTTAACGTCCTACTTTCTCATCACTTCTTTCACCTCTTATTAAGTATATAATCCTCCATTCACATTAATAACCTCACCTGTAACGTATGCAGCTGCATCCGAAGCAAGGAACGCCACAACGGCTGCGACCTCCTCTGGCTTACCGAAACGACCCACAGGGATGAGTTTCTTCAGTTCATCCTCTGGCAATTCCTTCGTCATATCAGTCTGTATGAATCCTGGTGCTACTGCATTTACGGTGATGTTTCGTGGTGCTACTTCCTGTGCCAATGCCTTCGTTGCACCAATCAGAGCAGCCTTTGCTGCACTGTAATTGACCTGTCCAGGCATTCCTTTCAGTCCTGATAGTGATGTCATATTGATAATTCGTCCTCCATGTCTACGTGGCATCATGTGTTTCAACAGTCGACGTGTAATATAGAAGAAACCATTCATATTCGTATCCAGAACACTGTGCCAGTCGTCTTCCGACATCATAAACATGACATTATCCTTCCGGATACCTGCATTATTCACCAATACGGAGATGAATTCATCTGGATGAGCAGCCTCCCAGCAATCAATAGCAGCTTCTATTGCCTTCGGGTCAGACACATCAAAGGGCAAAAGTTCTGCATGACCACCTTTCTCCTCTATCAGTTGTTTCACTTCTTGAGCACATTCGGAATTAGAATGGTAATTGATTATTATAGAATATTGTTCTGATAAAAGCAAGGCTACGGCACGTCCTATTCCTCGTGAAGCACCGGTTATTAAAGCATATTTCATGTTTTATGAGCTTTTAGTTATTCATAAATAGCATAAGGAATGCACCATATTTTGTTTTTTGTTGACAAAGATATGACTTTTTTTTTAATTATATTATATCCCTTAGTGTTTTTTTAAATTTTTAGTGTCTTCTCCTTAGATTAACGTATCAAATAACTTTTATCCATTCGGAGAGAACACATGCTCTTTAGGCTTCTAAAAGATGCCTAATTGACTTGCTATAGGTGCCCTTTTGAAGTCTAACTAACGCCCTTTTGAAGTCCAATTAAGCACCTTTTACTTTTCTACTTTATAACTAATTGACTTACTGTTGGTTGCAAACTTGCTTCGTATATATGTTTTTGCCGTTAGTTATAGATATTTTCTTTGAGATTATGTAATGGTTTTTCAAATCCTTATCTGCATATTTTCGAAGTATAAAAAAAATGATTTTCAATATCAGAGGATAATAATAGGATAGATAGTTGACAATCTTAGCAATGTTTTTTGTTTAGCGAGTAACTTTGGTTCTTTCACTAAAGCCATACGAAAAGCATCCACACATTTAACGGAAGAACCGAAAAATAATTTAAACTTAAAGGAACATTCACTTGCTTTTTACAAAAAGATTTCGTACGTTTGTACTCGTTTTTGATTTACCTAATAGATGATATAACTATGAATATGAAGATTAAACTACTACTCATTGCGCTAACCTTGTCGGTATCTGCAAATGCACAGGAGAAGACGGAATTGGATGTTTTTAAGCATACAGCAATTGACACGACGCAGCTGATTGTTTCTTATGACCTAACCGTTAAATATGACCTATCAGGACAGAATAATCCTGACTTTGAGAAAGTATATACTTACATCGGACGTAAGGTGTGCCAGAGCTTTGTGGAGAGTGAGCATAATGCCGACCTGCGCATGGCTAAAGCCTTTCTACGTAATGGGAAGCGTGGCTCAAGAGCAGCTATGAAACTCGTCGCTAACGTTGGTGAAACCTATATTGGCTATCCAAAGGGAAAGACAACAGTTATTTACAATATGGACGGGGCTGGCTCTTACCTTTATCAAGAGACTACTCCAAAGATGCAATGGAAGCTTACAACCGAGCATAAAATGCTTTTAGACTACGATTGTACAGCCGCAACCTGTTCTTATCGAGGAAGAAATTATAAGGTATGGTTCACTACCAAGATTCCACTTTCCTATGGTCCTTGGAAGTTTACAGGACTGCCTGGCTTGGTTATGGAGGCTGAAACCGAAGAAGGGGATTATCACTGGACGGTTACTGGCATAGAAAAACCTAAGACAGTAACCCCTATCTATTTCCTTGACAGAAACTATGTAAAGACTTCTCGTGAGAACACACGAAAACAAGAGAAACTATTGCTGAAAGATCCTGCAGGCTACCTTGAGAGCTATGGCTACAACTTCACTGCGACTAATTTCAGTGGACAAGTTGTAAAACTAAAGCTCTTAACATTCGACAATTCTTTGGAACGAGAATGATAAGACGCATACTTATCTTACTATCGTTTATCGGCTTATTGTCTATAAACAGTAAGGCTCAGAATAGTCAGAGAGACTCTCTGACTATTACTGGGCGTGTGGTTGATAATAAACATCAACCTATGGATGGCTGTATTCTTACAATCATACAAGAGAAGGATTCTTCCATTCTTGCGAGTAGTGTGACCAATGAAGACGGCAGATACGCTATCAGCTATCCACGAACAAATGACAATCTTCTTTTAAGCCTGACAGGATTCAATATAAAACGGCAGGTGAAGCGGATAACTCCAACGAGTCAGACCGTTAACTTCGCCACCACCTACGAGAGTATCACACTGAAAGAAGTGGAGATAAAGGCAAGAAAGCTATGGGGAAGTAGGGACACATTGAACTACTTGGTCTCTGCCTATATGAAAGGACAGGACAGAACCATTGGTGATATCCTCAAACAGCTGCCAGGTATCACGTTAGAAGGTGGCATGGTGAAGTATCAAGGTGTACCTATCAACCATTTCTACATTGAGAACATGGATATGTTTGCGGGCAAATATAGCATCGCCACGAATGGTATTAAGGCTGAGGATGTCAGTACGGTACAGGTGATGGAAAACCATGAACACATCAAGGCATTGCAGGATCAGATACCACCTGAATCGGCAGCAATCAACTTAAGGCTAAAGAAGAAGGCAAAGGGCAGATGGCTAAAGACCATAGACTTAGGGATAGGCTTCGATTCTAACGGTTTATTGAGAGAGGTCAATGCTGCCCTTATGTACTTCGCGCAAAGACAACAGCACGTTTTCTATTACGAAACAGATAATAATGGTTCAAGTGTCGATTGGTTTAAATCATACTATGGTGGGAATAATATCGGAGCCTCTCGCCTAACATCCATCATCTTTCCAGGGTCGTCTCCTGTAGGTAAGAGTCTACGTAACAATCAGCATAACCTATGTTTCAGTAATCTCAACAAACTAAGTGAGACCGCTGAAATAAGGTATAACATAACTTACAGACACGATATCCAACGGCAAAGTAGCTATTCGCAAACCACTTATCTGCTCCCCGATGCAAGTACTCGTATGATGACAGAAGACATTTCTGCCCGTAATACGACGAACGCTGCCACAATGCAGTTGCATTTTGAGAACAACGGCAGTAAGACTTATCTCAAAAACACGCTTGACTTAGCAGGAAACTGGAGTGAAGACAATGGACTAACTTTGTCTAACAATGCACGTATTCAGCAACATGCCTTTAACAGAAACTTAGGACTGAACAATCACACAGAATGGATTCAGCGTACAACCAATGGAGGAGGTTTTAAGTTGAAGACAACCAACTTTGTACAGACAAATCCACAAGCTCTCGCCATTGAAGGGGATATGCAGGCAAGACAAGATGTAAGACTCTCAAACATGGGAAGTTACAACAGTCTCACTCTGATAAGAAACATCCGAAAACACAACTGGACCCTTGCGCCTTCCGCAGAGTTTGATATTGAGTATGTGGGACTGAAAAGTCTATTAAACGATACAGCTGTGACGATGGCGACGAGCGGAGACATGGGGTACTTGCAGATGAAGAGTAACTTTGGAGCCAACCTACAATATGTCAAAAACACCTTCCGCCTATCGTTCAATCTGCCTTTATCGCTCAACTACACAAAGGTGGATAACGAACCGATAGCTAACGAGACAACGAAAGGAAAGCGTACAACCCTACTCTTCTCGCCATCTTTTACAATGCTTTGGAAAGCAACGGACAATTGGACGCTTTCTGCAGGAGGGAGTTACGGGATGTTTCCTACGAGTTGGAGAAGTCTGTTCACTGCTTATCTATTGAGCAACTATAGGACGCTAAACCGCTACAAGATGAATCTATCGGAAAATAAATCGGCAACTATACATGGGAAGATACACTACAAGAATATCCCGCATCAGTTCTTTGCCTACCTCTCTGGGGCGGTTAGTCGCTCATGGAGTGACATGATTTATGGTACGACAATCGACCAGAATGCGCATACATTGCTGCAAGCTGAATATGCTCCGAACCACCAGAACAACTTCTCTATGACGGCGAATATACGAAAGGAGATTACTTGGCACGACATGAGTATCGGGGCAACAGCTGATTATTCGACTAACACAAGCAAGATACTGCGCCAATCTGTCATCACCGACTATCAGTATAATAGTTTCTTCATCTCTGCTAATCTTGCCTTTAATCTTTTAAAGAATATCCGACTAACAGAGAACTGTCGATGGGCAATCTCCCAATCAAAGTCGGGTAACTACATAAATATGATTCGCAACTTTAGCAATGAGGCTGCCCTCTCCATGGCTTTTATCCCTGACAGACTGATACTTAACACCAACCTACAATACACGCATAACAGTGGTTTTACGGATAAAAAGGATTACACCTTTATGAATCTTAGTATCACCTTTAAAACAAAAAAGAAGATACAATTCGTTCTGAACGTCGATAATGTCTTCAATACAAAAACCTTTATCTATCGTTCTAATAGCAATCTTTCCGAAAGCTACACCCTCTACCAGCTTCGTCCAAGAAGTGTGATGCTAACTACCCACTTTGCTTTATAACCTCAATTCCGCAGCATTATTCCTTGTGAGGTATTTTTATATATTGAAGTGAC
>CAUTPS010000010.1:0-51169 GCA_963540415.1 uncultured Prevotella sp.
TGCAAGGAAAGAAGGTAGTTGAAACGATAAGTTTCCAAACTGGTTTCCGTACGGTTGAGATTAAGGATACACCAGCAAGTCAGGACGAGTTCGGTTTGGCTGGAAGATATTACTATATCAATGGTAAACCAGTGAAACTCAAGGGTGTGAACCGCCACGATACCAACCCATTGACAGGTAAGGTTATCTCTCGTGAGCAGATGGAACATGAGATTATGCTGATGAAGCGTGCGAATATTAACCACATACGTACCTCTCATTATCCTAACGATCCTTACTTCTATTATCTCTGTAACAAGTATGGTATCTACTTAGAGAGCGAGGCAAACATTGAGAGTCATGAGTATTTCTATGGCAAGGCATCGCTTTCACACGTACCAGAGTTCCAAGCAGCACACGTTGATCGTGTGATGGCTATGACACGACAGCTCGTCAACCAACCTTCTATCGTTATCTGGAGTTTGGGTAATGAGGCAGGACCAGGTCATAACTTCGTTGTAGCTTACGACTCTCTGAAGGCTTACGATGCTTCAAGACCAGTACAGTATGAGCGCAACAACGACATCGTGGACATCGGTTCTAACCAGTATCCAAGTATTGCTTGGACCCGCGATGCGGTGAAAGGTAAGATGGATATTAAGTATCCTTTCCATATCTCAGAGTATGCCCATTCGATGGGTAACGCTGTAGGTAACCTCGTTGACTACTGGGAGGCAATGGAGTCAACCAACTTCTTTATGGGTGGTGCGATCTGGGACTGGATTGATCAGAGTATGTACAACTACACAAAGGACGGCAAGCGTTACCTCGCTTACGGTGGTGACTTTGGTGATACGCCTAACGATGGACAGTTTGTTATGAATGGTATTATCTTCGGTGATGAGACTCCAAAGCCACAGTATTATGAGGTGAAGAAGGTGTATCAGTATATTGGAACAAGCTGGAAGGACGCTAAGACAGCTACTTTGGATGTGTTCAATAAGAACTACTACTCTGATGACCTTAGTGGTTATGCAATGTCTTATAGTCTGACTGCTGATGGTGTAACCGTTAAGAAGGGCGACCTTGAGCTTGGTAGTGTACCAGCAAGAAGTCATAAGAGCATTACAATCGCAGGACTCAACGAGGGTCTTGACCCAAACAAGGAGTATCTCCTCCACATTACCTATCGTCTCAAGCATGATATGCCATGGGCAAAGGCAGGCTATGTTCAGGCTGAAGAGCAGTTGCCTGTACAGGCAGCAGCGGCTCGTCCAGCTATCGCTGCAGCAGGTAAGGTGAATATGTCTGCCGTAAAGGACAATAAGATTGTCTTCTCTGGCAAGACCTTCACAACAACATTCGACCTCACAAAGGGTACGATTTATAACCTTCAGTATGATGGTAAGACTATCATTGCAGACGGTTGTGGACCAGAGTTGAACGCTTTCCGTGCATGGGTTAACAATGACAATTGGGCTTACGAGGCATGGTATGCAAACGGTTTGAACAACCTGCAGCACAAGTGTACTAACTATGCAACCCACGCAAATGCTGACGGTTCTGTTTCTGTTGTGTTCAATGTTGAGTCACAGGCACCTTATGGTTATCGCCTTGAGGGTGGCAATGCCAACTGGAAAAAGCTCATCGAATACAAGGAAAAGCCATTCGGTAAGGACGACTTCCGCTTCAATACGCAGGTGGTTTATACTATCTTCCCTGACGGTAGCATCGAGAGCGAGAGCGCAATAACAAGTAATAAGCCTAATCTGGCACTCGCTAAGTTAGGTTATACCGTACGTGTTCCAAAGGCACTCAGTCTGTTGAATTACTATGGTCGTGGTACTGTTGACAACTATCCAGACCGTAAGACTGGTCAGATGATTGGTATCTACGAGCAGCAGAATGTTGAGGATGAGTTCGTTGCCTTCCCTAAACCACAGGATACGGGTAACCATCAGGATACTCGTTGGCTCTCACTCACTGGTAATACTGGTAACAATGGCCTCTATGGTGCTGTCTTCGTGGCTAAGGATAAGATGAGTTTCTCAGCACTTCCTTGGTCGGATAACACTATCGCAATGGCTAACCATCCACACGAATTACCACAGAGCGAATATACATATTTGCATCTTGACATGGCAATCACCGGTCTTGGTGGTAACAGCTGTGGACAGGGTGGTCCGTTATTGCGCGATCGTGTCATGGCAACGCCACACACCTTCGGTTATATGATTCGTCCGATGAACTCTGTTAAGACCAACGACCTCGTTAGCAATGCGAATGTAAGTCTTAATGGTGCCACACCACTTACCATCGTACGTGATGGTGAGGGCAATGTGACAATCAATGCAAATGGTGCGAAGGGCGATATCTACTATCGTGTTAACGACAGCAAGAAGGCAGTGAAGTACACTGGTCCTGTTAGCTTGCGCAATGGTGGTACGATTTCAGCTTGGACAAAGGAGAATGATTGGCTCGTAGCTTCTCAGACCTTCTCACGCATTGAGAGTATCCCATTGTCAGTAGTCTTCGCTTCAAGTCAGGAGAGTGGTGAGGGTGATGCAAGTCATCTTACTGATGGAAATCCAAGCAGCTACTGGCACACAATGTACTCTGTTACTGTGGCTAACTACCCACACTGGGTTGACTTCGACTGTGGTGGTATGAAGACTATCAAGGGTTTCACCTACCTCCCACGTCAGGACAGCAACAATGGTAACATCAAGAAGTACAGCATTCAAGTAAGCAACGACGGCAAGACATGGGGTAAGGCTGTTGCTGAAGGTGAGTTTGAGAACAACAGAAAGGAAAAGACTATCCTCCTCACCACACCAGTTAAGGCTCGCTTCGTCCGTCTGACAGCGCTCAGTGAGCAGTCTGGTCAGGACTTTGCAACAGGTGCTGAATTCAAGGTATTGGAGAAGTAAATAGCTTATTATAGTCATTTGATAAATAAAAAGATAGGGAATCACAATTTGTCGTTCCCTATCTTTTTTGCGTTCTTACTAACTGTCTATAATCCGTTCGAATCATATTTGCATCCACTCGTCGTTCTATTTCAGCTATATAGTGCATGAAGTCTTTTATTTATGTATGTAACACAATGCCGATTCTTCCTTTCATACGTTAGATTTATCTTAAAATAGATTTGCTTTTATCTCGATAATTGATTACATATGTAGTCGATAAAAATGCGGATAGGTGCAAAAATATAGAATAGAATGGAGATAAGACGTGATGTATTGCTCAAACGATTGATGGATTTGAGACATAACGGAATGTTTTAAAGTAGGCTTTTGAGAGGTCTTGGAGGTTAATAGTTCAACTGTTAGTAATCTTCTTTGTAAGTATTTTTCGTCTACTCGATTTTTATTAAGGCTTAATTGCATTCGAATTAACGCCTTTTTGGCTTGCAAAAGGTGCTCTTTAAGACCCTTACTAACGCCCTTTTGAAGTCCAATTAAGCACCTTTTGAAAAGCAGTTTTGTAACTCTTTTATAACGAATGAGTTACAAAGGCTGTAAGGAAAGCGTTTTTTCGGCTGTTTTTAGTAGATAAATCAATGGTAAATGTAAATAAAATTCAGAGCTGTGGGTTTCTTATAGGATATGAATTAATAAAGTTTACCATAGCTATAGAATTCATGTAGTGACCATTGGTAGTACCTGAAAGTAACTAATAAAGCGATAAGAAGGTATAGAATAGAACTCCAAACGAATAATCAAAAAGGCTTAGTTAGCCAGCTAACCAAGCCTTAAACCCCAATCAATCATTAGACCACAATATGTTTGTTTCATATTATGGTATTGTTTCCTAACATCTTTTATTTTCTTATCGGCATCTTGTCTGCCTTTGTAACTTGACGTAGCCCGCTACGTCTGTGTTCCAAAGCCAAACAATCTACTCGATAATAAAATAAAATATGTTTAGGCTCTAATAACCGATTGGGGTTTTAAATATAACGTTACAAGAGTTTTGTTGAAGGCTAACGATATAGCCCTTCCTATTATTAGGCTGATGAAAAGAGAGGACAACAGGATGTGTATGGGCTGAGAAGATTCTTTTCAGCCACGCTACACATCGGTTGTCATTCTCTAAAGTGTGTTAGTTACTACTTGGATTTTGTTCCAGATTACCCTTATAGGCATTGATAGCCGACTGTGGAATGAAGTAAATCACACGGTAGTCGGTTGCTGGAATGTCAACCATTGGCTGATGAGGTCCAGGGAAACGACGTGTAAGGGTGTCGCCATTGCGGAACACATCGTAGCTACGCTCTGCCTCAAACGCCAACTCTAACTGACGTTCTTTATCCACCAAAGTCTTTGCTGTGGCAGCAGTAAACTGAGCACTCGTATAGCTTCCACCCACGATAGCACGCTCACGGATTGTGTTCACGTCAGCCATCGCATTAGCAATATTACCCAATTTCACATTTGCTTCAGCACGGTTGAGATACATTTCGTCGAGACGAGAGATGATAGGCGAATACAACTGATTCTCCTTACCACCCTGACGAGAGCACTTCACCACATAGAACATAGGATAAACGCGGTTAAGCTTCATCTGATAATCAAGCACACCACGATAGGTATGTCCCTGATAATTAATCGAGTAAAGACGCTGTGCAGGGTCGATTGGGGTGAGAACAAGTGGGGTCGTGTGTCCCGTTCCAGTGGTATCGCAAGTCAAACTATTGTCTGGGTGGCGAGTATAACGCAACTGTACGTAGTTGAAATTCACCTGATTACCACTTGCATCATAGACATTCTTGATGAAACGGAAGACAGGAACGTACTTGTCTGTCTTATCTTTTACATACTGTGGCTCAATGAATTGCGCACGAATATCGGTGTACTTCTTATTAAACCAGTCGTTCTGTCCAGTCTCATTCAGCAAATCAAGGTATTTACCAGACGCATACATTTCGCCCCAACCCATACCGCCGATATTTGAATACATACCGCCGATGGTGTAATAATAGTCCCAACCAGGGAACTCAGAGTCTACTCTCTTTACCACAAAGATGTTTTCAGGGTTGTTTTCTGGCTCAAGAGTGTTGCTAACGCCATAGTCCTTACGGCTCAACAGACTAAACTTACCAGAGTCGATTACCTTTGTTGCGTACTCAACACTCTTCTGAGCGTAGGCAGTGTTAGGGTGTTCGTAAGTCCCACTCATATAGAGATAGATTCTACTCAACATAGCCCAAGCAGCCTCTTTAGAAGCAAAGATACAACGTTCTTCCCCATGTATGTCTTCTGTCATCAGCGAAGCCGCCTTCTCCAAGTCCTTAATTGCCTGTTCGTAGGTCTCTTTCACAGTAGAACGATTTGGCAACATAGCGTTTACAGGGTCGTCAGGTGTACCGTTAACGATAGGCATACCGAGGTTTGTATCAGGGTTTTGCGCATATGGTCTACCGTATGCACGACAGAGATAGAAGTAAATCATGCCACGCAGATAGTAGCATTCGCCCAACTGCGTATCGGTGATTGTACTCTTACCTTCAGGAATATCCTTGATGATATTAGATGCCTGCGCAACCACTTTATAGCTATAATCCCAGAAGTTCTGCAATCGGTAGTTATTAGGCGTGCGCGAATAAGAGATAAACTCATAGAAAGCATCGGTAGAAGTACCACGAATCATGATGTTATCTCCTGCATATTCGCCACAGCGATACATAGGGTCCGACCACGTTTTTAGGAATCCATAGCATCCATTCAGTAGCGATGGAAAACTCTCATCAATGTTTTTAGTCATGGTATCATCATCCATCATGTATTCAGGATGACGCTCTACGCTACACGATACCATTGCAATAGCTGCTAAGAGCAGCGCATATACTTTTTTCATAGGGCAGATTCTTAATTTAGAATGTGACGTTAACGCCGAGCATAAACTTACGAACAGAAGGATAAACACCAGCGCCTGTTGAGATTGAAAGGGCTGTTGAGCGTTCGCCAGAAGCATTGCGACCACCATCGGCAGCAGGCAATTCTGGGTCAACACCAGAGTAATTGGTGATGCAGAAGAGGTTTTCACCACTGAGATAAACGCGCAGTGCCTTCACAATATCACTCTTAAGATTGAAGTTGTAACCCAAAGTAATTGAGCGAAGCTTCAAGAAGTCAGAGCTCTCTAAGTAGCGAGTTGACGCCTTGTTAGAGTTAGATGGATTGTTATAGGCAGCAACTGGGTGTGTTGCAACATCTCCCTTCTGTGCCCATCTCTTCCAACCTTTCTGCAAGCTGAACTGGTTACGATCGGTATAAGCACCATCTGAGTCATACTCCTGTCGTGAGTAGTTATAGATGTAAGCCCCCATTGAGTAGCCGAAGACAGCGTTGAAGTCGAAGTTCTTGTATGTTAAGGTTGTTGAGAAACTACCGAATACACTTGGAGTGGCACGCTTGTCAAGGGCTACTTGGTCTGCCTTGGCATAGCTGTGGGTAATAACACGATTGCCATTCGCATCCGTTGTGTACCATTGTGGCGCACCATTCTCTGGGTCAACACCTGCCCATTCACGCAAATAATACGTATCTGCGCTCAGACCCGGACGTAACAACGTGTTGGTTGAACCAGCAATACCATCACCTTCGATAATCTGGTCTCTACCGCTATACAGCTTCTTAATCTTGTTTGAGTTGGTAGAAAGGTTCGCATCAACTGTCCAAGTAAGGTCCTTACTCTTGATGATATCAGCCGAAAGGGTAGTCTCAAAACCTGTGTTGGTAAGCTCACCAATGTTCTGCCAGATGCTTGTCACACCGATAACACCAGATATAGGCACGGCAAAGAGGAGGTTGCTTGTACGCTTACTATAGAAGTCGAAGGTCATACGAAGGCGTTTAAACATATTGAGGTCAAGACCAATACCAGTGGTATAACTCTTCTCCCAAGTCAGTTTCTTATTGGCAAGCTGAGCGATGACAGCACCAGGAACCTCGTTATAACTTGCTCGTAAGCTGTAAAGTCCGTATTGAGGATAGAGGCTGTTAGGGCGACTTCCTACTGAACCAAACGATGCACGCACCTTCAAATAGTCAATACAAGGTACCTTAAACCACTTTTCAGCCGTGGCAACCCAGCCACCACTGACAGAGAAGAACGTACCATAAGCAGCATCAGAACCAAAGTTACTTGCACCATCTGTTCTCAGTGAGAGTTGTAGCAAGTACTTATTGGCATAGTCAGCATTGAGGTTGGCGAAGAAAGACTGCACTGCCCACTCGAATTTATTACCTCCCACAGCTTCAGGAGTTGAGGTGATATCAAGTTGAGCAAAGCCTGGAACTAAACCAGTTCCGTCACTACTATGATAGCGATATTCACCATCATTAAACTCATAACCGAGCATCAAGAAGCCGTGATAATCACCGAAACTACGTGTCGCTTTGAGCAGTTGGTTCGTATAACGACGTGTGTTCGTACTCGTACTTTCGCTCACACGTCCCTTACCCTCTGCTCCTGATGTACGAGGGTCAGAGTAACTCTTATCGAGGTGGGTACTCCAACGATAGCTATTCACAGAAGAGAACGTCAGCCAATCAGTGAGATAGATGTCAAAGTCGAAGTTGCCATTAAAGGCATAAGAATCGTACTTGCTCCAATTATACTGCAATTCGTAAAGGTAATTGGTAGAGTTGCTATTCACCCATGATGATGATCTATTGCCAACAATCTTGCCGTTTTCATCGTAAGGACTATCCCATGGCAGCATAGAATACATAGAATAGGTAGAGCGTTGACGGTCGTCAATCATCCCCTTGCTACCATTAAAGGATGGACGGATAGCAATCCAAGAATAAGGTTTGAAGTTCAGCTTTATCATCGTGTTGTATCGAGTGAAGTCATATCCACGCACAGCACCATCCTCTTTATAGACACCACCTGTGAAGACAGCACTCAACTTCTCGCCACCACTGTTAATAGTAAGGTCGTAATTCTGAACGTTTCCAGTGTGTGTAGCCAACTTCCACCAGTCGAAATTACTATCACGGAGCTTATCATTCCAGCGTGGGAAAGCAATCTCAGCAGCATTAGTAAACGACTTATAATAGTCGTATAGCTCGGCTCCATCCATCATCTTCACTTTACCGTTGTTCAGAGTTGAAATGCCCATCTTGGCAGAGAAGGTAATAGAAGTCTTACCAGACTTTGCTCCTTTGGTTGTAACAACGATGACACCATTGGCACCCTGCGAACCATAGATAGCTGTTGAGGCTGCATCTTTGAGTACGGTGAGTGTCTCGATGTCGTTAGGATTGATGTCACCTGGGTCTTTACCGACGATTACTCCATCAATAACCCACAGCGGTGCAGTACTACCGTTGATAGTAGACTTACCACGAACGATGATGGCACCGAACGAACCCGGCTTACCAGAACCCGGCATAACGTTCATTCCTGGTACCTTACCCGTTAACATATTGGTGACATTAGCTGTCGTAATGTTAGTAAGTTCTTTATTATCAATACTCTGCAACGAACCCGTCAGGCTGTTTCGTTTCTGCGTGCTATAGCCCACAACCACTGTTTCGCTAAGCATCGTAGATGAAGAAACCATGCTTACGGTCATGTTGTTTTCAGCTCGCACCGTCGTTTTCTCATAGCCTAAGGACGTAATCACCAGCTCCTCACCAGCCTTTGCGTCGATAGAGAACTCACCATCAATGTTGGTAAGAGCGATTTTCTTCGTACCACTTACGGTGACACTGGCACTTATGACCGGTTCGCCTGTACGTGAATCGATAACTTTTCCTTTGATAACAGAGGCCTGCGCCTGTATGGTTACTGTCTGGGTGGCGTATGCCTTATGTGCAGTATAAGGACAACACACAAGGGGCACTACCAGTAGCAGCGACCTTCCAAGGTTAGATTTTCTCATAGCTTTCATGCTTAAAAGGTTTTTATTTATATTTTGTTTAGGTCTTGTGACATTAGATATGGCACTTAGGTTGTCGATAGCTTAGATGTGTGCAAAATTATAGTATTTTTTTTAATTCATGCATGTTTTATCTTCTTTAACATAATATTACGTGCGTTTTTATTTCCAACTTGTATCTTGGACACATATTAGTGCATGTTTTGCGGTGTGTACCTTATATAAAAAGCAGTACGGAAAGGGTAGGTTGCTTTTGAAAACAAACGCGAAAAAACACATTGATAAGTAGGCAAGAAAGCAAGGGAAAGATGATAGTATTTGATTAGTTGTAATAAAAAAGTCACTAATCAAAAATCAATAGATGCTTAATTGGCTTTGAAAAGACGCCCTTTAGGCTTGCTAAAGATGCCCTTTAAGACACTAACTAACGCCCTTTTGAACCCTTAGAAAGCACCTTTTAGAATACGACTTTATAACTATTTGATTATCTGTTGGTTATAATAGCTTGCTTTTAAGCCCTTTTTTAGCTAAGATAAGGACTAAAAGCGCCCTCTAAATGTAAGGATATTTCTAAACACCTGTTACTCAAAAACAGAAGATAAGAGGGTATAAGAAATGCAAATATTAGATAGAATTTCTTATTTCAATATAGTTTTTAAACAGCCATGAGTGTCCCTCTGATAAGAGTTTCACTACCTCTGCACAAACGAAAAGTCCTACAAAGACCGAAAGGAGGAAGATAAAACTGAAGCCAAAGAATATCCAAAGGTCGCCATCTGTGTATTTCTCTTGAAAACGACGAAGCCAAGAAGACGATTTACTTACAAACTCACTGGTACTTTCTGTCGCATTCTTCAAGGTTTCACCGGCTTGCTTAGAAACGTGAAGGGCACGCTGAGAAGCCTCCATCAGCTTACTTCTCATCTCAGCAAGCTTCTCTTTTGAAGGCGAACTAACGAGATGGGTTGAGACTGTAGGAAGATTCTTGGCTTTCTTTACCTCAATAGGTGAGGCGTCAGCCAATGGAATAACGGAACGAGCACGTGTGCGGAAAGACTTAGGGGCATCAAACCTACAGTTCAACACATTACCACAATAAGGGCAACGATATTTCATTGTCCCATATTGCTCAGTCTCAGCTACAAAGTCGCGACCGCAGTTATTGCATTTGACAGTATATCTCATGATGGTGGCAAAATTATAAAAAAATGTTGAAATGTGAGCAGAAAACTATGTTAATTCAGATTTTATCATTTAGAATTATTCGAACGGTGTCCTTGTCAGAGTGTTATAATTCTGATTATTCGTATGGTATTTTCATTGGTATGATGTGTGAGATGTTTTGTCTATGGATTAATAATAAAGTCTTATGTCGATACTGATTCTTTGAGTTTTTTAAGTATCTTTGTATTTGAATCATTGTGAGTTGCAAGGATTCAATAGCTTTACACCGCTTTATTGGAAGGGTAAGAAGTGAGGGTGTGAAGTGCAATAATCATTAAAAAACAGGAAGAAAACAATGAAAAAAATAATTCTTGCAGTATCTATAGCATTACTCTGTGCCGCTTGTGGAGGCGACGGAGGTTCGTCGGATTCAATACCAACACCCCCATCTACGCAGCAAAATGCAACAGAGGTGACGACTGATGATATTGTGAAGTTCCTCAATCTTGATAAGCAACAGAATGTTTATCAAGCATTGGAAACGGCAAAAGCAAGTTTAGGAAATAAAACGGTCAATGGTAAGCTGCTGAATGTTACGGCTGTAGATGTACTGAATAGCGATGAAGAGAAGGGTACTTTTACGTTGAGAGTAGTGGGTAATAGCGGTGGTAAAACCTTTACTAAGGACGTTGAATATGTTGGTTTTGCACAGAAACCAAATGATTATGAGATGGTTTCGCGTGCTGTTGCTACATGGAAAACAGACGTTAACTATCTAAAAGACTTCGATTTCGATATACTTTATCGTCTGAAAGATAATAGCAAGTTTACTGCAGCGTATTTACAGAAGTTTATTAATCTGTCTTCTTCAAGCGTTGGTGGCAGCAAGCATTACACCTTTACACCAGCTGATTGGGCAAATACGATGGTTAGCGATGTGCGTTACGTTGGTGGCAGTACGTCTGGTCAGATTGCGTTTACGATTACTTATAAGGGTCGAAAGAATAGTTCGGTTGGTGTTGAGATGAATAAGAATGAGTATTATCGCAACCAAATCAGCGTAAATACAGAGGAAGTTAGCAAGTTATATATGCGTGGTGTGTATGAGCATACAGATTTACTTCATACCTCTTTACTTAATTATGATAGAGATAAGTTTGTGACTTATCCTACAGGTAAGCAGAAGAATGATGGTTCAAACTCGATGACTCTCTCTATCCAACTTGTTGCTAAGGATGGTCACGACACAGAATTGGCTAATTTCAATGTGGAACTTACAGGCTTTAAGCCACTTTCTGCGCTTGATAAAGAACTTCTTATTGCCAACAGTACAGACGTAGGAAAGTTCTTTGGTAAGTATTTCAGAAGCAAGGCTGATGGTGATTATTCTGCAGCAGTGAAGTCATTTGACCCACGAGTATGGTTTAAGAAAGTTCAGATGTCATTAATGCGTGATGGCGAAAACATTGATTTATATGCAAACGAGGTGCAAGGTGATAATGGAAATTCTAACCTTATTGCATGGATTCCTGGTGGTGGATTGGCGAAATATTTGGATATCTATCTCTTAGATCCACGTATCGAGGTGGTAAGTGCGCAGAAAACTGGCAACTTTCTTGATATCAAGTATAAGCTTGTTTATGTCAATGAGGTGTCTGTAGCGGGTAAGGAAAAAACATTGCATGTGCATCTATTGGCACCATAAAGACGCTCAGCAGCGTAAGCCGATTTGGGCAATTGGAAAGTTTTTTGTATTTTTGTACGATAAATGATAGTACATCCCATCACATCTTATAATATATAAGGAGGGTAGGGAGGGTAAAGAAAGACTATCATATGCAGTAATGTAGAAATTACATGAAACAAAAACTATGGCAAAATTAACAGTAAACAATTACGATGAGCTTGCTGCCCGACTGGGTGAGAAGCTTGGTGAGAGCGAGTGGTTACTCGTTGACCAGGAGAGAATTAACCTCTTTGCTGATGCTACCCTCGACCATCAGTGGATTCATGTTGACACAGAGCGTGCAGCTGTAGAAAGCCAGTTCAAGAGTACTATCGCACATGGCTATCTTACACTTTCACTGCTCCCACACATGTGGCAGGAGATTATTGAGGTGAATAACCTTAAGATGATGGTCAACTATGGTATGGATAAGATGCGCTTTGGTCGTCCAGTCCTCGTGAACTCACGCATTCGTCTTGTTGCCACACTCGATAGTATTGAGAATATCCGTGGTATCTGCAAGGCTGGTATCAAGTTCCAGATTGAGATTGAGGGCGAACGCAAGCCAGCACTTGAGGGTGTTGCAACCTTCCTTTATTACTTTGAATAAGTAGAGATAAACTCGTATAAATACGCATAAGCGGGCATAAACGATTTGTATTGTTTATGTCCGCTTATTGTTGTTTTATGTTATCAAAGTACGACTTTAGCTATACAATTAATGTTAAAAATCGGCTTATATCATTAACGATAAATATAAATTGTTGTACCTTTGCAGTACGAACAGATTATTTTCAGGTAACAATATATATTAAAGTTTACTTCAGGAGTTTGAAGTTATCAAAACATTTAAGGAAAAAAGAATGGTATACGACCAACTAAAACTGCAGAGCCAACTCTGCTTCAGATTGTACACAGCAAGCCGCCTTGTTACTCAAACTTATTATCCATTGCTTGAGGATTTAGGTATTACCTATCCTCAATATCTTGTACTAATGGCTCTTTGGGAAGAAGACAATCAAAAGGTGATGGAACTTGCACACCGACTTTATCTTGACTCAAACACAATGACTCCACTTGTTCAGCGTATGGCTCAACTTGGATTGGTTAACCGTGTCAAGGGTGAAAAGGATGGAAGAGAAACCTATGTTTCGCTTACTGAGCATGGACAGCAATTGCAAGAGAAGGCGAAGGATATCCCATCGTGCATGGTAGGAAAGTTGTTTGAGAGCGAAGAAGAGATTGTTCAGTTCAAGGAAATAGCTGCTGATCTTGATCGTCTTATTGCTCGTCTTTCAGGACAACGCTCTAAAGAGAAGGAGGAGGCAATGGCTAAGATGCGTGAAGAGCGCTTAGCTTCTAAAAGAAAAAGAAAGTAATTGCATATAAACTTTATCACATAAAGTAATGAAGGTGTACCAATAATAGGATGACTATTAGGGTACACCTTTATTAATTCAGAATTCATAATTCAGAATTCATAATTATGATTACCGATATTAACTGTGGTTTATCGCTACAAGTAATGGGCTAACTCGTCAACTACGAATTACGCAAATAACACGAATTACATTGCAATAAGCATTAGCGTAATTAGTGAAATTCGTAGTCGGTAAAAGTGAGATAGAGGGCTAAAGCACATATCATAAAGTTTAAAGTTCAAACCTCAAAGTTCAAAGTTAATAGTTCATAGTTCAAAGTTTAAAGTAAATTTTCTCCTTTTCTTGCTCATTCTCCATATTTTTCATAAATTTGTAACGTGTCATAATGGCGTTGTTTAAAAGCGATAAGGACAGATAAGGACACGGAATAAACAAACAAAGAAGAATGAAGAAAATACTACTATTATTGACAGTGCTACTCTTTACAATGGGAGCACGTGCGCAAAAAGATATTGTTTCGATGGCTGATGCGATTAAAATCTTTCAAGCAAAGACACTACAAGTGGGTAAACAAGTGCTTGAAAAGCAAGGCTACAGCTATAAAGGAGTCTCATCGGACGAGTTTGGAAAGGACTATAACTGGGTGAAGAATATGAACCTAACCAGCGACTTTCTACCAACTGCCATGGGACGTGGTAACTCCAGTATGGTACTTTTGGCACAAAATGGCAAGACGGTTTATATCTATGTCTTTAATCGTACTGCCTTTGCGGGCTTGCAGGCACAGGTGAAAGCGATGGGATATGACATGGGTAATGCTGTGAAGGGAGACAAGACTACGCTGATTTGTACGAAGGATAATCAGCCAACAATTAGCTTTCTGACACTCCAGCAGCCACTTCCTTACTGTGTGCAGATTACCGAGTAAGCGGAAAAGACAATAAGATAAAAGGATAGAAAACGAAGATAATGAAGAAGAAACCAACCTATAAGGTACCCGTATCCATCTGTGCTATTGTGCTTGTTGTGGGTGCTATAGTACTTGCTGTTCTCATGGAAACACGTGAGATGGCTCCTCCTCGTAAGTACGAGGTGGATATGTCGGGTGAAGTTATCGGTATTGATAATGGTCCGAAGATTCCTGTATTGACAAAGGAAGAGGAGAAAGATGAAGAGGTGAAGGAGGAGAAGAAGACAGAAGCTCCAAAGAAAGAATCTTCTGAGACGGAAGAAACAGTAGATCCAGAGAACCCTGTCATCGTTCCTAATGTTCCAGAAGGTCAGACTGAACCAGTTGTAAAGGCTCCTGTGCCTGAGATTAAAAAGCCTACGATTGACCAGATTGAGAATTAACGTGGGTGTTGGGTGTTAAATGTTGGGTGTTGATGGTTTGTAAAATGGGGTGTTGAGTGTTAAATGTTGGGTGTTGATGGTTTGTAAAATGGGGTGTTGAGTGTTAAATGTTGGGTGTTGATGGTTTGTAAAAAGGGCAGCTGACATATATAACATCTCACATAGAATATCAAGTTATATATACTTGGTATTTTTAAAAATAAGTTGCTGTCACTTTTAACATTTCGCGTAAATGAATGAAATGTTGGCACTTATGAGCCTAAAATAGGTGACAGGAGTGACAGCAAGTTTTATTTTACCAACTATTAGCCCCAATATGAAGCATATTGTTTTTGAATAGTCTTGTTTTATTGTCGGTATTTTGTCAGTCTTTCTATCTTGAAGTAATTCGCTACAACGCTAATATAAAGACAATTAGTTCGTTCGACAATAAAACAAAACTTGTTTAAGTGCTAATCTTATTTACCTTAAAAGGGTAAACCTATTACCAATTAATATGGGTTATTCTGCCGTTTTTGATTGTCGCAGAGATAACATAACTACGTTTTGACTTACCCCCCTTGCGATCGATATCCAATGTAGCTGGTATCTTTAGGCGAATATCTGCACCCGTTTCATTACTCTTTTTGGTTACTTCAGTAGGCGAACCAAGGTGCCAGTTGATTGTCTTGACATCAGCTTGATAAAGTCGGTCGGTCATATAACGGCGAATATCCTTCACCGTAGCACCACCTGAACCAAGGAAGTTTAATGATGGCGCAACAGCACCAGAAATCTTATCCGTGCTTTTACTGTTGATACCTTGTAAGAGTTGGCGCACCGCAGCAACCGCTTTTGCTCTCTCACCATCCGTTACCTTTGCATCAGCTGACTCCTCAGCCTTCTCTGGTGTCAGAATATTCTTCAACTTCTCATCGGCTTCCTTACTATGAATACCATTCGGATGCTGCGCCTTATAGCCAAGATAAGCATTCTCGTTGTTTTTAGCTACAGCTTCTGCCCAGTCTATCTCGTCAATCTTTGCTTCCAACTCACCACGATGTTTTGAGTCTGGATACTTAGCAATAAACTGCTGCAACACTTCTTTTGAGTTGCTGGTCAATGCCACAGAAAGGTCATTATCAGACTGTTGCATATTCTGAGTGGTAGTTGTCAGCACCTTTAGACGGGCTGATATACTATCACGATGTGCCTTAGAAGCAGATGGATTCTCCTTGAGATAATTCTTTAGTACGGTTGGCTCGCTACTACTCATTGCTTGTGCGAAAGCCTCTTGCTCATTGTTAGCTTTGCTTGCGCCCACCCCTTGGTTGTAAAGGAAGAGCAATACGGCTGCAGTGATAGCAGCGATGAGCAGTGAGACTGCCAATGACAGATGATTATTCTTATCCAGAGTGCTTTCTTCCTCGTCCTCAGCTATAGCCTCGGCATTGGCAATCACCTCCTCGTCAGCATTATCATCCATGATGAAGTCGGCATCGATAGCCTCTTCCTCCGTGTTTGGCTCGTTGATTGTGTCTTGTGTCTTATCGTCGTAATTATCCGTTTCGTGTTCTTCCGTTTCCTCTACTGGGATGATTACATCATCGTTTCCTGTTGCTTCCTCCTTGTCAACTGACATGAGAACAACAGGCTCTTGCACCTTACTATCGTTCGTAGCTTCACTTGTGTGATGCGCTGCAGCCGTTACAGAACTCTCTACATGGTGTTCCGTATGATGACAGTTTGGACATGATGATTCCTCTTTGAGGTATAATTCACCGCAATGAGAACATTTAATGATATGTCCGGCAATCTCTACACCGCAGCTTGGGCATACGGGAGCCTTGTCGCTCACTTGATGGCCACATTCAGGGCATTTGATGATCATTTATCTAACGTAAGATTATAGTAGTGTGGATAATTATCTATTTCCTTTTCTCTTGGTGTTGAAGCTAACGCTTTCGTCGGAATCGCAGCTCACGCATACTGTGGTTACCCATCAGTCGAGACTTATCAACATATCCGTTTACACCGTTGATACGTCCCTTGCCAGTGTACTGCCATGCAAAGATGTCTCTTCCATCGTTCAGCTCTGGCTCGCGTCCGTTATACTGTGCAATGAAAAGTTTATAGCCGTCGAGTGCACCGCTGAGATATCTGTTATAGAAGTTTGTATATGTGTAAACCAATGGTTTTACACCATATTCCTGTGTCATAAGCACAAGAAACTTCTGCAAACTATCGCGTAAAGCCTCCGTACTCAGTCCGCCAGTAGTCTCGATATCTACCATTGGGATGAGGTCTTGGTCTTGTGGACGGCACTGCATGCGGAAGTTGCGCAACTGCTCCTCTTGTGGAATAGCAGGACGATAGAAGTGGTAAGAACCGACATTCATACCATAGCGTTGTGCTGCCTCGATATTCTCAAGATAGCGTTGGTCAATGCGTGATCCGCCTTCAGTGGCTTTTAAGTAAACGTAATTGAGCTTATGATTGCTGTTTTCAGCTACTGTTTCCCACCATACATCGCCTTGGTAATGGCTCATGTCAAGCCCATGAACATGGCTACAGGTGTCTTCGCATTGGATAGTATATTGTGCCTTCAGACCTGCAAAAGAGAATATGCAGGCGATAAGCATTATTATCTTTTTTAACTTCATAGATGCAAAGATAACATTTTAAGTTGAGATAGCAGTCTGAACAAAGTATAATTCTGTTGATTTTAGTATTTCTTAATTCATAAATCTTAGATTTATTGCTTCTTGCATTAGTTAGTTTTCTCGCTTGCTACTATCATAATGATTCCTTTTTCAATGTGTGATTGTAAATTATTTTTCATCACTTCGAAATCAACACATGCTCTTTTGGCTTTCAATTAACGCCTAATTGGCTTGCAAAAGATGCCCTTTAAGCTGCTTACTAACGCCCTTTAAGCGTCTTGTCAGGCACCTTTTCTTACACAACTTTATAACTATTTGATTTACTGATGATTGTAGATGCGGTTTATCTGGATGTTTCTCTCCTTTTTATACGTGTTTTTAACCGTGATTATGTAATAATTTTTCGAATCCTTGTGGGTGTTTTTGCAATATTAAGATGAAGTGGTTTTCAGTGTGGAAGGGTAGGGGATTGGTAGATAGTTGACAGGCTTTCGGCTGCTTTTAGATAATACAAAAATCAGGCTCTTTCGTTAAAGCGGTATGACAAGCGTACACGCATTTAACGAAAGAACCTGAAAAGATGAGCCTTTTGTTAGCTTATTATGCTTCTGCAGCCTTCAGATACTGGTCGTAAAGCCACTGCTTTTGCTCGGCAATTGTGAGCTGACTGTTGTCGAGTTCGAGGGCATCATCAGCCTTGCGAAGCGGTGATGTCTCACGATGAGAGTCGATATAGTCACGCTCTTGTACGTTTTTGAGGATGTCGGCAAAGTCTGCTTCCATTCCCTTCGCTTTCAACTCGTCGTAACGACGTTGCGCACGTACCTCTGCTGAAGCGGTAACGAAGATTTTAAGTTCGGCATTCGGGAATACCACCGTACCGATGTCGCGACCGTCCATAACGATACCTTTCTCTGCTCCCATGCGCTGCTGCTGTTCGACAAGTGCCTTACGCACAAAGGCGAGTGTGGCGATAGGGCTAACATGAGATGACACCTCCATCGTACGGATTTCGTTCTCAACATTCTCACCATTGAGATATGTGTCTGGACGTCCCGTCTCCTTATTGAGTTGGAAACTGATGTTGATATCCTTCATCTGTGCCTGCAACTCCTCTTCGCGGATAGTTCCGTCTGCGTTGAAGAGGTTATGACGGAGCGCATAGAGTGTCACGGAGCGATACATTGCACCCGTATCTACATAGATATAGCCAATCTCTTTGGCAAGGTCTTTTGCCATTGTGCTCTTTCCACATGATGAAAAGCCGTCGATGGCGATAGTTATTTTCTTCATATACTTTGTTAATTCATAATTCACAATTCATAATTCATAATTATGATTACTTTGATAATTTATAATTTATAATTCACAATTCATAATTATGATTACCATTGCTTGATATGTTTATTGCTACACACAACTTGTCAATTCATTATCACCCATAACTTAACAAATCATCACCACCCAACATCTAACACCCATTATCCATTATTCAACAAATCATCACCACCCAACATCTAACACCCATCACCCAATACCAAACACCCTATACACATTCTCATTGGTTTGGCGGGCAAATTCGGCTTCATCAACGCCATAGCTATGGGCAAGGGTGCGCATAACTTCAACGATGAAAGCACTCTCGTTACGCTTACCACGATGAGGAACGGGAGCCATGTAGGGGCTGTCGGTCTCAAGAACGATGCGGTCAAGGGGTACTGCTGCAGGGAGATCCTCGCGCAGATGACTGCTTTTAAAGGTTGATACACCACCCACTCCAAGCACGAAACGGTCGAAACGAAGGAATGCCTCTGCCTCTTTCTGATTACCGGTAAAGCAGTGGAAGACACCACCCGGCAGTTCTTTTTCGTACGGGCGCATGATATGTAGCATCTCGTTCTGTGCCTTACGACAGTGAATCATCAGCGGAAGACGTGTCTCAACGCTCCATTTCACAGCCTCCTCAAAGGCTGCAAGCTGCTGTTTTTCGTATTCACGTGTCCAATAGAAATCGAGTCCTACCTCACCAATCGCAATCACTGTCTCACCCGGTTTGGCTGTTCTTTCTGCCTTCTGGCGAAGCGAGAGTAGGATTCGTTCGTGCATAGCGTCCAACACTTCACGCCAATCATCGCGCACCTCCTCTGGCTGCAGTCCAATCATCGGATAGCAGGTGTCAGGAAACTGTCGGCAAACAGCCAATACCGTATCCACTGATTTGAGGTCGATAGCTGGTAGGAATATCTTTCCTACACCTGCCTCGTGGGCACGACTGATAACCTCTGGGAGGTCGTCAGTAAAGTCTTCTACATCTAAATGGGCGTGGGTGTCTATTATCATTGGGTGGTGAGTGATGGGTGTTGGGTGTTGGATGTTGGGTGATAGGTGTTAAATGTTGGGTGTTGATGAAGTGTTTGTTGAATGTTGGGTGTTGAATATTGGGTGTTGATGAAGTGTTTGTTGGGTATTGTTGATTTGTTGGATGACAATTCTTGACGAGTAGTATTTCTCAGCAATCAATGCACCTATTTAACTTTATCCTGACCTTATCCTATTTGCCTCCCCTCCTTTCGGAGGGGTCGGGGGAGGCTCCCTTCACCACTTCCTATGCAGCATCTTCTGTGCATACGCTAACAGTTCAGCCTTGCGTTCATCAGGAAGGTTTACTGCAGCGAGATACTTGTTAGCCTCATCAAAATAGTAGTTGATACGCTCAATAGCCATCTTGTCAACGCCAATGCTATTGTAGAGATTAGTGACGGCAGCAACCTTCTCCTCGTGATTGAAGTTCTCACAGCCAATCCACTTCTCCAACTCCTTATACTGACGAGCATTCGCCTTGTTAAAAGCATTGATGAGCATGTAGGTCTTCTTGTTGCAAATAATATCGCCACCTATCTTCTTACCGAATACCTTTGGGTCACCATAGACGTCAAGGTAATCGTCTTGTAGCTGGAAGGCAAGACCAATCTGCTCGCCAAACTTGTAGAGATTCTCTACATCTTCAGCAGGAGCATCGGCAAGGATAGCACCAATCTTCATCGCACAAGCTAACAGAACACTGGTCTTAAGACGAATCATCTCGATGTATTCTTCTTCCTTTACGTCATTACGGTTCTCAAACTCCATGTCGTACTGCTGACCCTCACCAATCTCAAGTGCCGTAACGGTAAAGAGACGAAGCACCTCACTGAGGTGTCTGCTGTCGCACTGAGCCATTCTTTCGAAAGCTAAAACGAGCATAGAGTCGCCCGATAAGATAGCCGTATTGGCATCCCAACGCACATGAACAGTCTGCTGTCCGCGGCGAAGCGGAGCATCATCCATCAAGTCATCGTGCAAGAGTGTATAGTTATGATAGGTCTCAAGAGCGCAAGCCGGTGAGAGAATCGTCTCTGGGTCGTCCTTAAAAAGATTGTAAGAAAGCAACATCAGCGTAGGGCGGATGCGCTTCCCTCCCAATGAGAGGACGTATTTTATCGGTTCGTACAAGCTTTGTGGCTTGCGGTCATAAGTAAGGTTATTTATATACTCGTTTACTTTACTCAGAATCTCATTAGCAGTGTACATATAGAATTGGAGTTAAAAGTTATTTTCAAAATAAGCGTTGAAGGCTTTTGGGCGGGTCAAAAGTCTTATGCAAGTTGGAAGACAAACGGAATCTCTATCAGCGAACGGCATGGTTTATTCTTCTCAATACCAGGCTTCCACTTACCCATTGTCTTGAGAACGCGCAGGACTTCGTCGTTGAGAACAGGTACCTTACCACTCTTAATTCTGACATCATCAACCGTACCATCAGCATTGATGATGAAAGTAATATTCACCGTTCCCTGCAGTTTGTTCTCCTTTGCAGTAGCAGGATATTGCAATGTCTTTGTAAGCCACTTCATAAATTCCACCCATCCGCCTGGTGGTGTTGGCGTTTCGGAGAGTATTCGCTTGCTAACCTTGTCGTCATAGCGTTCTACAACCTTGTCGGAATTGTCATCGGTCATCTTCTCCATCTCCTTCTTAGCCTCTTCTTTTATCTTCGGAGGTTCAGGAGTAGTAGTTACCATCGGCATAACAATCGGTTCGTTACTTACCTGTGGAGCCCCCGTCTTCTTATCGTTCGAGTTCATACTTCCTGCATCGTGAGGCGTAACCTTATTCGGAATATCACGGCGTTTAAGGTTGAGCATGTCCTCCATCGTAGGCTTCTTGTCTTCTTGTGTCTTGGCAAGGTCTTGCTGGTCAATGGCAGGCAGCATGTCCATATCGTGGAGCGTGACATTCTTGATGGCCTTAGTATTAGCCGAATCATCATCACTCCCCGTTGCATTATACTCCATGGCAACAAAGAAGAAAGACAGTGCAACGATGATTCCCAAGAGGAAACCAACCCACCGCTTATTCTCTAAATCTGCTCTATTTGACTTCTTTATTTCCAAGATAAGATATACTAAACACCTTTTTCTGCCGTTATACAATCCATAATGGGCACAAAAACGCCACATTATAAGTTGCAACGACAAAAGTAATAAGATATTCGGAAAAAGATGTAACTTTGCCGAGAAATTAATTTAGATTAAATGAAAAAAATCGTTTTCACCCTCCTGTTAACCCTTTTTGCGGTTGTAATACGAGCGCAGGAGAGTCAAACTGAATACAACTTCCTACGTCTTCCTGTGAGTGCACACGCTGCTGCATTGGGTGGAGAGAATATTACTATCATTGAAGACGACCCTTCACTGATGTTCTCTAACCCTGCTTTGGCTTCTTCCGTAAGCGATAAGACGGTGGGACTTAGTTACATGAATTATATGCGTGGAGCTCATTATATGGGTGCTTCTTATACGAAAGCATTGGGTGAGAAAGCTACGCTTGCAGGTGGTGTGCAGTATATGAACTACGGAAAGATGAAGGAAGTCGATGCTAACAACGTACAAACTGGTACTTTCAATGCCAGCGAAATCGCTGTTGAAGGTATCTTCTCCTACGAATTAGCACGTAACCTAATGGGTGGTATCACGGCAAAATTCATCACTTCTTACATTGGTAATTATAACTCTATGGCGGTGGGTGTAGACCTTGGTCTCAACTGGTATGAGCCTGAAAGACAGTGGTCGGTATCCTTAGTTGCCAAGAACCTCGGTGGACAAATTAAGGCTTACGAGGAGGATTATGGTAAGATGCCGATTGATGTGCAGGTGGGTGTGAGCAAGACTTTTGCTGCCCTCCCTGTCAGAGTGTCTGCTACGCTCGTCGATCTTACGCATTATGACTATCGTTTTATCAATCACCTCAATCTCGGCGCAGAAGTCTTATTGTCTGAAAGTATTTGGGTTGGTGGTGGTTACAACTTCCGTAAGGCAGACGAAATGACCATTGGTAAGGATGAGAACGCCAGTGCGCATGGTGCAGGATTCAGTGTCGGAGCTGGTATCAACCTTGAACAATTCAAACTCAACCTTGCCTACGGTAAGTATCATGCTGTTAGTAACTCAATATTGGTCAACTTGGCGTACTCCTTTTAGAAGGCGTTGGTAATTCATAATTCATAATTCAAAATTCATAATTATGATTACCATTATTAGCTTTGAACTTTGAGGTTTGAACATTGAACTTTATGATATGTAACTTTAAAGAACTACGAATTACACGAATTTCTCGAATGTTGTTTGCGATAATGATCCGTGTCATTAGTGCAATTCGTAGTTCCTTATTAGTAATTGGCGAGTTTCACGTTACTGTAGCAATAAACCACAGTTAACATTAGTATTCATAATTATGAATTGTGAATTATGAATTCTGAATTATTACAGCGTCTACATGAATAGCATGCCCACTTGGAAGACCGCAGCACTAACGATCCAGGCTAATGCTGTAGTGTAACCTGCAGCAAAGAGAGCCCAACCCCAACTACCTGTTTCGCCTTTAATTGCTGCTATTGTGGCTACACAAGGGAAGTAAAGCAGTACAAAGAGAAGGAACGAGAAGGCTGTAAGTGTTGCAATAGGCTCTGCTTCCTCGTAGCTGATGTGATGCATAGTTGCTACATCCTTTGTAATCAGATTATGTAGCTTTGAGTATTTGCCTGTCTCACTACTATAACCATTGTCGTCAGAGAAGCTATCATCATTAGAATAGAGTACGCCCATTGTTGATGCAACAATCTCTTTTGCACCCATACCAGACAACAAGCCAACATCCAATTTCCAATTGAAACCCTGTGGACGGAACACTGGTTCAACGGCTTTACCGATTCGCCCGATATAGCTTTGTTCCTGTCGTGCTTGATTATCCATGTTTGGATTGTCTGGAAGAGGGAAGTAGCCTAAAGCCCATACGATGATAGAAGCAACAAGGATAATACCTCCCATCTTTTTAAGATACTGCTTACCTTTCTCCCATGTATGGCGACCAATTGCCTTCCATGTTGGGAAACGGTAGGGTGGTAGCTCCATCACAAATGGTGTATCCTCACCTTTGACCACAAAAGCTGAGAATAAACGACTCACCACTACTGCCATCAATACACCTATTATATATAAAGAGAGCATGGCAAGCGAACGATATTTCAACGCAAAGAACGACCCCGTAATCATCACGTAGATAGGTAGACGAGCCGAACAACTCATCAAGGGGAGAATCAACATTGTTATCAATCTACTCCTCCGACTCTCAATCGTACGTGTTGCCATCACCGCTGGCACATTACAACCGAAGCCCATGATAAGTGGGATAAATGACTTTCCATGCAGTCCCATCTTGTGCATCAGTCGGTCCATGATGAAGGCGGCACGTGACATATAGCCGCAGTCCTCCATGTAGGAGATAAAGAAGTAAAGTATCAATATCTGTGGCAGGAAGACTATAACAGCTCCTACACCGCCGATAATACCATCAACAACCATATCTTTTATTGGTCCGGCGGGCATATTCGTAGAAATGAACTCGCCTAACCAACCCACACCAGCCTCTATCCAATCCATTGGATACTGACCAATGACGAAGGTTGCGGTGAACATTACCAACAGTACAAGGAAAAAGATTGGGAAACCAAAGTATTTGTTTGTCAATACATGGTCGATGACATGGGTGGTCTGATAGGTGTCTTTCTTATCACCTGTCGAGAAGTTCGCTTCTTTCAACGCACCATTAATAAAACCATACTTGGCATCCATGATGGCTGTCTCGCTGTCATTACCCGTCTCCTCCTTTACACGAGCGGCTGCCGTATCACGATGATTGAATATCTCAATCGAATCACCTAACGGACTAACGAGTTGCTCTACGTCCTTGTCATGCTCTAACAGCTTGATGGCAAGATAGCGGGTAGAGTAGCGATGGCAGAGCTCAGGGTATTTCTTCAAATGCTCCTGCATCTCTTTAATACCATTCTCTATCTCATGTCCGTGGTTGATATGGATATGACGGAACTGCAATGACTCGTCTTCTTTCCCTTCATAAACGGCAATAATCTGGCGGAAGAGTTCCTTCACACCTCTACCATTGGTGAATACTGTTGGTATCATCGGCACTCCGAAGAGCTCAGAAAGCTTTTGTGTATCAATATGGTCACCACGCTGTTCAGTCTCATCAAACATATTTAGCGCACAAACCATACGTATGTGCATGTCTATCAACTGGGTTGTAAGATAGAGGTTGCGCTCAAGGTTAGACGAGTCTATCACATTGATGACTACGTCTGGTGTCTTGTCAACCAACTGCTTACGCACGTAGAGTTCTTCAGGACTATAGGCTGAAAGACTATAGGTACCAGGCAGGTCAACAAGGTTAAACTCATAACCATCAAACTCGGCATGCCCAACCTTCGCATCAACCGTCACACCCGAATAATTACCTACTCGTTCGTGTGCTCCCGATGCAAAGTTGAAGAGCGATGTCTTACCGCAATTAGGGTTACCGACAAGTGCCACATTGATTGTATGGCTCTTACGGCGCACTGCATCTGATACTTTCTCGGGCGTTAGCTCCTTGTCCGTGCTGTCGTATGCGGTTGAATCCATCTCAACCTGATTGTCTTCCTGCTCCTCCTCATCTCGAACAGAGTGAGTCTTCACATCCGACAATACCTCAATCTGGTCAGCCTCGCTATGACGAAGACTAACCTCATAACCCATAATCTTATATTTAACGGGGTCTTGCAAGGGTGCATTGAGCAATACCTCAACGGTCTTACCCTTGATAAATCCCATCTCTATGATTCGTTTACGAAAACCACCGTGTCCCGATACCTTTACGATAACACCAGTTTCTCCTGTCTTTAATTCTGATAACTTCATAGCTTTGATAATTCAGAATTCACTTTTGATAATTCATAATTCAAAATTCATAATTCATAATTATGATTACTTCTTTAATTCACAATTCAGAATTCATAATCCATAATTATGATTACTTCTGTCTGTTGTATTTATTGCTGCAAGCAACTTGTTTACTTGTCTACTTGTTTACTTGTCTACTCGTTCACTCGTCTACTTGTCAAAGTTCCTTTGTCTTTTTATCAAGCAACTTGTTCACTTGTCAACTCGTCCACTTGTCAACTTGCCCACATCTTAACAAGCAAAGGTAATGAAAAAAAACAGAATAGAAAATGTTTATATAGTAAATACCTAATAATGGGGATAGACAACGGCATGAAAAAGGTTATAACAGGTATTTTTCTTCATGTAATAATAACAATACACTTGCCAGAGGGATGAGATAATAAAAGCCTCCTTACACAAAGAGCTACTATTACCAAACCTACAAGAATATTTTTGTTTTAGTTTGCTATCACTTTTAACATTTCGTGTAATGTTCCTGTAAACTAACAAGTTAAGTGGTGATTGCGGCTGACAGAAGTGACAGCAACTCTGAAATATAGAGAAGATAAGATGTCTACTATCAATTTATATACAAGGCGTTTATCCTCGAAGTTATTAGGAATCTGTACACTATACCTCTGTAGCTCTTTGTTTCATTGTCCTCTCCGTACAATTTCCTTATCTCCGTTCCCTCCGTTTCACCGTGTGACTTATTATATAAGTTTGTAAATAAAATTCACAACCTTGAAAATTGACGAGTATCTTTTAGACTTGAATTAACGCCCTTTTGGCTTGCAAAAGATGCTCTTTGAGAGCCTTAGTAACGCCCTTTTGAAGTCCAATTAAGCACCTCTTACTTCCCTGTTTTGTAACTTATTGATTATTATAGAGTTGTGAGGGTATCGAGAAATACTGTTTTTTGTGTGAAAAGAGGTGTTTTATGGGGTTGGTTTGTAAATATATTTCTAAGTCTGCAATCGGTAAACGCAATCTTTATTATCTCTTTAAAAATGAATACTAACTCTTCCTATGTAAATGATTCTTCGGTCTTTGCATATGTAAGGATAAAAAAGTTGCATAAATAATCGTTGTAAGTCAATACCACATATATGGTATTTCCGTCGTTTTCGATAAACTTTTTGGGGTATTGTTAGGATAGAATGGAAATTTATCCCTATCTTTGCAATGAATTAAAGATATGACCGCAGTGCTATTCTCCACATAGCCACGCTTATATAATAAGGTAGGGCGACATGGCACCGTTGGTAAAACGTATAAATATAAAAGATTGTAAGATATGAAATGTTTAGAATTATTATTCCCAAAAGCGGAGAGTACAAAGACATCACTTATTTTATTGGCATCACGCCTTGTGTTTGGATTGACATTTGCGAGCCACGGACTCGACAAACTACAGCACTTCTCAGAAACAGCTACACATTTCCCTGCACCCTTCGGAATGAGTGGTGAGGTGGCAGTAGGATTGAGTATTTTCGGTGAGTTAGTATGCGGTTTGGCATTCGTTTTTGGTTTCCTCACACGTTTAGCACTCTTGCCAATGATTTTCACCATGATAGTTGCCTTCACAACTGTCCATGGCGGTTCTGTTAGCAATGGTGAGTTAGCCTTCCTTTACCTTGTCATCTTCGTTCTCTCATGGTTCGCTGGTGCTGGCAAGTTCTCTGTTGATGGAGTTATCAGAAACAAGATAAGTCGAGGTAATTCATAATCATTGTTGTAATTCATAATTTATAATTCAAAATTCATAATTATGATTACCGATATTAATTGTGGTTTATCGCTACAAGTAACGTGAGACTCGACAACAGCTAATAAGCGACTACGAATTAAGCGAATGATACGAAATCTTTTGTAATAAGGATTCGCATAATTAGCGAAATTCGTAGTCGGTAAAAGTGAGATAGAGTGCTAAAGCACATATCATAAAGTTCAAAGTTCAAATCTCAAAGTTCAAACCTAATAATGGTAATCATAATTATGAATTTTGAATTATGAATTCTGAATTACAACAATAATTATGAATTGTGAATTTTGAATTATGAATTGAGGCTTATAGCCCCCAGCATTCAATATCTTTCTCAATATCGGGCATTGTCTCACGTTTGAAGATAGGACTTTTCACGCCTGCTCGTTTCTGTTGACGATAGTCATCGAGTAGGCGGAAGGCATATTTACCAAGCGTTAAGATAGCGGCGAGGTTACAAATCGTGATGAGAGCCATGAAGAAATCACCAATACTCCATACAAGGTCAAGGCTGGCAATGGCACCAAACATCACCATTACACCACCAGTTATCACACGCAAGACGAGAATGGCTGAAGGACTTTGAGTAAGGAATCGTACGTTTGCCTCACCATAATAATAGTTTCCGATAATACTACTAAAAGCGAAGAAGAAGATAGCAATCGCTATAAATATTGGACCAGCTGCGCCCACTTCGCTCTCTAAAGCAACCTGAGTAAGGAGAATTCCTGAGTCAGAATTGTTGACATAAAGTCCACTGATGATAATGATAAAAGCCGTACAACTACAAACAAGGAGCGTATCTGTGAATACACCGAGCGACTGGATAAGTCCTTGTTTTACGGGATGAGTGGTCGATGCGGTTGCTGCAATATTAGGTGCAGAGCCTTCACCCGCCTCATTACTAAATAGTCCACGCTTAATACCGTTCATCATCGTAGCACCTAAGCCGCCACCTGCAACCTGTTCAAAGCCAAAAGCGTTCTCAACGATAAGGCGGAAGACGTGTGGAATGAGCTGAATATTCATTACAATAATGACCAAAGCAAGCAGTACATAACCCACTGCCATCAACGGAACGAGTACACTACTGACTTTAGCAATACGCTGAATACCACCAAAAACTATTGCTAAAGAGAGAATAGCGAGCGCAAAGCCCATCCATGTTGGATCTATAGAAAATGCCTTTTGCATTGCACCACAAATCGTATTACTCTGTATGGAAATATACGCCATACAGAAAGTCATTGTAATCAGGACTGCAAAGAGTCTCGCCATCCATTTGCAATGCATACCATGCAGGATGTAATAGGCTGGTCCACCAATGAACGAATCGGCATGACGACGCTTATAAAGTTGGGCAAGTGTAGACTCGATGAAGGCTGTCGCAGAGCCTAAGAGCGCAATAACCCACATCCAAAAGACAGCACCAGGACCACCAATAGCTATCGCACTTGCCACACCAGCAAGGTTTCCAGTACCCACGCGTGAGGCAATTGAGACGGCAAAAGCTTGAAAAGATGATACATGTTTCTCACCTTCGTCATGCGTTCCTGTCGATTCACCTAATAGGCGAACCATCTCGCCAACCATGCGAAACTGTACAAAGCGCGTCCGCCATGTAAACCACAAAGCACAAATAACGAGTCCTGCTACGAGGATATATGTCCATGTAAAATAATTGACAGATACTATGGCTTGATTCAACCAACCGTCAGCGGAAAATAATTCTATCATTTAATATAAGGTTAAAATCACTCGCAAAAATAATAAAAACATCCGAAAGATATAAGTTTTGTGTGCAAAAAGTTTGGCTATTCACTTGACTTTCATAATTATTTCACTAACTTTGCACAATGCTAATGGTTGACAAACACAATGGTTAGAAAAAGAAAAAACAAGTTTAGAGATGTACGCGAGTTTCTGATGATTGCATTGGCAATGCTCATCGGCAGTTTTGGTTGGTGTGCATTCTTATTGCCACATCATATCACGATTGGTGGCATTGCTGGTATCGCATCGGTTATTCAGTGGGGTCTTGATATCCCAGTGCAGTACACCTACCTTACTATCAATGGCATACTACTCTTTGTCGCGTTAAAGATATTGGGTTGGAAATTCTGTGTCAGGACTATTTTTGCCGTCTTGGTGTTTGCCTTTGCAACATCAATTCTGCGTGAGGTCTTTGCTGGGCATCCGCTCTTTTCCGACGAGCCGTTCCTCGCCTGCGTGGTGGGTGGTGTATTGTTAGGTGTCGGAGTCAGCATTGCCTTGCAGTATAATGCCAGTTCGGGCGGTTCGGATGTCATTGCAGCCATGATTCACAAGTATCGTGATGTGTCACTCGGACGCGTCATCCTTGCTTGCGATCTATGTATCATCACCTCCAGTTACTTAGTTTTGGAGAATTGGGAAAAGGTTATCTACGGATACATTGTCCTCTTCGTAATGACCTATGTGGTGGACTATCTCATTAATGGCATGCGTGGTTCGGTGCAGTTTTTTGTTATCTCTGAACACTGGGGAGAGATTGGTTCTGCCATTAATAACGATGTCGACCGCGGCTGTACGGTTATCGAAGCACGTGGATTCTACACGGGTAAGAAGGTGGGAATGCTCTTTGTCATCGCACGTCGTTCTGAAGCGCACTCCATCTATCAAGTGATTGACGAAATAGACCCTAACGCCTTTGTGTCACAAGGTGCTGTCAACGGTGTCTATGGCATGGGATTTGATAGAATGAAAGTAGCACATAAAAAGAAGGTTGCTGACGAGAAGGTCAGAACAAAAGAATAAGAAAGAAGGAAAGATTGTAAAGATGAATGTTCAGGAACTCGAAGGTAAGCGTATTGCCGTTCTCCTTTCTGGCGGTGTTGACAGCTCGGTTGTGGTCTATGAGTTTGCACGATTAGGGCTGCACCCAGACTGTTTCTATATCAAGATAGGACCAGAAGAGAAGGAAGACTGGGACTGTAACTCTGAAGAAGACCTTGAAATGGCTACACTTGTAGCACGCCGCTTTGGCTGTAAGTTGGAAGTCATCGACTGTCATAAGGAGTATTGGGACCAGGTGACACGCTATACCATGGAGAAGGTGAAGGCTGGTTTTACGCCTAATCCAGATGTGATGTGCAACCGACTGATAAAGTTTGGGGCTTTTGATGAGAAGATGGGACATGACTATGACCTCATCGCAACGGGTCATTATGCACAGACAGAATGGATTGACGGACGTAAATGGCTCACCACAAGTCCTGATCCAGTCAAAGACCAGACAGACTTCTTAGCACAGATTTACGACTGGCAGCTGAAGAAAGCAATCTTCCCTATTGGCCACTACGAGAAGAATGAGGTGCGAGAGATTGCCGAGCGAGAGAATCTTATCAATGCGCACCGAAAGGATTCGCAGGGAATCTGCTTCCTTGGAAATATCGACTATAATGAGTATGTACGCCGCTATTTAGGCGAAGAAATAGGCGACGTCATCGAACTTGAAACGGGAAAGAAGATTGGCGAACACAAAGGACTATGGTTCCATACCATCGGGCAACGGAAGGGACTCGGTCTTGGAGGTGGCCCTTGGTTCGTTATTAAAAAAGATGTAACTAAAAATATCCTATATGTAAGTCATGGCTATGACCCTGCTACAGCCTACAAAAAAGATTTCCCGCTCCATGACTTCCACTTCCTAACAGAAGGTATCACAACTTTACCTGAGAAGATTACCTTCAAGATTCGCCACACACCTGAGTACCATCCAGCAACTGTTGAACAGTTGTCGGACGGTAGGTGTATTATTCACTCTACCGAAAATATCCATGGCGTTGCCCCTGGACAATTCTGTGTTGTTTATGATGAACAGCACCATCGCTGCTTTGGTTCTGGAGAAATAACGTTATAAAGTTGACGAGTTGACGTGTTGACGAGTAGACGAGTTATGTGTTGAGGAGTTGACGAGTTGTGTGTTCTGTTTGTTGAGTTAGCTTGAAGAACTTTCATTTTGGCTTTGCTACAAAAACAAACAATCATTGTCGGGTTATTTTTTCATACAAAAAGAATAGATAAAGATAGGCTATAACAGCCTTTCTAAGTATTGCTATCTGGTAAACATTCCCTATATCCGTTAGAAATTAGTGGCTTACTATCTTTATTACCATAATCTTATCGTCCCTTTCTTTCTGTCTTCAAATGATGTGTTGACGCCCCGCACATGTCGTGCTGATGCTTAGCACCAATGGTGCTGAGTACTAATTACGTTGTAATATATTACCGATTTGAGTTTAATTTGTTGTAAGAAGTGGGTCATACTATTTAACCCAAATCGGTTATTAGACCAAAATATGTATAATTCTTCTTGTTAACTTCGTCTTCTAATATCTTTTATTTTCTTAAACTAATGTCGTATACTTTTGTCTACTTATTTACATATTCAAATGTGTCCTTTTTACAACCACATCCCGTTTTCTTTTATCTAAATATCTGCTCAACCCTTTTGTAGCTTACAAACTACGAGAATTTTATAATTATAAGTGTTTTATGTACTATTTTGTTTGAAATAGAAATTAATAATACATTTTATGATTTAAAGTATAATTTTAATCGAAAAAAGATTGCTTCTTTTATAAATAATATTTATATTTGCACCAGATATGTTATAGAACGAATAACCTGTAAGAGTATTTACTCATCATTCGTCTAAAAAACTCTTCAAATAAGAGTTAAGATATCATAGAGATAAGTGTTGCATCTGATATTTGGTCACTAATAAATATGTATATATGAAGCAGGTTTACTATTTTATTTTCTTAATCATACTGGCGTTTTCGTCAGTAAACGTAAAGGCTGACACGCCCGTTAAAATCAATATTGATGATGTCAATAGAGTTTCTGTCAAAGTCAATTACATGCCCGTTGCCAATCTTGCTAACGGAACAAATGAAATAACTGTGCCTCAATATGGTGCCTTAACCATTGAGGCAAAACAAGGTTATTACTTAAAGAGCGTTCTCAAGACGATTGATGCTGACAACTCTGTACCACAGACTATTAATAATCTAACCAGTTGCAACATCTATGTTTCGGATGCAGACAATAATAAGCTCTTCACTGTTAAAAGTGCTGACTTAGCTGCAGCTCGCACAGGTTCATGCTCTGTAAAGGTCGATAATGCCTCAAAAGTGAGAGTGTCACGCAATGAATCACGCACGGCAGTAGAGTTGCAAAATGGTGAAAACACGGTTAAATGGATTCCTAATACCGAAAAAACGCTTGTAATTACCAATGCTAATTATGGCGATGCCCCTATATATAAGGTGACCCTCGACGGTAACGACGTAACGCCTTCAAGTGGTCAATACTTTGTTACGCTGACCGCTGGCTGTGTTGTAGATATCAAAGCCGATTATCCAGACGTATCTTATCCTGTTAAATTCAACTTTACTGACGAGAATGCAAAGGGTGTTATTTCAAAGGTAATGGCTGATGGTGTGGAAGTTAAGAACTACAATGATGCTGATTTCAAGCTGAAAGCTGGAACAAAATTGTCATTAACTTTCGACCAAAGCAACTATGCCTTAGATGCTTTTAAGGTTAATGGAACTGCCGTTTCGATATATGGCAGCTACGAATGTTACGTGAAAGACAATCTTGTCTTTGATATTCAAGCACATAAATATGCTACTGTAAAGGCTGTGTTGACTGTTGATAACGCAGCAAATATTACGGCTTATGAGGGACAAAGCTATAATAATAAGGTGATAACACTACAGAATGGCAGTAATAATATTGAGTTAGGCGAGAAGAACAACGTTATCCAAATAAAGCCAAACAGCGGTTGTAAGGTTGAGTCAATCAAGGCAAACGGTACTCCTGTAACAGCTAATTACGAAGGAGCATACGAGATAAGATTAACCGATGGTATGACGATTGAGGTTAAGACATCAGCCATTGTGCGCGACCAGAAGGCAACAGTTGTCATTGACGACATCAGCCTTGCGAACTATGGATTCAACTTCTACCGCTCTGATCACTCAACGGTAAAGATGCAGACAGGTGAAAACACTGTCATGTTCTCAGCCGACGACCATCATTTCATGCTTGGTGCATATGGCAATGACTTGAGTAAGATGGTGGTTAAAGTCAATGGAACAAAGCTTAACCCAACTTATCCTGGCGGCACAAGTTTTGAGTTTGATTTGATGAACAACGACCGTCTGGATGTCCTTCTCAAGGGCGAAACAGATGGTATTGAAGCCATTGAATCAGTAAAGCAAGGCAAGGCTGTAGTCTATCGTCTTGATGGCAAGCGCATAGAAGGCACACAACTGCCTAATGGAGTATATATTATTAACGGTAAAAAAGTTATAGTTAACAAGCGATGAGAAAAATTCTACTCACTGTATTTTGTTTATGTTCGGTAGGATTAGCTTACGGTCAGTCGAAGCTTGACCTACAAAGTCAGTTGGAACTGTTCAAACTCCGTAACACTTCCATTCCTACCTACAACAGTCGTACACGTGCGTTTGAACGCCCAAAGAGTGTACCAGAGAACACAATGGCAATGGTCGAACTGAAGGATCAGAACGACCGTGCAGACTTAGAGGCACAAGGCGTAAAGGTGCTGCGTGTACGCGGTAATATTGCCATTGTCGTAGCTCCAATAAAAGACATTGAGCGTATCGCAGACTTAAAGTGCGTTCGTCGTATGGAACTCCCACGTCGTGTTTATCAGAAGATGGACGTCGTACGTAAGGAGATTGGCGTAGATAAGATTCACCAAGGCGTCGACCTCCCACAGGCTTACACAGGTAAAGGAGTGGTAACGGGTATTGTTGATGGTGGTATTGACCCTAACCATATCAACTTCCTCAAGCCAGACGGAAGCACGCGATTTGGTTATATCAGTAAGATTACAGCCAGTCAGTCAAATAAGAATGGTTATCAATACGATAACTATTACCCTCGTGTCGTGCTTGATACCTTAACAAACCGTGACGACGCATACGCTATTGAGGATTTCACGACCGATTCCTACACTACGTTCCATGGTACTCACACTACAGGAATCATGGCGGGTGGATACAAAGGCAATATCACCTATGCTAAGACTAACGATAACGACAAGTCTTATAAGGTGGTCGGTCCTAATCCGTTCTATGGTTGTGCGACAGAGTCAGAACTTGTGGCTTCGTGCGGTGATTTGCGTGATCAATATATTGCACTTGGTGTTGATGATGCTGTGCAGTATGCAAAACTATCTGGACCAAAGCCTAAGCCATGTGTTATCAACCTTTCATTAGGTAGTAACATTGGTGTACACGATTCTACAAGTGTAATGAATCGCTTCCTTGCAGAGGAAGGAAAACATGCTATTATCTGTGTTGCTGCAGGTAACGAGGCTAACATGGCTATCGCATTAAAGAAGGATTTTGCTGCTGCGGGTGAGACGGTTAAGACCTTCCTCACGCCAATGCAGCCAGATAGTTTAAGTTCTGGAGGTAAGACCTACTATAATCTTCGTAACGGACAGATAGCTGCTTATAGTAATGACTCTACAGAATTCGAGTTACAAATCGTTGTTACTAATACGAAGCGTGGCAACCGTGTTGTTAGCAGAATCCCTCTTCCAAATAATACAAAAGGCCAACCTATTACCTACGCATCAGGTGGTGACTATTCAATGTCAGGTGCTATTATTAACCAAGGGTTTGCGAAAGCGTTCGATGGATACGTCACAGCGGCTTCTGCAATAGATCCTGAAACGGGCCGTTACTACGCTATGGCGCAGATAATGACCAGTGATAACCAGAAAGAAAATAAGGATGGCAACTATAAACTGGCGTTGCAAATAACGAGCAAGAAGCCTGGACAGCGTGTTGAGGTGTACAGTGATGCACAGTTTATCTACTTTGATAGCAACAAGCAGGAGGGCTTCGTAAGCGGAACACGCAATGGTTCTATCAGCGATATGGCATGTGCTGCAAACATCGTTACTGTTGGTAGCTACAATGTACGCAATCACTGGTCTTCTCTCGACGGCTTTGTTTATGGCTACAACAAGCGAGGTGATGAAGATGATTTCCCTGAAGGCGAGGTTTCACGCTTCTCTTCTTTCGGTACATTAGCCGATGGTAGAAACCTTCCACACGTATGTGCTCCGGGTGCATCTGTCATCTCTTCTGTTAATACATACGCTGTAGAGAATACTGACTTAGGCTATACTGACATGGCATTGCAGGGTAGGTTGGAGAAAGGTGGTAAGAAATACTACTGGCATCAATCACTTGGTACATCCATGGCTACGCCTGTTGTGGCTGGTGCTATTGCCCTCTGGCTTGAAGCAAACCCAAGTTTGACAGTCAAGGACGTAATCCGTATCATCCAGCAGACCGCTCGTAAGGATGAGTATGTTACTAATACAGGCGACCCAGTACAGTGGGGAGCAGGTAAGTTTGACGCTTACGCAGGCTTGAAGCAGGTACTAAAGGAAAAGGAAACCAATGGTATTAATGGTGTAAGATACGCAGAGAGTCAGGCAGTACCTGTCATTACAATGACTGGCGAACGCTCTTTCTCAGCCTTCCTTGCTGGTGCAAAGCAGCTGAATCTACGTGCATACTCACTCAGCGGACAGTTAGTTCACTCGCTCTCAGCACAAGGTGACGAACTTAATGTTAATGCCTCTTCATGGAACAAGGGCGTTTACTTGATTCAAGTAAATGGTGGTAAGGCACAACGTATCGTTATCTATTAAGGCTTGATATGTATCGAATAATATTCCCAAAGGATAGGACTAACACTCCTAACCCTTGGGAATACGATAAGTAAAGATAAGCTATAAAATCAGAACACAATAATATTTATATTTATATGAAGCACAAATTTACTTTTTTACCATCATTCCTCCTCTTAGTGATGGCAATGTTGTGGAGTTCGCTTGCTGCCCATGCGCAAGACGAAGTTTTGATTCGATTCCACACCAATGTGCCTGAAAAGGCAAAGAATACTGGTGTGGCAGCACAGGTTTCTTTTGTGTTGGGTTCTAAATCTGACTCGGCCGACGTTTCTATCGACTATGGGGCAGGTGAAACCGATGTTGAGATTAAGAAAGCTGTTGTTGAGAATGATAATGGCGAACAGGCCATTAAGGGTACTCTCTGTACAGATGTTGTGTCAGATGCAGGCTGGGTAACAATCAAAGGTGACCCAGACGACCTCTATTTCTTCAATGCTTCTGGTAACGAGATCGACCAGATTGAGTTTAATGAGAACCTGAAACTCCAAGTATTGAACTTAGAGCATAACAACTTAAAGTCACTCAACATCGACCGTTTACAGAGTCTGAATATTATCTATTTGCAGGATAATCCTTTCTCTGCTACAACTCCATTGATGATTGGTCGTATGCCTAATCTTATGGTATTGGAGGTCCCACAGGTTGGACATATCTCTCCTAACTTCACACTTAAGAACTTCCCTAATCTGCGTTCGTTTGATGCTTACCACACTATCAGCCTCAAGGTAGCAGACCCAACAGGCTGCCCATATCTGCAGCGTTTGAGTCTTGACATGACAAGTGTTGAAAGTGTAGACCTCTCAAAGAACCCAGAATTGCAGATTCTCAACGTGGGTGACTCTCGTGTAAAGACACTTGATCTTAGCCATAACCCTAAGATTACACAGCTCTATATCTCTCACTCTTCTGGAACTGTCAATACTGACGTGAAGTTTGAGACCATTGATGTATCTCATTGTCCTGAACTTTACTACTTCTATTGTGGTGGTAATAACTTGAAAGAGCTTGACTTAAGAAACAATCCAGAGCTCTTTACGCTCTCTTGCGACCGTAACCTCCTACGGAGCCTTGACGTTAGTCAGAACCCAAAACTATATAGTGTCAACGTACGTTATAACTATATGGACTTTGCTACACTGCCAGAGCCAGGCAACTGGTTTGAGTATTACCACGAGCAAAACCCTATGGAGTTGAACGATACATATAAGGTAGGTGATGTCATCGACCTTAGTAAGCGTGTGCTTCGTCCAAATACAACGACTCAGGCAAGACTTTATCGTGTTCCAAAGGCTGACCCAACAAAGCCTGTAGAGTTAGATGACAGCTATTATTCTTACGAGAATGGTAAGGTTACTTTGAAGAAAGCACTTGATGAAGAAGTCTTTGTTCAGTTCAATAATAGCCGCCTCAAAGACTATCCTATCCGCACAGAAAACTTCCGTGTGAAGACTGTTGCCGAGTTTGGTAAGGATGTGAAGGCTGTTGAAATGTCAAGTCTTGGATCAGAAGGTTCTCCTGTTAACATGTCTGTGGGTATCCTTGGTGCTACAGCAGCTAATCCTGTAACAGTAAAGGTTGACTTAGGTGATGGAGAAACAAAGCCATTCCAGATTAAGGATGAGCGTCCTGCTACAGCAAATATAGCTACTACACGTACTGGCGCAGGTAACATTATTATATATGTTCCACAAGATAAGTACGTAACAAGTCTTGAGTCTGATGGTCAATACATTGATAATATCGACCTCTCTGCACTTACAGAACTTCGTATATTGACGTTGAAGAATGCAGGTCTTACTACTATCGACCTCTCTTATAACAATAAGCTTGAGAAGCTCGACCTCTCTCACAATCAGCTAAATCGTGTAGATCTCCGTGGTCCATCATCTTATTTTAATAAGAGTAAGTTGACTGATATCAACATTAGTCATAACCAAGTTGACTCATTGCTCTTCAATAGCATCTATGGCGTAACTAAGCTGAACGTAAGTCATAACAAACTGAATAAGTTGGATCTTAAGGATGCCGACAACTTGCGTATGCTTGATATCTCTTACAACAAGTTCACTCGTCTCCTCCTTAACCACAGCGAACTTATAGAGGATATCAATGTTGCTAACAACGAGTTGACCGAGATTGGAATACCAACCGTTGCACCAGTTAAGAAGTTGAATGTTAGTGGTAACTACTTCACATTGGCTAATATGCCTAACGACTTCGGTCTAACTCGTGGCAATTTTATCTATGCACCGCAGCATGTACTGCAGATTTCAACCTCTTCACCAGGTATCGACCTCTCTGAGCAGTATATAACAAAGGATGGGTCAACAACTAACTTTGTATGGAAGAAGAAAGATGGTACACCGTTACAGTTGGGAACAGACTATACTATTACCAATGGTTCAGCTAAGTTCACCAACCTTGCGCTCGACTCTATCTATTGTGAGATGACGCATGCTGCCTACCCTGATTTCGAAGGACAGAACGTTTTCAAGACAACTTATGTTCATCCTATCGCCTTCCCTAAATATGAGTTGGCATCATTTACCACAGTCAATCAGACCGATAGCGTAGTATTGTCTCTCGCAAGCTATGTTCCTGGTAAGTCTGTTTACTTCGAGTGGGGCGGCAATGGTAATGTCACACAGTATACACTTGGAGAGACTTACAAGATTTTCCAAGCTAAGTCAAAGCCGAATACAAAGGTACGCGTACTCGTTGCTGAGGCTGATGATAAGGTGAAAGTCTTCAGTGTTGCAAACGTTAATATGACTGATGTAGACCTCACTGGTTTGAAGGAAGCAAAGCTCATTGCTGTAACTCATGCAGGACTGACATCTGTTAAGCTCCCAGCAGCACCAAATCTTACTGATTTGAACCTTGAAGCAAATGAGTTGACTGATATTGATTTGTCAGCTTTCCCAAAACTTAATTTTATCTCCTTAACGGGTAATAAGATTAAGAACTTCGACTTATCAAAGGCACCAAACCTTGGTATTGCTTACCTCTCAAGCAACAAGATGAAGGAAATCAAGCTTGATAACCCTAAGCTTTGGAACCTTGACTTGAGCGATAACGACCTTGAAAACGTGTCACTTGACAAGCTTCCTATGCTGGAGCAGTTGTGGTTGAATGCTAATAAGCTGACAAAGGTTGACGTATCAAAGAATACCAACCTTAGAGTTCTCAACGTCGTTGGCAACCGTCTGAAGTTCTCAACAATGCCATTGCCAAGCAACAACGGCAAACGATTTGATAGATACTCTTACAACCTTCAGGCACCAATCGACGTTAAGTGCGTCGATGGTAAGGTTGACCTCAGCTCAGAGGCTGTCGTAGGCGGTGAGATGACAACCTACCACTGGTTTGTTGGTAATGTGAAGTACATTGATGGCGAGTTACAAGGTGAGAAGTTAGAGGTCAATGATGAGTACACTGTTGAAAATGGTGTAACTACATTGAAGCTCACTCAGCCTATCACGAACCTTGTTTGTGTGATGTCGAACGATAACTTCCCTAATGCTCTTATCTACACAAATTACATCACATTTACACCTGACCCAACAGGCATTGATGCTGTTACAGCAGATAAGGATGTAAAGATTCAGTTCTTCGATGGTGCAATCAGCGTTCTTGGCGCACAGAATAGCACAGTTGCTATCTACTCAATCGATGGTAAACTCGTTTACCAAGGTAAGGTTGCTGACGATAGCACACGCATCTCTCTTGCTCGTGGAACCTACATCGTACGTGTAGGAAACAAGGCAGCAAAGATTAGCGTAAAGTAAATTAGTAGTTTATAAATAGTCAATCCCCTTGTTTGTTGTAGAATACTTATTCGGCAACAAACAAGGGGATTCTTTTATTTATGTAGCCTTATCGCAATCTTTTAGCACCTAACACCATTGGTGCTCACCATCAGCACGATGTGTGCTAAGCATCGGCACGTTAGCTGATGAGGGTAGGAGAGGGGCTTTATAATCATTAAAGTGAATAGGATAGGACATGTACAGAATGTCTTTAAAATAGATTTAGAGGTCCTTAGCATGAAGATGAAAGTAGACAATAACTTCTTTGGCTGTCTTAATCTCTAATAAGTTATTATACTGCAATACCTTTCATTTTTATTTGTCTACATAGAAAAGAATGTCTCATTATTTCAGATTCCCGATGGTTCAATAACATCTTACGAACAGTTTTTACATAGGTAAATAAGAAAGTAACGTATACAAAAACAGACACATGGTTAAAATTCGTCATAAAAGATTAGATTATATGCCTTTTAATCCTTATCTTTGCACACACTAAATAATACTTATGGACTGGTTAATTGATATTTTTTCGGCAGAGAAACAGGATACGGTAGCCCATATTATGCTATTGTATTCTATTGTCATTGCTTTGGGTATCTACCTTGGCAAAATTAAAATTGGTGGTATTTCGCTTGGCGTTACCTTTGTGTTGTTTGTGGGCATTCTTGCTGGTCACATTAAATTTACAGCCCCTATCCCCGTATTAAACTTTGTACAAGACTTTGGATTGATTCTTTTTGTCTTTATGATTGGTTTGCAAGTCGGACCGGGATTCTTTGAAAGTTTCGGTAAAGGTGGTCTGAAGTTGAACATCCTTTCGACGGTGGCAATCCTGCTCAACGTCCTTGTGATGTTTGCTTGTTACTACATTTTCTTTGACACGCAGGACAAGAAAAATCTTCCTATGATGGTCGGCACGCTCTATGGTGCTGTGACGAACACTCCTGGTCTTGGTGCTGCGAATGAAGCACTCCACAGTGTCTTCAAGAATGGCATGGACTTCGACATCGCTTCTGGTTACGCTTGTGCTTATCCTTTGGGTGTGGTTGGTATCATTGGTGCAACGATTGCTATCCGTTATATCTGTAAGGTAAACCTTCAAGAGGAGAATGAAAAGCTGAATGAGGAAGAAGCTGAGAATCCTCATGCAAAGCCTTACACAATGTATTTGAAGGTACAGAATGCCTATATTGCGGGTCGTAAGCTCGAAGAAATATCAGAATTCCTTAATCGTGACTTCGTTTGTACACGTCTTATGCACGAAGGGGTATTGTCTGTTCCTACCTTAGATAATGTTTTTGAGTTAGGCGATGAGATTCTCGTTGTCAGTGCAGAGGGTGACGCAGCTGCTATCCGTGCTTTCATTGGTCCAGAGATTGAAGTAGACTGGCACGAGGAAGACCAGCCACAACAGTTGGTTAGCCGTCGTATTGTTATCACCAATAGCAAGATTAACGGTAAGACATTGGGCGATATACATTTCCGTTCAGTATATGGCGTGAACGTAACACGTATCAGCCGACAGGGTATGGACCTCTTTGCTGGTCGCAATCACCGTTTTATTGTGGGTGACCGTATCATGGTTGTTGGTCCAGAAGAGAACGTTAACCGCGTTGCTTCTATGATGGGTAACTCTGAAAAGCGTCTTAACGCACCAAATATTGCAACCATCTTCGTTGGTATCATCGTTGGTATCATTGTTGGTACGTTGCCAATTGCGATTCCTCACATGCCTGTACCAATGAAACTCGGTCTTGCAGGTGGTCCGTTGGTTATCGCTATTCTTATTGGTCGTTTTGGTTATCGAATGGGACTTGTGACCTATACTACAACGTCAGCGAATATGATGCTCCGTGAGATTGGTTTGGCACTCTTCTTGGCTTCTGTAGGTATCAAGGCAGGAGCAACCTTCTGGGACACCGTAGTTCAGGGTGACGGATTGAAGTATGTGTACACAGGTTTTATCATAACGACTGTTCCAATCCTTATTGTCGGCACTATTGCTCGTTTGAAGTATAAGTTCAATTACTTCACAATTATGGGTATGATTGCCGGAACCTATACCGACCCACCAGCCTTGGCTTATGCAAACTCTATCTGTGCAGGTGAGGCTCCAGCTGTAGGTTACTCAACAGTTTATCCGCTCAGTATGTTCCTTCGAATCTTCTTAGCGCAGGTAATTGTACTCTTCTTCTGCCAGATTTAGGAAAGAATAAGATAAAAACGAAAAATAATTAGGGTGTACCAGATTTCTGATGCACCCTATTTTTATTCTCTTAAACCCAAATCGGTCATTAAAGCCTAAACATATTTTGTTTTATTATCGAGCAGATTGGCTGTCTTTGGGACGCAGGCGTAGCGGGCTACGTCAAGTTACAAAGGCAGACAAGATGCCGACAAGAAAATAAAAGAGGTTAGGAAATAACACAAAAACAAGAATTCCTGAAACATTATGGTCTAATTACCAATTTGGGTTAAATGTGTGAGGGAATGTTTTCACTCTAAATACAAAGTCCTTAGCTATCTATTTTCTTACATTAAAGTTTCTTCTTAATGCTCTGAATTTACTTTACATTATTTCGTTGTTTGTTAGCGCCAAATGGCTTTAAAACCTCTTTTTAAATATTCTTTGTAACTCCCGTTATATCAGACTATTGCAAAACTGCCTTTCAAAAGGTGCTTAGTAAGACTTCAAAAGGGCGTTAGTAAGGCTTCAAAAGGGCATCTTTTACAAGTCAATTGGGCGTTAATTGCAAGCTAATTTATGCCCTTCTCAATTCGAATATTAGATTTTTCTTTACATTTTATTGTCATTCTATGTTGTCTGTGATAGGGGAGTAGGGATTAAGCGGTAGCTCATTAGGTTCTTTTGAAATATGGAGTGATAAACTAAAAGTCTTATATAATAAGGCACACAGAGTTACGGAGGAGACGGAGGTTAATGCAATGTCACGGAGGTGCCGACGGCACAAAGAGCGACGGCGGTGTAGCATACAGATTTTAGATAACTTTTGGGATAAAAGCTTTGAGCATAAAGTTGCTAAAAAAGTTTGCAGACAAGCTACGTTGCTCTGTGCACCGATGGTGCCTCCGTGGCTACTATTTTTTGTTTTAATAATCCTCCGTTCTCTCCTTTTCTCTGTGTGATATTTCTTCAAAGTTCTAAATTTAGGCTACACACTTATCACTCCAAATATCTGAAAAACCACTCATGATGCTATTACTTTGTTCCAGATTATTTTGTTATTTGGTCTTTGTATACTTTGTTACCTTGTCTTTTTTACCTTATCTTTATTCTGTCTCCCCTAATCTCTTGTCTTCCTTTAAATCAGCAATTTTGTTCATTTACACGCCCATTTACATGTAAACAAAACTTATCAACATGTAAACAAAATCCTATTTTTCTTTTATAACTAATACCTTGTTCAGATGTTCACTTGTCAACTTGTCAAGTAAAACCTGTTTACTTGTCTACTAAACACTCTTTTATTTATAATTATAAGTGTTTTATGTACTCTTTTGTTGAAATCAGTAAGTATTCAATTAAATTTTAAAAGAAAATGTAATTTTACTCGAAAAATGCTTGCAACTTATATAAATAATATTTAAATTTGCAATCCATGAAAGTAATAATCTTTTTATATTGTGAAAAAGCAGCAATATATTTAGGTTTAAGACTCATCTCTAATAAAATGTTTCAGAAAGGAACAAAATCGTAAAGTTTAGCGAAACAGTTACACAATAATATTTTAATAATCAAAAGAGATCTATGGAGAAAAGAATTACTCTCTTTTTGTTTGGTCTTATCCTGTCATTAGGAACAGCGTTTGGTCAGGCAAAGATTAACGGAACCGTAGTTTCTCAGGACGATGGAGAAGCCGTTATCGGAGCATCTGTCATGGTACAAGGTACTACGACGGGTACAGTTACCGATATTGATGGTCACTTCACTATCGACGTTCCTGCAGGAAAGAAACTCGTAGTCAGTTACATTGGTATGGTCACTCAGACCGTAACAGCAAAAGATGGCATGAAGGTTGTCCTCTCTAATGACAATCATCAGCTTACTGAGGTCGTCGTAACGGGTATGACCCAGCAAGACAAACGCCTCTTCTCTGGTGCTGCTACCAAGATTGATGCTTCAAAAGCTAAGCTCGATGGTATGGCGGACGTGAGCCGTTCACTCGAAGGTCGTGCTGCCGGTGTGAGCGTTCAGAACGTATCAGGTACGTTCGGTACAGCTCCTAAGATTCGTGTTCGTGGTAACACGTCAATCTTCGGTTCATCAAAACCTTTGTGGGTTGTGGATGGTGTCATCATGGAAGACATTGCCAATGTTGATGCAAGTTCGTTGTCATCAGGTGATGCAAAGACTTTGATTTCTTCTGCTATTGCAGGATTGAATGCTGATGACATTGAAAGTTTCCAGATTCTGAAGGACGGTTCTGCTACATCTATCTATGGTGCTCGTGCTATGGCAGGTGTGATTGTTGTAACTACAAAGAAGGGTAAGGCTGGTCAGAGCCATTTGAGCTATACTGGTGAGTACACCCTCCGTTTGAAGCCAAGCTATAAGAACTTTAATATCATGAACTCACAAGACCAGATGGAGGTTTATCGTGAGTTGGAGAAGAAGGGCTATTTGAATTATGCCGAGATTGCTAACGCCTCTACAAGTGGTGTTTATGGTCGTATGTATCAGCTCATCTCTGAGTATGACGCTACTAAGGGACAGTTCGGTCTTGAGAATACACAGGATGCACGTGACGCTTATCTGCGTGCTGCTGAGTATCGCAATACTGACTGGTTCGACCAGCTTTTCTCAAGTTCAATCATGCACAACCACTCTGTGAGTGCTTCTGGTGGTACAGACAAAGGTCAGTACTATGCTTCTCTCTCTGCGATGTATGATCCAGGATGGTATAAGTCAAGTCGTGTTCAGCGTTACACTGGTAACATCAATACGACTTACAATATTAATAAGAAGATCGGTTTGAACCTTATCGCTAATGCTTCTTATCGTAAGCAGAGAGCTCCAGGTTCGTTGAGCCGTACGATTGACCCTTCAACTGGTGCTGTTAGTCGTGCTTTCGATATCAACCCTTACTCTTATTCTTTGAACACTTCACGTACACTCGACCCAACCGAGTCATATACACGTAACTATGCTCCGTTCAATATCTTCAATGAGTTGAACAATAACTACATGGACTTGAATGTACACGACTTCCGTATACAGACAAGTATCGACTATAAGCCAATAACAAAGTTGAAGCTTACTGCTTTGGTAGCTGTTAAGAGTGCTGCTTCAACGATGGAACATGTCGTTCGTGAAAACTCTAATCAGGCTTTGGCTTATCGTGCAATGGGTACAACAACTATTCGTGATGCTAACCCATACCTTTATACTGATCCAGACAATCCGTTTGCTCTTCCAGAATCAATCCTTCCTGAAGGCGGTATTCTTGACAGAACAGGTAACCACTTCTTTGGTTGGGATACCCGTCTTTCTGCTGCTTACAACGATGTATTCAATGATACACACATTGTGAATCTCTATGCCGGTGTTGAGAGTAATAGCGTTGACCGTAAAGCTACTTTCGACCGTGAGTGGGGTATGATGTTTGATGCTGGTGAGATTGCCAAGCTGAACTATCGTGCTTTCAAGATGTTCCAAGAGCAAGGTACAGACTACTATTCTTTATCAAACACACACATCCGCAGTCTTGCTTACTTCGGTACAGGTACCTATTCTTATAAGGGTCGCTATCAGATGACTGGTACTTTCCGTTATGAGGGTACTAACTATTTGGGTAAGGCTACATCAGCTCGTTGGTTGCCAACCTATAACGTTTCTGGTGCATGGAACGCACATGAGGAAGAATGGTTTAATAAGGTGTTTAAGCAGGCGTTGACACATGCTACATTCCGCTTGAGCTACTCACTTACTGGTGACCGTCCTCCTGTAACTAACTCATTGCCAATCTTTACAGCAATAGTGCCTTGGCGTCCATTTACTTCTATTCAGGAGACTGGATACGATGAGCAGTTTGGTAATAAGAACCTTACTTACGAGAAGAAGCGTGAGTTCAACCTTGGTTTTGACTTTGGTTTCCTTGACAACCGTATCAATCTTACAACTGACTTCTACTGGCGTCGCAATAGTGACCTTATTGGTTACGTGAACCATCCACAGTTGGGTTCTTATAATCTTGCTAACGTTGCTTCAATGAAGTCTAATGGTATGGAACTTTCATTGAATACACATAACATCAAGACAAAGGACTTCAGTTGGGAAACTAACTTTATCTTCTCATGGACACACAATGAGATTACAAGTCTCTTCACCCATGCACGTGTTATCGACCTCGTACAGGGAACGGGTTATAGTCTTGTAGGCTATCCTGTAAACTCTATCTTCAGCATTCCATTTGCTGGTCTTAATAGTGAGGGTCTGCCAACCTTTATGAATGAAGATGGCAAAAGGACGATTTCTGACATCAACCTCCAGGAGCGTGATCAGGAGAAGATTAAGTATCTGAAGTTCGAAGGTCCTGCCGATCCAACAACAACGGGTTCATTCGGTAACGTCTTCCGTTATAAGAACTGGGACCTCAACGTATTCGTAACTTACAGCTTTGGTAATAAGGTTCGCTTGAACCATATCTTCAGCAACCGCTATGACGATATGGACGCTTTGCCTAAGGAGTTCCGCAATCGTTGGACATACAGTGGTGATGAGGCTCTGACTAACATCCCTGTAATTGCTTCACGTCGTCAGAATCGTAACAATTCACAGTTGGATGTAGCTTACAATGCTTATAACTATTCTGATGTTCGTATCGCAAAGGGTGACTTCATTCGTATGAAGGAAATCTCATTGGGTTACACTTTCCCTGCAGCAATGATTAGAACTATTGGTGTTAGCAGTTTAGCTTTGAAGCTTCAGGCAACTAACCTCTTCCTCTTCTATTCAGATAAGAAGCTGAACGGTCAGGATCCAGAGTTCTTCAATACGGGTGGTGTGGCTGCACCAGTTCCAAAGCAGTTCACCATGACATTGAGATTAGGTCTTTAATATTTTAACTGAGGTGTTAGGTTCAGCTGAGAATATCCGAATGTTGATAGTAGCATTGGAGTTCCAAACAAGGCAAATGGTTGTAAAATGATACAGCCATTAGACAATAAAGAGATGCTGAATCAGAACCAGAAGTAATTTAATATAGAACGAATATGAAAATTAAGAATATCATATATAAGGGCAGCTTGATGCTTGCATCTGTAGCGATACTTGCATCTTGTGCTGACCAATTGGATACGTTGCCAGACAACCGTACGACTTTGGACACACCAAAGAAGATTGCGGGTCTGCTTGTGACAGCCTATCCTGACCGTACACCGACGCTCTTCAACGAGTGGATGTCTGATAATACCGATTACATGGGAGCACAGAATAGCCAGGGTAATCGTGGTGGTGATCAGTACTTCTTTTGGCAAGAGCAGACAGAAGGTGGTAATGATTCTCCTGAGCAGGTGTGGATGCTTTATTATGAAGGTATCTATAAGGCTAATGAAGCTTTGGCAGCTATTGAGGATCAGGGCGGTCCAAAGAACGATATACTTCGTAATTCAAAGGGTGAGGCTTTGCTCATTCGTGCCTATGACCACTTTATCCTTGCTAACGAATTCTGCCGTCCTTATAATGGTAAGACCAGTACAAAGGATGCTGGACTCTATTATGCAACAGGTATTGCAGACTTCTCTGCAGCTGCAGAACAGAGTAATCGTGGTACTGTAGCTGATGTCTATGCAAAGATAGCTGAAGATATTGAGGCTGGTATCCCATTGCTTAACGATACATATGAGGTACCAAAGTACCACTTCAATAAGCAGGCTGCTTACGCCTTTGCAACTCGTTTCTACCTCTATTATGAGAAGTGGGAGAAGGCAAAGGAATATGCTGATAAGCTCTTAGGTAGTAATCCTGCTGCTTCTTTGCGTGACTATAGAGCATTACAGGCTATGCCACTGAGTAAGTCAGAGCAGGCTGTAAAGATTGCTGAGGCTTATTGTAGTGCTTCTGCAGATTGTAATCTCCTTGTCCAAACCAGTATCAGCAGTGCAGGTATGGCTCTTGCACCATGGTTAGTCAGTAAGCGTTATACACTCACTAACTATTTGGCAGAGACAGAATTGTTCCTGAGTAATAACATTTGGGGTACATCGTCAAACCTCATTTGGAAGCCATTTACTGTTAATTCAGGTGAGAGTAACTTCGCTTTATTGATGAAACTTCCACGTGAGTTTGAGATTCGTAATACCACAACAGGCTCTGGTTATCTCCGCACATTGAATGTTAATTTCACGATGGATGAGGCTTTACTCAATCGTGCAGAGGCTGAAATCATGCTTGGTCAGAATGATGCTGCTTGTGCAGATATGACTATTTGGATGAAGAACTTCTTCAATACCAATGTGACCCTTACCCCAACAAGTGTACAAACTTACTTCAAGACAGTTCCATATGCATACGCTGATGCCGCTAAGATGGTATCAAGTTTTAAGAAGCACATCAGCCCTCGCTTCACAATTGACGTTGAAGGCTCAGTGCAGGAGTCACTCTTGCAGTGCTTGCTGAACTTCCGTCGTATCGAAACTGTACACCAGGGAATGCGTTGGATGGACATCAGACGTTATAACATCGAGATTCCACGTCGTCTGATTGGTGCTAATGGTAGACCTTCAAAGAACCTTGATTGGTTGGAGAAGGACGACCCTCGTCAGGTGGTACAGATTCCACAGAGTATTCGTGAGGCTGGTGTTGCCGGCAATCCTACCAAGGCTCTTGTAGCAGGTGCGAAGCTCGTTGACCTTTCTCAGTACAAATTGCCAGTACTTTCAGCGGTCAATCAGTATTCTGCCCCAGTAAGTGCACACTCTTTTTAATAGCTAATTAAAAGATTAAGAAATGAAGAAAAACATATTAGCTTTATCGCTATTGGCGGCAGTTGCAGCAGGTTTCACAGCTTGTTCGGACGATAATTTGTCAAGCGAGAGCGTTATTAAGCCTTCTAAGGCAGCAGACACTGTTTTCGACAAGTGGCTGTATAAGAACTTCGTAGTACCTTATAACATTCAAATCCAATGGCGTTATGAGGACAATGAGTCGGATATGTCTTACTATGATGTACCAGCCGATTCAGCTCAGTCAGTGGAGTTAGCGCATATTGTGAAGTACACTTGTGTTGAGGCTTATACCGAAGCAGCAGGTATTGATTTCACACGTCGCTTCTTCCCAAAGCTCTTCAGCTTCTTGGGTGAGTTCGAGTATGGAAACAATGGTAGTATAAAACTCGGTACCGCTGAGGGTGGAAAGAAGATTCGTCTCTTGGGTGTTAATCATCTTGATAGATTCAAGAACAACCGAACCTACTTGGATGAATACTATCTTAAGACGATTCATCACGAGTTTGTTCACATTGTTAACCAGACTAAGGACTACCCACGTGAGTTCGGTAAGGTGACCCCAAATGATTATGTTAATGACTCTTGGAGTTCTGATACGTATGGAGAAGGCTTTGAGCAGCGTGGTTTCGTTTCTGCATACTCACAGAAGGAAGAGCGTGAGGACTTTGCTGAGGTGGTAAGTACTTACATTATCTCTACCGATACACAGTGGAACGCTATCCTCAAGAAAGCAACCGTCGTGGATGCGAATGGTGCAGCTGCAGCGGATCAGCCAGGTGTAACAGCTATTGAGAAGAAGCTCGAGATTGCTAAACGTTACTATAAAGAGACCTTTAATGTCGACCTTGATAAGGTGCGTGATGCTGTTATCGAGCGCGAGAACAACGTTGTTAGTGGCAGTTACAATCTGACAAATCTTAATTATTAAGAAAGGATCATTATATGAAAGCAAATAAATTATTGATATATCTCCTACTTGCCTTGCCAGCACTCTTCCTTCAGTCATGCCAGACAGAAGAAGAGAATGTCTTTGGAAAGCCTTACTCTGAGCGTATGGACGAATTTCTTAAGAAGGCACAGGAGACGTTGGTGGCATCGCAATATGGCTGGGCTTTAGACTATTATCCACAGAGAAACCAGGCTTATGGTGGCGTGGCTTATACTATCAAGTTCACCCGTGACAATGCGATTGTACGCTACGAGAACAATCCTGATGATGGCGAAGTAAAGTCATTGTATAAGATGAAGGAAGACGACGGACCCGTTTTGTCGTTTGATACGTACAACACCTTCCTTCACATTTATGCTACTCCAAAGAATGGTGAGTATCTCGGTAAGGAAGGCGACTTCGAGTTCGTTATCGATAGTATTGGTGCTGACCGCATCAAGATTCACGGCAAGCGTTCGTTGAATACTATGTATCTCCGTAAACTCTCAGGAGAAGCTTCAGAATATATTGAGAAGGTGACCGAACTCACCAACCTCTTTGTATTTTCTGATGTAGCTCTTAACATTGGTGGAAAGCCTTATACACTCGTTATTACAGATAAGAACAATCGTCAGTTAGCTATCTATGATGGTGATAAGATTGTTGCTGAGTCTGCTTATGCCTTTACTGATAAGGGTATCCGTTTGTATGAGCCTATTACGTTGAATGGCGTACAGTTGTACGACTTAACTCTTGATAAGGCTACTGCTAAGTTTACTGGAACCGGCGTAGAGTCTACTGCTTCAAACGTTGATGTAAATCTCATTGCGAATATGATTGGTGCTATCAACGCTTCTAATGGTGAAAAGACTATTACTAAGACCATTCCATATCTTAACAAACTCGATATCACTTGTGATGCATCATGGGTTCACCTCTCTAAGGATGGCGATAAGCTCACTATTAAGGTCGATGCTAACCCAATTGCAACGAATGCACGTGGTGCAAAACTTAAGATTTCAAATGGTATAAAAGAGGCACAGGTTCAGATTATGCAGTTTGACCTTTCTGCACTCATGGGTACTTATGAGCTCACGATGACCTCATATGTATCAAAGGATGGAAAGACAGGTTTCTTTGAGAATACGCGTACAGCACGACTAAGATACGTTGGTTCTGGTGCGAACCGTAAGTTCTACCTCAACGTTCATAGTGCTTATGGTTCAGACTATGTATTCCCATTGACCTACGTGGCTTCTGCTAATGCTTTCTTGATGCAGGGTGGTCAGAAGGTGATGACCTTCCAAGGTAGTAATGTAAGCTATAACATCGGTAATGCCTTTAATCTTGATGAGAAGAGTGGTACAGGTACAGATACGGGTGCTTACAATCTAATTTCCTTCACAGTAGCAGACAATGGCGATATCAGTGCGTCACTCTGTGGAC
>CAUTPS010000011.1:0-50338 GCA_963540415.1 uncultured Prevotella sp.
TGTTGGTAGTGATTGTGACGGTCATTACTTGTATTCATCCAATCTATCCGAATGAGCAGACACTGCAGCATATCGGTACCGTGCTATTGCTGATACCGCTGACGGTGGATGTGTTTAGAAAGAAGCTACCAATGTCGGCATTTATTGGTATCGTTGCTTTCACACTTCTTCATGTTATTGGAGCACGTTACATTTATTCTTATGTACCCTATAAAGAGTGGGCCGTATCGTTAGGTTTGGTTGATAAAGGTTTCTTCCATGATCCACGTAATCATTATGATCGGTTAGTACATTTCTCTTTTGGTGCATTGATGTTCCCTTACTTCGTCTATCTTTGTAGGAAATGGGTAAAACAACAGTCGTTTGTTGCTGTTGTGATGGCATGGATGATGATTCAAACGGGTAGTTTAATTTATGAGCTATTTGAATGGTTACTGACGATAGTCATGACGGCAGAGGAGGCTGACTATTATAATGGTCAGCAAGGTGATATGTGGGATGCGCAGAAGGATATGGCTTTGGCATTAGTTGGCTCTACTGGAATGTTCCTTGTATATGCGGTTCGTAGCCTTGTTAGAAGGGGCAAGTAGGACAAATAGAGATGAAAGGTTACGTCGCTGCATAGGCTTATGGGTGTAAAATAAAATAGATTTTACGCCTTGAATAAAAAAGAAAGTATTGCTGTGCAACTACAGATAATTATCCTTTCGGAATTATTTTCACGACAAGAAGAAATTATTTTCATGAAAAGAAATATTTATGTTCATGAAGAAAAATAATTATTTTCATGAAAATAATTTGAGAAAGGATAATCCTGATGATGAAAAAAGGGAATTGTCTTTTGATTATTGATAGTTCTTTCTATGATTAAAGGTCTTTAATTCCTTTCTGAAGTGGCTTCCTTTATTTTTTAAAAGATGGTTTCATGGAGTTGAAAATAGGCTTTAGATAGTTTGGGGTAGGGCTGAAGTGATTGGGTTAATTATGCTTGCGAGGGAATGTAAAAAGGTGCAAATTGTCACTTGTGGATAGCATTTAGGTGTAAATTATGTGTATTTTCTTGGCAAATCAACCTTTTTTGCTTACCTTTACACCAAATTTGAATAACGAACATTATGAGTTACAACTTATTAAAAGGTAAAAGAGGTATTATTTTTGGAGCCCTCAACGAGATGTCAATCGCATGGAAAGTTGCTGAAAGAGCAGTTGAGGAAGGTGCAATGATTACTTTGTCAAATACTCCTATCGCAGTAAGAATGGGTACAGTAAATGCACTGTCTGAGAAGTTAAACTGCGAGGTTATTCCTGCTGATGCAACAAACGTTGAGGACTTGGAGAACGTATTCAAGCGCTCAATGGAGGTTTTGGGTGGTAAGATCGACTTCGTTCTGCACTCTATCGGTATGTCACCAAACGTGCGTAAGCACCGTACATACGATGACTTGGACTATAAGATGCTTGATACAACACTTGATATCTCAGCTGTTTCATTTCACAAGATGATTCAGAGTGCTAAGAAACTTGATGCTATCAACGACTATGGTTCAATCCTTGCACTCTCTTACGTAGCTGCTCAGCGTACCTTCTACGGTTACAATGATATGGCTGATGCTAAGGCCTTGTTGGAGAGTATCGGTCGTAGCTTCGGTTATATTTACGGTCGTGAGAAGCATGTACGTATCAATACAATTTCTCAGTCACCTACAATGACAACTGCTGGTTCAGGTGTGAAGGGAATGGATAAACTCTTCGACTTCGCTGATCGTATGTCTCCATTGGGCAACGCAAGTGCTGATGAGTGTGCTGACTATTGTATTGTTATGTTCTCTGACCTCACCCGTAAGGTGACAATGCAGAACCTCTACCACGATGGTGGTTTCTCAAATGTAGGTATGAGTCTTCGCGCTATGGCTACATACGAGAAGGGTCTTGATGAGTATAAGGACGAGAACGGTAATATTATCTACGGATAAGAAAGCCCCACCCCGACCCTCCCCGAAGGGGGAGGGAGGCAAATTTGCCTATGGTTTGGAAAGTAGTTTTGAGAAGAACAATAGAAAAAACTCCAGTAAGTGAAAACTTACTGGAGTTTTTTATTATTTTCCTTAGACCTTCCTCGTCGTAATCATAAAGAGGGTTTATATTAGATAGTAGTAGAAAACTATCATGATAAAGATAATCTCTTTATCCTACCCATTCTCTATTTGTCTCCCTCCCCTTTCGGGGAGGGTCGGGGTGGGGCTTTACTTCCTTCCAAAGTCGGCAGGAATCTCACCCCACTGCTTAGTTTCCCACTTTATAATAGGTGTCGTTACCTTATGCGTTTGCAGCCAATGTTCCGCGCGAGCAATGACTTGATGAAGTTGTTCGGTATCTGCATTGCGGACAAGTGTGGTCTTACAACGTTTTTTATTCACCCATAAGATAGCATTATAAGAGTCGCTATAAATAACCTTATCCTTGATACCTTGCTTCTCCATCAGTGCCAAAGCATGAACAATAGCGAGGAACTCACCAATGTTGTTTGTTCCCATAACTGGACCAAAATGGAAGACTCTTGCACCAGTTTGTAGATCAACACATTGATACTCCATTGGTCCCGGATTGCCAGAACAAGCAGCGTCAACAGCCCAAGCGCCAGCCCCCCTCAATCCCCCCGAAAGGGGGGAAGCCCCAGTCTGCTGTGGTTGGATAGCTGACTGAGTGTTTGTTTGAGAATTCGTTTGCGTATTTAGCTGAGCACCACCAGCTTGATTCGTGTTATGTGCGTCTATTGCCATTATGGTTTCTTTAATCTTCTTGATAACTTCTTCCCGATGGTTGAAGACTTCTTCATTAGTGAATCGGATGACAGTATAACCCCATTGCTCAAGGTCACGAGTCCGTTCCTCATCCTTTATAATCTGTTCATCATAAAAATGATACTTACCATCAATTTCAACAATAAGTTTATACTTAAGGTTGATGAAGTCGGCAATGTATTGTTTGATGATATGTTGTCTACGAAACTTGTAACCACTTTGTTTTCCTTTTAGGTATAACCAAAGTAGATTTTCTGCTTGTGTAGCGTACTGTCTGTTCTTGATAGCATTCGCTTTCAGCAGTTCATACTCTATCTCATCAGCTGTTTCGTAGATATACATAGTCTAAGCACGTCTTTCTTTTATCCCCCTTGTCCAATTAGTTTCCCTCCCCTTTCTTCAAAAAGGGTTACTATGACCTTTCTTATCCTATTTGCCTCCCTCCCCTTTCGGGGAGGGTCGGGGTGGGGCTTTACATCCTCTCTGGCACCTCAATACCGAGCAATGCCATACCGTTCTTGATGACCTTAGCCACGTTCTTGGCAATCACAAGGCGGGTAATCTTCTCTGCTTCGGTATCAGCGTTGAGGATGCTGTAGTCATGATAGAACTGGTTGAACTCCTTAGTCAGCTCATAACAGTAGTTTGCAATACCACTTGGACTATAGTCGATACCAGCCTGTGCAACTGCAGCACCGAAGTCATTGAGCTTCTGGATGAGTGCAATCTCCTTGTCATTGAGCGGAGCATCGTCGTTAAGTGATGCTGGTAAGGTGATGTTCTGTGCCTCAGCCTTACGAAGGATACTGCGGATACGTGCGTAAGTGTACTGGATGAATGGTCCTGTATTACCATTAAAGTCGATAGACTCCTCTGGGTTAAAGAGCATATTCTTGCGTGCATCGACTTTAAGGATGAAGTACTTCAACGCACCCATACCCACGATACGTGCAATCTCGTTCTTCTCTTCCTCTGTGATACCTTCCAACTTGTTCACCTTATCCTCGCTAAGACTCTTTGCGTTCTCAATCATTGAAGCAACAAGGTCGTCTGCATCGACAACTGTTCCCTCACGACTCTTCATCTTACCGTTTGGCAATTCAACCATACCGTATGAGAAGTGTACGAGGTCTTTACCCCACTTGAAGCCTAAACGGTCCAAGAGGATAGAGAGAACTTGGAAGTGGTAATTCTGCTCGTTACCAACGACATAAATCATCTTGTCGATAGGGAAGTCGTTGAAACGCATCTCTGCCGTACCAATATCTTGTGTCATATAAACCGATGTGCCGTCCTTGCGCAACAAGAGTTTCTGATCTAAGCCCTCATTTGTGAGGTCAGCCCATACAGAGTTGTCTTCCTTGCGGATAAAAAGACCCTTTGCAAGACCTTCTTCCACCTTCTTCTTACCAACAAGATAAGTGTTTGACTCGTAGTAAATCTTATCGAATCCAACGCCCAACGCTTTGTAAGTCTCGTCGAAACCAGCATATACCCAGTTGTTCATCATTTCCCACAAACCGCGAATCTCTGGGTCGTTAGCTTCCCACTTCACGAGCATATCGTGTGCCTCCTTAATCAACGGAGCCTCATGTTCAGCCTTTTCCTTTGCCTCATCGGCTGTCATACCCTCTTTCTCATACTGCTCCTGCAGTTGCTTGCACTCCTCTTTGTAGTGCTTGTCGAAGAGTACGTAGAAATCACCAATCAAGTGGTCGCCCTTCTTGCCAGCCTGCTCTGGTGTGATACCATTGCCCCACTTCAGCCAAGCCAACATAGACTTACAGATGTGGATACCACGGTCATTAACGATATTTGTCTTTACCACCTTGTTACCGTTAGCCTCCATAATCTGTGCTAACGACCAACCGAGGAGGTTGTTACGTACGTGACCAAGGTGAAGTGGCTTATTTGTGTTAGGTGAAGAGTATTCAATCATCACCAATGGACTCTCGTCTGTTACACGCTTCTCGCCAAACTTCTCGTCAGCGTTGATATCATTCAACAGACCTGTCCATGCTGCCTGTGCAATAACGAGGTTGAGGAAGCCCTTTACGACATTGAAGTCGGCTACAGCCTTACAGTTCTTCTTTAGGTATTCACCTAAATCCTGTGCCGTATCTTCAGGCTTCTTGTGTGAAGTCTTCAGCAATGGGAAGGTGACGAGTGTGAGGTTACCCTCAAAGTCGCTGCGTGTCTTCTGCAGCTGAATCATCTTTTCAGGAACTTCTGTTCCATACAATTCCTTTACAGCTGCAAGTGCAGCAACGGTAATTTGCTCTTCTATCTTCATCTTTTGTTTCTTTTTATCTGTCTGCAAAGTTACGGAAAATCAGCCGAATAACAGCAGGAGGAGAGGGGTTAATTCATAATTATGATTGGTTTTAATTCAGAATTCAGAATTCAGAATTCATAATTATGATTACTTTTAAGGCACAGTTTATAATCCAAAAATCAGAATTATGATTGGTTTTAATTCAGAATTCAGAATTCAGAATTCATAATTATGATTACTTTTAAGGCACAGTTTATAATCCAAAAATCAGAATAATGATTGGTTTTAATTCAGAATTCATAATTCAAAATTCATAATTTTGAATACTTTTAAGGTATAGAAGAACTGCTGTATTTCATTATAAAGAAGGCTGATTGTCGTGGATGTTATGGTTATAGTCAGTTGTGGAAGTCCTTTCTAACGATAGATTGCAGATATGAGGATTGTCTGTAAAGTGGTGATTAGGCATCAACACCATTGGTGTTCATGCCCAGCACCAATGGTGCGGAGGCTTAGCACCAATGGTGCTTACACATCGTACGACGTGGAGAAAGTGACTTGTTATCTCTCGATGCTAAGTATATTCCTTTAATCTTCTATGCTTCTATATTTTCATTCCTTACCTTTCATATCCTCTTCCTATCAAAGTTTCTTTCCCATTTTACCTTTCAATGGTATAATATCCACCCTTCTCTTTGATATAATCAATGAGTTCTGCGAAGATTTGGTTTTGTCTTAATGTCGGCTCATTACCTGTAAGAATCAGCTGTTTGCGGGCTCTTGTAATGGCAACATTCAGTTTACGGTCGATGGGTTGACCATCTTCGTAGAATGTGTTGGCGGTGAGGAAATCAAGTTGATAGCGACTTTGGATGGTGAAAGAATAAAGAATGATGTCACGCTGGCTACCTTGATAGCGTTCTACAGTGTCAATACTTATTTCTTCCAATTCGGGAATACCGAGTTTCTCGATCTCCTTTCTAATCATTGCAATCTGGTTGCGGTAAGGCACGATGACACCAACAGACTTCTGTGGGTCAAAGTTATTGCCGAGTTGTCGGTATAAACGTCTAAGTAGGTCGGTAATGATACGTGCCTCCTCCGTGTTTACTTTCTCTGAAATATTCAGTTGTCGACATGGCTTTGAAGGAATAAAAATCATGCGATGCGCCTTCAAAACATCATCGGTCTCGTCCTCACTCGCTTCGTTATAAGTCAATGTCTGCTCTAATTGGTGCGCTAATGGTACACATTCAAGTTGTTCACGTGCGTAGAACTTACGATTAGCAAAGTCAGCAATATCTGGATGCATTCGCCCTTGTTTGTGCAGTGTACCTACGAAATCTGTACGCCCTGCTGCTCGCTCGGTAAGAATGAGACGTTCGAACAGAGAATTAGCACATGATAAAAGGTGGATGTTTTTGAGGAAAGTATTGGTTTCTTCCGTTTCTAAAGTGTCCTGTTGTTGCACCACAGCAGGTAATTGTTTATAATCTCCAATCAATATAAACCGCTCTATTGCACGCCTTTCTGCATGTCGGGTAGATAGTAATCCTATGATATTTGGTTCCAATATCTGACTCGCTTCGTCGATGATAGCGAGGTTGAAATGCTTGATATTAAAGAGAGCTGCATTGCTGTTCATTGTTGAGGTGGTGGCAACAACGATTTGAGCATCTGCTAAGGTAGACTTTATGCTGTTGAGGGTTGCGTTGTCATCTAACACTTCCTTCAACAAATGGTCACTATATTTAGGATCACAACTGAACTCATTACCGATGCGGATATAGTCAAGTTCGTTCTCTGTTAGCATATTACAAATCTCGTCCACAGCACGATTTGTATAGGCAAGGAGGAGGATTGAACTTTGAACTTTGAACTTTGAGTTTTGAACTTTAGGCTTTTCTGCCAACTGCTCACGCACAAGGAATTGCAGAGCCTGCGAGGTTTTGCCAGTGCCGGGAGGACCGATAAGAAGGAAATAATCCTGTGCCTGCTTAGCTTTCAAGATGATTTTGTCATAATCGGGATGGTAGCTACGGGATAAGGTGAGGGACTTATCGACGCGTGGTGTGCGTTGTCCTAAGAGCAACTGACGACGTTCTTCGTTTGAAGTGATGAAGGTGTAAAGACTTCTGATAGCTGATGTACCACCGATGTCACTACCCGCATGCTCAATAGCGAAGTAATCTCCGCTGATAAGGTCAGGGTTTTGCTGTCCGTCATTGAGGTGTACAACAAGTCTGTCACCATGTATCTCCTGTAGTGAACCTTTGAAAAGAATGCTCATTCTCACGTCAGGAGCCTCGTTCTTCTTGTACGCATAGAGGTAAATCATGTCTCCTCGGCGAAAGTTAGGGAGGAAATCTTCACCCTGTTGGGGTACAGCGAGTGTAATCGTATCATAGCCGTTGAACGAGCTGCTACGCTCTTTCTCGATGATAGTCAGTCCTGTATAGATGTTTCCTGTCTCTTTCTTTTCTGCAAGCGGCATATTCCATAGGTCAGCATTACTATTTCCTACACCTTCCTGTACACCAACTTTCGACACTAATTGTTCCTTGATAACAAAGGTCATCATACGTGTGAAATAAGCACGTTCGAGGTCGTTGAGTTGGTGAAGTGGTGCCAGTGTCTCAGTGAGTTGTGGTAAGAGGTATCTATTGTAGAAGTTATCGTTTTGCTTCTCAACGTTCAATGTCTGCGGTGTGAGCAATGGCAACATCCTATCAAAGCCATTATCAGCCATCCAGAACTCCGTTGCTACGGCTTGATTACGGAAGCGAATAGCCTCACGAATCAGCTTTTGCAGCGGCTCCACTTCGAGGAGTCCGTCGGGTAGGGGATATTTAGAATACAAGAGTTGGATGTGTGCATTCTTCGGACTGAGTTGGAAGTTATATTGCAAGATACCATAGTAGAGCAACACCTGCACGTAGTGTTTCTCAACATGGAGTGACCCATGCGGATTTTTGTATTTGCGTTCAATAAAAGTATTCTTGCCCGACTTCTGCTCAACAAGTAGTTTTAAGTCGGTTGTCATCAAGTCAACACGACCCTGTATGCCCAATCGTTCGCATACAAAGGACGGTTCAAGAATCGCTTTCTCACGGTCGAAAGTTTGGAAGATTTCGTCAACAATCCCCTTGATATTCTCCACCTGTCGTTCTGCATCTTGTTTGAAAGATGCAGCATCAAAGTCGGGACAGGTCGCATAGTCCAAAGCCTTCTCTCTGAAGTTAGAGCGGAAGGTTTCTTTAATGTCGTATCCTGCAGGATGATTGATGATATCATCGAGTGCAGAACCAGCGAAGTTACCCAATACAATGTGTTTATTGCTCAGGCGGGGAGTAAGTCTGTTGACTGTGAAAAGCAACGGATGGTGTCCGTAAGTTTCAAAACAATTTGCTATGGTAGAGATATCTATCAGATAGTCTGGCTCAACGACGATAAGACGTGGTACGACCTTTTTTCGTGTGACAGTGCAATCAAGGAGATTCAGCTGCATCCCTTCGCGTAGCATCGGGCGTAAGTAGCTGAAATCAATGTAGTCTGGTGTGTTCATGTAGTCCACTAACAAGAGTTCTTCGCTACTGTCTTGATTGGTTACAGCTACCTGAATAGTAGTGTCATCCCACTCTCTTACGATACAACGAATGTAACGATAATTCGTAATCTGTATATTCTCCGTTGTGCGTCCACGTGCTGGAATTTTCCCAACAAGGAACGAAGGGATAGCTTCCTGTACAATAGCAGAAACGAAAATCGCCAAGGCACGGCAGTCGTAAGCCACGTCTTCAGGGAGAATCGGGGCGTTGGAGTTACTGTGTCGGCGCATTTTCTGAATCGCCACAATATCCTGTGGGGCGATGTTATGCTGCCTACAAAGCGACTCCACCTGCGAAGAAAGGTTGCCGAAACCATGTCGGGTGTTTTTTAATCCTTCATGACAAGCAATGACGAGTGTCTCGTGCATGATAAGTGCCTGTGCTTCTGAAGGTGCCGAAAGGATGTCAGCGATACGTGAGAAAAGTTCGTGTGCCATAGGATAAAGTCTCCTCAGTCCTCTTGGTAAAGAGGTATTACATTTTTACAATGCGTGAGGACTAATTCGTTGGGTTATGTTTTGAGTGCGTGTTATTGCTTTTTCGTCAGTTGGTTGTGAGTTCTCTTTGTTACAGAAAGCCTATTGGTGTGAATTATTTTCATGAAGAGAAGAATTTATTTTCATGAAAATAAATATTTCTTTTCACGATAAAAAATATTTCTTTTCATGAAAATAATTCACGGCAGTGAGTCTTTTCGCCTGCTTACTGTCCTCCCAAGCGTTCAAAGAAAGTGATAATTTCCTCCCAAGTCTTGAACTCTTCGCTACCGAAAAGTAGGCTTGTGCCGAGGAAGTCATCATGTTCAGTACTACTGATGAAGTAGTCGCCATAGAGAAGGTGAGGTTGGTTGGTGAAGATGGTATGGTTCCACGCTGGTGCGCTAAAGGTATCTTCTATCCATGCCTGCTGTTCAGTGATGGCTGATGGATTATTGGTTGGTGCAGGACATACGAAGAAAACGTTATAGTTATCAAGTAAGAACTCGTAAGCTTTGTTCAAACTTGATTTCGGTTTACCATATCCATCAGCGAGGGTGTTCTGATCAATGAGTACCGTACGACGTTCGCGCCCTTCCTGTCGGTCGTCAATCCATCGGATAACGGGCATGAGGTAATGGAAAACAGCTTTCTCGATGAGTCTGTGTTCACCATGAAAACGGATCGCCTGAGGGTAATGTTTGTTGAAAAGGTCGAAGGTGTGGACAACAGGGTCTGCATCACCAAAGAGTCCGAAGACGCGTTGCTGCTCTTCCTCTGTCACTTGTGAGAAACACTTTTCAGTTATCTCTTTGTATTCCTTCACCAATGCTTTGGTTACGATAACCTCTTGTACGCCATCTTGTCGTGGATTTTGGAACACCTGTTTACCCATCATATTCGTCTCGCTGATGGTTGTTCCCATTTGAAAAGCAGGATTTACACAGATACGGTCGACACCATAAAGCATCTCGGTGTACATACCTCCCATTGAAGTACCAATGATAAGGTCGGGCTTTTCGGTATTAACAAGGTTGCGTAATAGTTCCATTGCCTCCTCAGGATGTATGGGGAGGTCGGGCGCAATGACAGTAGCTTCGGGCATATAGTCCCTCAGTATCTGTACCGTATGACTTGAACCGGCTGACATAAAGCCGTGAACGTAGATAATCTTCTTTCCTACCATGAGGTCGGGAAAGGTCTTTTTATATTGATTTTCCATTGTTTCTTTTTAGGAGTTGGAGGAGTTTAGAGGTGAAAGGGAGAGAAGGAAACTTAGGAGTTAAAGGAGTTAAAGGAGTGAAATGGAGTTAAGACAAATGCGTTATGGGGTGTCTTTATATTGATTTTCCATATTAAAAACAACTTCAAATCTTGCCATTTGGAACTCTTTTTCAAGCCCTTTTAAATGATTATTTGTGAGATAATAGTGTGATAACTATACCCCCTCTTTTTCCCTCTTTGCCTCCCCTCCCTTCGGAGGGGTCGGGGGAGGCTTCCTATATCAGTGGCAAACTGATACCATTTATCTTCTGATAGATATCGAGTGCATAGATATCTGTCATTCCACTGATGAAGTCGAGGACTGCCATGATACGTGTTTCAAGACAAGGACTTTGAATATCATACTGGCTTGAGAAACTTCGGATAAGTTGCTGACTGTGGAAGTGTTCAGGCTCAACGGCAGCACCGATGAGGGCTTCCATGAGTGTTTCCATAATCTTATAGCCTGATAACTCAACGTCGAGGACTGCTTTACTGCGGTAAATCCTATCCACTGAGACCTCTGTACAGTGTTTGTAAGCCTGTCTTGGAAGCTCAGAAATATGCTTGATGAGCGACCCTTCGAAGGATCCATTGAGTATCTCCTCTTCGTGTTCAACAAAGACATTGACACACTCTGCCTCCAATAGTCCTACAGCACAGGCACGGAAGTAAACAACTTGTTCGTTTTGGTCGGTCACACCCTCGTCTTTTATGCGCTTTCTAATGCTCTTTCTTGTGGCTTCATCGAAGAATCCAAGGAGCAAATCGGCAGTCTCCTCAAACGAAAGAAGCTTGAGTTTGTGGGAGTCTTCGATATCCATAATCTCGTAACAGATATCGTCTGCTGCCTCCATAAGATAGGTCAACGGATGCCGAACATAAGAGATACCAGCCTCAGAGCTATCCTTTTGGATGATACCTAATTCATCAGCAATCTTCTTATAGGTTTCTTCTTCTGTAGCAAAGAAGCCAAATTTGCCGTGTTTGCTGGCGTATGTAGAACTGAAAGGATACTTTACGATACTCGCAAGCGTACTATAAGTCATCACAAAACCACCCTCTCTTCGACCTAAGAAACGATGAGTCAATAGGCGAAAGGCATTGGCATTGCCCTCAAAATGAGTAATATCTTCCCAGAAATGTGGGCTAACTTTTTCCTTCAAGCTAATCCCTGGACCTTCTGTGAAGAATGCCTGCATAGCCTTTTCACCACTATGACCGAACGGAGGATTACCCATGTCGTGTGCATAACAAGCTGTTTGCACGATGGTTCCAATCTCTTCAAAGAGCGTACCACGCAACTCTGGGTGTATTTCGATGAGTCTTCTTGCAACGTCATCACCCAAGGATTTACCTAAGGAAGCGACTTCCAAAGAGTGGGTTAGGCGGTTATGCACAAAGACACTACCTGGAAGAGGGAATACCTGAGTCTTGTTTTGCAGTCGTCGGAACGGTGCAGAGTAAATCAATCGGTCGCTGTCACGCTTAAATTCAGAGCGATCATCGTGTCGAAGGGCGTGACGCTCTTCTTGTCCGAGACGCTTGTTGGATATGAGTTGTTGCCAGTTCATTGCGGAATTTGTTGGGTGTTGGGTGTTGAATATTGGGTGTTGATGAATTCTGTTGATGATTAGTTGGGGTGCTTAAAGCTACATATAAAAGTAATGTTTGTTGGGTGTTGGGTGTTGAATATTGGGTGTTGATGAATTCTATTTTTGATTTAATAGGGGCTGCTAAGCTACACACAAAAGTAATTAAAATTGGCTAAAAACAAGTTTTTTACTTCATAAAATGTATGAATGTGGCTTTAAATGCTTAATTTTGTACCTTATTATATGGCAATGATACAGATAAAAGTAATTAATAAAGGGCATCAGCAGCTTCCTGCTTATGCTACTTCACAGAGTGCGGGGATGGACCTCCGCGCTAATATCGATGCACCTATCGTACTGCAACCCATGGAGAGAAGACTTATTCCAACTGGTCTTCATATTGCACTTCCAGTAGGTTTTGAAGCACAGGTGCGCCCTCGTAGTGGTCTTGCTTTGAAGCACGGACTGACTGTTCTCAACTCTCCTGGTACGATTGATGCCGACTATCGTGGTGAAATCATGGTACTACTCATTAACTTCTCAGATGAACCTTTTACCATCAATGATGGTGAACGCATTGCGCAGATGGTCATTGCACGTCACGAACAAGCAGATTTTGTTGAGGTAGAAGAACTCGATGAGACCGAACGTGGTGAAGGCGGATATGGCCATACGGGCGTGAAGTAAAGACAAAGAAAGAAACGATAAATGTTCAATAACGTTATATTGAAAGTCACAAAGATGCGCCGTACCCTCCTTGTTCTTGCTTTGTTGGGTGGCTCTTTGGCGATGCATGCTGACCGAAAGGATAGTCTTCAAAGCTATAATTACTTCTTCCTTGAGGCGATACGACAGCAGGATATGGGCAACCTTACGGCTGCTTTCGACCTTCTGTGCCATGCACGCGACCTCAATCCACAAGCTCCAGAGGTTTATTATCAGTTAGCCTCCTTTTATGTGGATATGAAGAAGGATGCTGTGGCACGTGAATACTTCGAGAAGGCAGCAAGTCTCGATTCCGAAAACTCGGCTTATCAGGAGAAATTAGGAAAACTTTATGTGTCACAGAAAGACTATCCTAATGCAATAAAAGCTTTCGAACGCCTTTATGAATCCAATAAAACGCGTTCTGATGTACTGCAAATTCTCTATCAACTCTACGGCTCCCAGAATGAATACAAGATGATGATTAAATGCTTGGAACGTCTGGAAACACTGGAAGGGACCAATGAGCAGATTTCACTTAGTAAGATGCAAATCTACGAACAGATGGGAGAAAAGCGCAAGGAGTATGATGAGTTGAAGTCACTCGTTGATAGTCATCCGCTCGATCTGAACTATCGTGTGATGTTCGGAAACTGGCTTTTGCAGAATGGAAAGAAGAAGGAAGCCCTTCAAAAGTATCGTGATGTACTGAAAGAAGACCCTGATAACTCGCTTGCCAAACTTTCCATGATGGATTATTATAATAACATCGGAGACAAGGCAACCGCAAAAACAATCCTACAGGAACTGTTGCAATCGCCAAAAACAGAAAAGGAAACAAAGTTAGAGTTACTCCGTCAGGTCATTACAAGCAGTCAGAAAGATAATACTCCAGATAGTACTGAGGTGATGAGGCTCTTCTCTGTAGCCTTAGCTGTTCCTCAAGAAGATGCTGATATCTATATGCTTAAAGCCGCATATATGACACTTCGCAAGCAACCAAAGGCTGCTATCAATCGCGTTTATGAGCAAGCTCTTGAGGTAGAACCCGATAATTCGCGTGCAAGAATAGCATTGATACAGAATATTTGGGACACACAAGACTACGATAAGGTTATCGCTATTTGCCGACCAGCCATAGAATACAATCCAGATGAGATGGCATTCTATTACTTCCAAGGTATGGCTCAGTTCCAAAAGCACGACGGTGACGCGGCACTGGAGACCTTCCGCAAGGGAGTTGGACAGATAAAGCCTGACAGTGATCCAAGTATTGTTTCAGACTTCTACGCTATTATGGGTGATATCCTGCATGAGAAGGGTCGGAATAAAGAGGCTTTTCAAGCCTATGACAGCTGTTTGCAGTGGAAAGCAGACAATGTAGCTGCATTGAATAACTATGCCTATTACCTCAGTGAGGCAAACGAAAACCTCACAAAGGCAGAGCAGATGAGCTATAAGACGATAAAGGCTGAGCCAAATAATAGTACTTATCTTGACACCTACGCATGGATTCTTTTCCAGCAAAAGCGCTACGAAGAGGCAAAGATATATATCGAACAAGCGATTCGTAATGACTCTACACTGAGCAACGTAGTCAAGGAACACGCTGGTGATATCTATGCACAGACAGGCGATATAGAGAAAGCTCTTGAGTTCTGGAGGAAGGCTCTCGAAGGAAATAAGGAGAATGCGACATTGAGAAAGAAGATAGAACTAAAGAAATACATAGCAGAATGAAAAAAACTAAGATATTACTTGTAAGCATGACTGCCCTGCTGTTGGCATCATGTGGTACAAAGAAAGCAGTGATTCAACAGAAACCAGTGCAGGATAACAAGGTTGCACAGCAGACGGCACCTGCTACAAAGGATAGCAAGATGCAGAGTGTTGTTGTCATGCAGCGTGTTGCAGACAATGCACTTTACCAAAAGAACCTTGTTTCAAATCTTACTTTTACGCTCAACGATGGGCATAAAGATATTACTGTCCCTGGTATCTTGCGTATGCGTAAAGATGAGGTTATCCGTCTACAGTTGCTGATTCCAATTCTTCGTAGTGAGGTGGGACGTATCGAGTTTGCAAAGGATTATGTCCTCTTCATCGATCGCATCCATAAGCAGTATGTAAAGGCAAGCTACGATGAGGTTGGATTCTTGCGTGATAATGGAATCAACTTCTATTCACTCCAGTCGCTTTTCTGGAATCAAGTGTTCATCCCTCGTCAACAAAAGGTGAGCGAAGCAGACCTCTCACAGTTTACTGTTGATGAGAGTAAAGCACAGACAGAGGGCTCAACCCTGATAAGTCTTAAAGACGGAAAGATAGATTATAAGTGGTCAGTTAACCCTAAGAGCAATCAGATTGTCCTAACAACTGTTACTTATAATAGCAATACACATGGTGCTTCAAAGCTCTCATGGAGTTATGATGACTTTAAAGCATTTGGCTCAAAGCTCTTCCCTGCAAGTCAGATGTTGACAATCAATACACCAAAGTTTGGACAGAAGCCAGCAAAGACACTTAAGGCAAGCTTTGATCTTGAGAGCTTCAGCGATGCCAGCGATTGGGAAGTTTTTACCACACCATCTGATAAGTACACAAAAGTAAGCGTAGAGGATATCCTCGGCAAACTAATGAACTTTTAAATGAAACGTCTTTCTTTATTATTCATATTGTCAATAATGTGTATGCTGAGTGTTTCTGCTCAGCATTCACGAAAGCATAGGAAACAGCAAAAAACAGCTGTGGCTCAATCCGTAGAAGCCCAAACTACCGTAAAAGGTAAGGGTAAGAAAGCTGTAAATGCGATTAATAACAACCACGCTGTAGCACCTGCTACTCCTATAAAAGGTCAGAAGCCAATAGTTGAGAAACTGCAAACTCAACCCCAAACGAAGGGCAAACAGCAGCAGGATAAGTTGCAACACCAGCAACAACTCAAGGGACAGCAACCTCAAGTGAAGGGACAACAACCTCAACTCAAGGGTCAACCTGCTCAAGTGAAGGGTCAGCAAGTTGTCCGTGGTAAGGGTACTGTACGCAACGCTCATGTTGGTAAGAAGGGTACAAAGGGTCCTGCATACGTGACGACAGAGGAAATCAAAGGTTTACAACAGCAAAACTTGAAGTTGCAAAAAGAGATTTCAGAGCACGAAGAGGAAATGAAAGTAAAGCAGAAGGACGTTGACGACCGTCTGCAGAAGATTGTACGCCTTGATACTGAAATCGGTCAGCACCAAAGAACGATTGATACAATCGCTACAGATATCAAGGGTTTAGATACGAATATCGGTATTCTGAAAGGTCAGTTAGCTTCTCTTGAGTCACAGTTGGGTGAACGTCGTGCTCGTTTTATCCGTTCTATGCGTTACATGGCACGTCATCGTAGTATTCAAGACAAGTTGATGTTTGTCTTCTCGGCAAAGAACTTGACCCAGATGTATCGTCGTCTCCGTTTCGTACGTGAGTATGCTGCCTATCAGCGTGCGCAGGGTGAACAGCTCAAGGCAAAGCAGATGCAGGTAGATGAGAAGCATACACAGCTGAAACAGGTACGTGTCAATAAGAGTAATCTTCTCTATAAAGACCGTCAGGTACATGCTCAGATGGAGCGTAAGCGTGTTGAACAGCAAAATGTTGTAACCTCTTTGCAGAACGATCAGAAGGTATTGCAGGGTGTTATCGCACAGCGTCGTCAACAGCAGCAGGCTCTGAATGCACAGATTGACCGACTTATTCAGATTGAAATACAGAAGGCGCGCGAACGTGCTATAGCAGAAGCAAAGGCGCAGGCTGCCGCTCGTGCTGCTGCTGCTAAGAAGCGTGCAGAAGAATTGGCACGTAAGAAAGCCGCTGCAGAGGCTGCCGCCCGAGAGAATGCGCGCCGTATTGCAGAGGCGAAAGAGCGTGAAGCAAAGGCAAAGGCTGCCGCTCGTGCTGCTGCTGAGGCTGCCGAGAAGGCTCGTCAGGAAGCTGCTGCTCGTGCTGCTGCAGCCAGAGCTGCTGCAGAAAAGGCACGTCAAGAGGCTTTGCAGAAGGAGCGTGCTGCTGCTCGTGAGCGTGCTATCCGTAAGGCAGAAGAGCAGGAAGCTGCTGCTAAGTCTGCACAAGAAAAGGCTGAGGCTCGTGCTGCTGCCGAGCAGGCTCGTGCTGATCAGATGGCTCGTGAGGCTGAGGCAAGCCGCGTGGCAGCTGAACGCAAGGCTGATGCCGACCGTGAACGTGCTGCTCGTGAGGCTGAAGCTGCAAGAGCTTCTGCTGCTGAAAGCAATGATATGCTCAGTTCAGCCGATCGTGCGATAACAGGTAACTTTGCCAATAACCGTGGTAGATTGCCAATGCCATTGTCGGGTCAGATAGTTAGCCACTTTGGTCAGTACAATGTGGCTGGTATGTCAAATATTCGCTTGAATAATGATGGTATCAACATCAAGGGTGCTCCTGGCAGTGCTGTTCGCAGTGTCTTTATGGGTGAGGTGAGCGGTGTCTTCATGGCAGGCGGTATGAGTGTCGTGATGATTCGTCATGGTATTTATATCACTGTTTATGCTAATTTGGGTTCTGTTGGTGTCAGCAAGGGACAGAAGGTTGGTACGGGACAGACCATCGGAACTGTTGGTAGAACTGGTATTCTTCAGTTCCAATTGCGTAAGGAGACTGCTAAGTTGAATCCAGAGCAGTGGTTGCGTTAATAAGCATCCTATCTTATATATTAATAATGTGGGCTTATTGAGTTGAAAGTGACGATAATTCGCTTCGTGTTTTAGCGTCTTTCCAAGTTTAATAAGTACGTTATAACTAAATTATCTTCATGAGAAGGAATATTTCTTTTCATGAAGATAATTCTTTTTTATCATGAAGAAGAATGTTTTTTATCATGAAGAAAAACCTTCTTCGGCAGCTGTCAGGTAAATCTTTTTCCTCCTAATGGTTAGTTTTCAATATCTTACAGTCTTCTTTGTTATATCCACAATGCCCCTTTCTTCTCATCTTTAGCTGATGTGTTGATGCTTCGCACATATCGTGCTAAGGCTTCGCACATATTGTGCGAATGGTAAACACCAATTGTGCGGAGTACTAAACATATCGAAATATGTTATGAAAATAGATTCAACTTATGGATGAAAATTGCATAGAAGATATTATTGTGGATTCTTATCGTAGTCTTTTAGCTTTCTAATAGGTACTCATGTGGAATTCGTTTTGTTCTATAAAAGAAAATAATTGTCCTATTCTTCTTTGTTTGGTAGAGGAAAAGCAAAAGGGCAAAATTGCAATTTAATATCTAATTTATTTTTTGCTTTGCGGATAAATGTTTATATTTGCAGAAAATAAAGTACAATCAGCTATTTGAATAAAAGACTTTCAGGCTTTTTTATATGTGCTGATTTGGCGAAGATAAATTAGTAAACAATGCAGACAATCGGACATCTCTCTGTTCTTATTCACGAACAAGCAAAAAAATACGGAGCAAAACCAGCAATCACTTTCCGTAACTTTGGCAGTCTGGACTGGAAGACAGTGTCATGGAACCAGTTCTCAATGCGCGTAAAGGAAGTGTCAAATGCTCTCTTGAACCTCGGAATGAAGCCACAAGAGGCTATTGCCGTATTTTCTCAGAACTGTATTCATCATCTTTATACAGATTTTGGTGCATACGGAGTACGCGTGATTAGCATTCCGTTCTATGCAACAAGTTCTGAGCAGCAGATACAATACATGATTCAGGATGCCAGCGTAAAGTTTCTTTTCGTTGGCGAACAGGAGCAGTATGACAAGGCGCGTCGTATTCAATCTCTTTGTCCTACACTGGAGCGTATCATTGTTTTTGATTCAAGTGTACGCCTTAGTCAGCATGATCCAAACTCTATCTATTTTGCAGACTTCTTGAAGTTAGGTGAAGGTTTTCCGCGTGAGGCAGAGGTAGAAGAGCGTTTGGTGCAGGCAAAATATGAGGATGTTTGTAATATCCTTTACACAAGTGGTACCACTGGCGAGAGTAAGGGAGTTATCTTGACTTATAAGATGTATCAGGCTGCTATGGATGCGAATAGAAAGAGTGTGCCTGTAAATGAAAAAGACCGTGTTATCAACTTCCTGCCGTTCAGTCATGTCTTCGAGCGTGGTTGGGCTTACTTGTCTCTCGTTGCGGGTGCTGAATTGATTGTAAACACTTATCCAAAGGAGATTCAGCAGAGTATGCGTGAGACGCATCCAACAAGTATGGCTTCCGTACCTCGTTTCTGGGAGAAGGTTTATGTGGCTGTAAAGGAGCGCATGGAGAATTCCAGCATTGTTCAGCGCAAGCTTTTCTATCATGCTTTGAATGTTGGAAGAAAGCGCAATATACAGTATCTTGCACGTGGGAAGCGTGTTCCTTTGACGTTGGAGATGGAGTATAAGTTTGTTAATAAGACTGTTTTGAGTCTTGTTCGCAAACAGTTAGGCTTGGAAAATCCACATCTCTTCCCAACAGCTGGAGCCTATGTTTCTCCAGAGGTAGAGGAGTTTGTACATAGCATCGGTATTACCATGATTGTTGGTTATGGTTTGACTGAGAGCTTGGCAACCGTTACCTGCGACCATGTAGGACAGCCTTATACCGTTGGTTCTGTGGGTAGACCGCTTGAGGGTATTGATATAAAGATTAGCGATGAGGGTGAAGTAATGTTGAAAGGACCAACGATTATGCCAGGTTACTTCCGTCGTGATACTGCTAATGCAGAGGCATTTGATAAGGATGGTTACTTCCATACTGGTGATGCCGGTTATATGAAGGACGGTGAGTTATTCTTAAAAGAGCGTATCAAGGACCTCTTCAAGACTTCTAATGGTAAGTATATTGCACCACAGATGGTGGAGGCGATGCTGTTAGTAGATAAGTTTATTGAGCAGGTTTCAGTGATTGCTGACCAGCGTAAGTTTGTTTCTGCTCTGATTGTTCCAGAGTATTCTGTATTGGAAGAGTGGGCAAGAGAGAACCACATAGAGTTCAAAGACCGTGAGGAGTTATGCCAAGATAAGCGTGTAAACGAGATGATGCGTGAGCGTATCGAAACCTTACAGCAGCGTTTGGCATCATACGAGAAGATTAAACGTTTCACCCTTCTCGCTCACCATTTCTCAATGGAAAACGGAGAGCTAACGAATACGTTGAAGCTAAAGCGTTCGGTTGTAAACCGCCGCTATCATGATGTGATAGAAAAGATGTACGAGGAGTAGGGAAGTAAATGAGTTGACGAGTAGACGTGTTGACGTGTAGACAGGTTAGTTGTTAAGAAGAATTAGGCTGGTTTTATCAGCTTTAATAGTTTCACTCGGCTTGCTATTTTTGATAGTCTTACTCGTTCTACCAGTTTTCCTAACCCCATTCCAACGATAAAAGAATAAAGATGATAACAGCAGATCAGCTAAAAGATATCCAAGAACGCACTGAAGCGTTGCACCGTTATCTTGATATTGATAAGAAACGAATAGAGTTTGAGGAGGAACAACTCCGTACACAAGCCCCAGACTTTTGGGATGACCCAGCCCGTGCACAGGAGCAGATGAAGAAAGTTAAGGATATCGAGAAATGGGTTAAAGACTATGATAAGGCACGTGCGTTGGCTGATGAAGTACAGTTGGCGTTCGATTTCTATAAAGATGAACTTGTCACTGAGAAGGAAGTTGATACCGCATACGCTAAGGTTCTTAAGGTAATCGAAGGATTAGAGCTTAAGAATATGCTACGTCAGGAGGAGGATCCGATGGAGTGTGTGATGAAAATTAACTCGGGAGCGGGCGGTACGGAGAGTCAAGACTGGGCTTCTATGCTGATGCGTATGTATATGCGTTGGGGTGAAGCACAGGGATATAGAGTTACTATCTCTGATATACAGGAAGGCGATGAGGCTGGTATTAAGAGTGTGACAATGAAGTTTGAGGGTGGAGAATATGCTTATGGCTACTTGAAGAGTGAGAATGGTGTGCATCGTTTAGTACGTGTTAGTCCGTTCAATGCCCAAGGTAAGCGTATGACAAGCTTTGCCAGCGTCTTCGTTACGCCATTGGTTGATGATACGATAGAGGTATATGTTGACCCTGCTCGCGTCAGTTGGGACACCTTCCGTTCGAGCGGTGCGGGTGGACAGAACGTCAACAAGGTGGAGTCAGGTGTACGTTTGCGCTATCAATATGAAGACCCTGACACTGGAGAACAGGAAGAAATCCTCATTGAAAATACGGAAACTCGCGACCAACCAAAGAACCGTGCTAAGGCTATGCAGCTCTTGAAGTCGCAGTTGTATGACCGTGCAATGAAGAAACGCATGGAAGAACAGGCTAAGATTGAGGCTGGTAAGAAGAAGATTGAGTGGGGAAGTCAGATTCGAAGTTATGTCTTTGATGACCGTCGTGTGAAGGATCACCGCACTAATTATCAGACTTCTGATGTGGATGGTGTGATGGATGGTAAGATTGATGACTTCATCAAGGCTTATCTAATGGAGTTCCCGACGGAGGAGTAAGAACCTCATTGCCACCTTATTTATTTGTGATATATAATCTTTAAATAATATAACTATGAGCGAAAGAAGTAAAGTAAACCGTAAGGAAAGAGAACTTAAACAAGAAAAGCAGGCTAATCGTGTTATTGTATGGATTGCAGTAATATTGGTTGCTTTGGGTATCCTTACAATCATTATAGCATCAAATAGCTAATAATCATAGTATTGATAGTGGACGACTGATGTGCCTTTGATAGGCAACAGTCGCTTATTATATTAACAATAGGGGTCTCATGAGTGGATTAGAGATTGAAAGAAAGTTCTTAGTTCATAAGAATATGGACTGGAAAAAGCATGCAAGTAGTTGTAGTCACATACAACAAGGATATTTTGCAGCTGTTAATACCGTTCGTGTTCGTATCAGGGACGATAAGGGATATCTGACAATCAAAGGTCCATCACGTATAGGTGGACTATCACGTTATGAGTTTGAAAAAGAGATTACACTGGAAGAAGCACAGCAATTAATGCTTTTATGCGAGCCAGGTGTGATTGATAAGCATCGCTATCTTGTACCTTTTGAAGGTCATACCTTTGAGATAGATGAGTTTCATGGTGATAATGAAGGACTTGTCTTAGCCGAGGTTGAGTTAGGAAGTGAGGATGAATCGTTTGATAAGCCAGACTTTATTGGCTTAGAAGTTACGGGTAATCGCCACTTCTATAATTCCCAGATGCGTCGCAATCCATTTAAGCTTTGGTGCGATATCGTACCAGAAGAATACCGATAAGCACGGCTATTGTCGAGCCAATAGCATCTGCGAAGAAGTCGAGCCATTCACCACTTCGATTCCCATTCGTACAGTAGGACTGAAGAATTTCAATGAGTCCTCCCATGATAATAGGCATCAACCAGACCCATACAACGATGAATTTGGGGCTGGGCTGCTTTGTATTGCGTAAATATTCGAGGCTTATACTTAGGCCTAAAACTAAGTAAATAAGACTATGTGTCCACTTATCTATAAACCGAACAGAGCTCAGTGGCGTTTCTGGAATAGTCATAAAACACAATATCCAAGTTCCGATTACAATAATAAAACTAAATGGGTATTTAGTTAAGATGTGTTTTGTTATACTCATATTTTACTTCTAATTTGACACAAAAGTAGATATTTTTTCGTAAATTTGCGCATATATTCAAATCAAATTTCTATGAGTGAACAAAAAAGAGCGAAGTTTGGAAGCAAGTTAGGTATGATTCTTGCCACTGCAGGCGGTGCTGTTGGTTTGGGTAATGTATGGCGTTTCCCTTATATGACAGGTCAGAATGGTGGTGCTGCTTTCATTCTTATTTATATTGGTTGTATCTTGTTATTGGGCTTGCCTTGTATGATTAGCGAGTTCATTATCGGTCGTCATGCAGCCTCAAATACGGCACGAGCCTATACAAAGTTATCTAATGGGAGTGCTTGGAAGTGGGTTGGTTACTTAGGAGTGCTCACTGGTTTCCTCATTACGGGCTATTACGCTGTTGTTTCGGGTTGGTGTTTGCAATATGGAGTAGCCTCCGTAATGAATCATCTGCACGGTACACCAGATTATTTCAAGTCTTATTTTACAGACTTCTCTACCAATCCTTGGAAGCCTGTTTTATGGACCGTAGCTATTCTGTTTCTCACCCACTATATTATTATTCATGGTGTTAGGAATGGTATTGAGCGTGCATCAAAGATTATGATGCCAGCCCTCTTTGTGCTTTTGGTGGCTATTGTCGTTGCATCTTGTCTTCTTCCAGGCGCAAGTAAGGGAATAGAATTCCTATTGAAGCCCGACTTCAGTAAGGTAACAAGCGATGTCTTCTTGGGCGCTTTAGGGCAATCATTCTATTCGATGAGTATTGCGATGGGATGTATCTGTACCTACGCCTCTTATTATAGCCGTCATACAAAGTTGTTGAACTCAGCTGTACAGATTGGTGTCATTGACACCTGCGTTGCTATTCTTGCTGGTTTGATGATTTTCCCAGCAGCATTCTCTGTGGGAGTAAGTCCTGATAGCGGACCATCTCTCATCTTCATCACCCTTCCAAATGTCTTTGAGCAGGCTTTTGCGAGTATGCCTATAGTTGGCTATATCATTTCAATGGCATTCTATCTGCTGCTTTCTATGGCAGCGTTGACCTCATTGATATCCCTACACGAAGTGAGTACAGCCTTCTTCCAAGAGGAGTTACACATCAGCCGTCCACGTGCTGCAATGATTGTTACGGCTGGATGTTCGCTTATTGGTGCAGTCTGCTCGCTGTCATTGGGCGATTGGAGTTTCCTCAAGGTGGCAGGTGTCGACCTCTTCGATGTCTTCGACTTTGTGACAGGACAAATCTTCCTACCTATAGGAGGACTTCTCACCTGCTTATTCATTGGCTGGTATGTGCCTAAAAAACTGGTGAAGGACGAGTTTACCAACTGGGGAACCACACGTGGTATCTTCTTTGGTACCTATTACTTCCTCATCCGATTTGTTTGTCCATTGGCTATTCTCGCAATCTTCCTACATCAATTAGGAGTGTTCTAAGCCATTAGGTAGGCGATTCCCCTCTATCTTCTCTATCCTTGAAAAGTATGAGAAGAAATCCTATACCAACCCTTCTCCAATAGGAGAGGGGATGGGTAAGATAAAACGAAGTATTAACTTCCAACATTAATTTACAACCTATTATCACCAACTAATACTTAATAATCCTCTAACCCTCCCTTATATATATAATGATTTCTTCTTTTGAAGGATTCATCAGAGTTTAAACACTGTATACTATGAACCTAAAATCAATTTTCTATCTCCATCGTTCCGATCGAAAAGTGCTGTTGCTACTCTTGCTGTTTATCGTTGGTAGCATTGGCTTGATTATCTTTGTTGGCAATCAAACAACGGAAACTTCTGCTGTGAAAAGCGATAGTGTAAGTAAGAATAAACCCACTTCTTTCTCCCGTAAAGAGCAACTTCCTACAGTTGAAACGGCAGAAGGAAAACACCTATTTCCGTTCGATCCAAATACAGCTACAGCCGAAGAGTTGCAGCAGTTAGGCTTAGCTCCTTTCCAAGTACGTAATATCATCAAGTATCGTTCTAAAGGAGGAGTCTATCGCTCACCGATGGACTTTGCCCGCCTCTATGGTCTTACACGCAAACAGTATCGAGCGTTAGAACCCTATATAACGATTGGTGATGATTACGAACCAGCCTCCACGCTCGCCTCTGTACAAGCTTATATTGCTCAAAAAGAAGCTGATAAGCAGGCTGCTCATGCGGCTTATGAAGCTTATAAGGCGCAAAACACGTATAAACCTAATAAAGGTAATGATCGTGACACCCTTCGCTACCCATTGAAGCTAAAAGCAGGTGAACATATCAACCTCGTTACGGCTGACACAACCCAGCTAAAGAAGATTCCTGGTATTGGCTCTGGGTGGGCACGTGCCATCCTTAGCTATGGTAAACGATTAGGCGGATATGTGGCTGTGGGACAACTGCAAGAGATTGAAGGGTTCCCAGAAGAAAGTCTACCTTACTTCTCTATCGCTAACCCACAGACAGAGAAGATAAACCTAAATACTGCAACTCTCGCACAACTTCGTAAGCATCCTTATGTGAATTTCTATCAGGCTAAGGCGATTTGCGACTATAGGCGGCTGAAAGGAAAACTAACCAGTCTCTCACAACTCCACTTATTAAAGGACTTTACGCCCGAAGCAATCGAACGTCTGCGGCCGTATGTTGCGTTTTAAGTAGTCATGTTTTATAAGAGATTATAGGGTTCTGATAGAAACTCTTCACTATCTTTTTTCGTTGTGTTGATGCTCCGCACCATTGGTGCGGAGGCTTAACACCAATGGTGCGGGGCGTTAGTTCCCTTGCTATCTATCGTTGTGTGGAATCTAATAGCAATCACTCCAATAGCTTGAAGATGATTTCTGATAATAAAAAAAGACATTCATTACTTTGCATTGTCTTTCATTTAGCTTACCTTTGCACAAAGAATAAAGTAAACGCAATGGATATACAGGAGATTTACAAGATTTACCAAGCGCACCCTGTTGTGACCACAGACAGCCGTAACTGTCCTGAAGGAAGTATTTTCGTGGCATTGAAGGGAGCATCATTCGATGGTAATAAGTTTGCAGAAGCAGCCTTAGAAAAGGGCTGTAGCTATGCGATCATTGACGAAAAAGAATATGCAAAGGCGGGCGACGAGCGTTATATCCTCGTTGATGACGCCCTTGTAACTTATAAGGAATTAGCACGCGAGCATCGTCGTCAGTTCTCAATCCCTGTGATTGGTATTACAGGAACAAACGGAAAGACGACAAGTAAAGAACTTATCTCTGCCGTATTGGCTGAGAAGTTTAATGTACATCATACGGAGGCGAACTATAACAACGATGTAGGTGTGCCTTGTACGTTGTTAGGTATTCGTCCAGAACATGAGATTGCAGTTATCGAGATGGGTGCTTCTCACCCTGGTGACATTGAGAAATTGGTTACATACGTAGAGCCAACTTGTGGTTTGATTACTAATGTCGGTCGTGCACATCTTCAGGGTTTTGGTAGTTTTGAGGGCGTAAAGAAGACCAAGGGTGAACTTTATGATTTCCTTAAAGCTCATGGTTGTTTACTTTTTCTCAACGAGAGCAATCCTGATTTGACGGAAATGGCAGAACAGCGGGCGTTTGATCGTATCATAACTTACGGACAAGATGAAACTGCTGACGTGCAAGGTTATGTTGTTAGCTGCGCTCCATGTTTGAAGTTTGAGTGGCAGTCGTCAAGCCTTAACACCCATTACCCATCACCCACCATCTACGAAGTACAAACCCATCTCATTGGCTCTTACAACTTAGATAATATGTTGGCAGCCATTGCTATTGGTCTTCACTTTGGTGTTACGCCACAGCAAATCAACTATGCTCTGGAGAATTATGTGCCTCATAACAATCGTTCGCAGTTGACTGAGACAGCACATAACAAGCTTATTGTGGATGCTTACAATGCTAATCCATCCAGTATGGCTGCTGCGATAGAGAACTTCCAACTGATGGAGGTAGAGAATAAGATGGCTATCCTCGGTGATATGCGTGAACTTGGAGATGCGTCTGCAGAAGAACATCAGAAGGTTGTAGAATTGCTTAAGGCTACAGACATTCGTAATGTATGGCTTGTTGGAGAGGAGTTTGGAAATACACAAACCGATTTCCGCAAGTTCCGCGACATTGATGAGGTGAAAAAGGAGATAGCTCTTCATCGTCCAGAGAACCATTATATCTTGATAAAAGGTAGTAATGGCATCAAGCTTTTTGAGCTTCCAGCCTTGCTATAACAAGAAAGAAAAACGGCGAGAAAGTTTGTGTTAGTTCCGAGAAAATAGTTAACTTTGCACTTGCTTTTAAGCTATCGGGATGTAGCGCAGTTGGTAGCGCACTACGTTCGGGACGTAGGGGTCGCCAGTTCGACTCTGGTCATCCCGACTGAAAAAGGGAAGAAACCGTGTGGTTTCTTCCCTTTTTGGTTTTATTGGGCTAATTAGCCTAATTAGGCTTATTGGCCTTATAAGCCTAATTGTTCATTCTTCTCTTAGCTTTTCCCTGCAATCTTCAAGGATAGCCATCAACTCATCCATCTTTGTTGTGCGCAACATAGCGATGCGTGTCTTCTTAAAATCGGGGATTCCTTTGAAGATTGGCGATGCAGCTAAGTGTCTACGTGTATGCAAGATACCACGATGTTCATCGATACGTTCCACATTTATGCGTAGCATCTCTTCAAGTATATCAATCTTGTCATCGATAGTCAACTGCTTCTCACCTTGATTGAAGAGCCACGGACAACCGAAGGTTGCACGGCCAATCATCACCGCATCAACACCATAACGGTCGAACTTCTCGTGCGCTTCTTCAATACTTGTAACATCACCATTGCCAATGATGGGGATATGAATGTGTGGATTGTTCTTCACCTCACCAATCAATGTCCAGTCTGCTTCGCCTGTATACATCTGTGCGCGAGTACGTCCATGAATGGTTAATGCCTGTATACCACAGTCTTGCAGTTGCTCAGCAAGATCGGTGATAATGAGGTTATCGTTGTCCCAACCTAATCGAGTCTTCACTGTGACAGGTGTGTTGACAGCCTTTACTACCTCTCTTGTGATGTCAAGTAGCAGTGGGATGTTCTTCAACATGCCAGAGCCAGCACCCTTGTTTGCCACCTTTTTCACCGGACAACCAAAGTTTATATCTATCACATCGGGCTTAACCTGTTCTACAATCTTGGCTGCTTCAACCATTGAATCTACATCCCTACCGTATATCTGTATTCCTACAGGGCGCTCACTATCGTCAATGACTAATTTTGAAAGTGTCGACTTGATACTACGGATGACGGCATCAGCCGACACAAACTCCGTATATACCATGGCTGCACCAAAGCGTTTGCACATCTTTCGGAAGCCAATATCCGTCACATCTTCCATTGGAGCCAAGAATAGTGGGCGTTCCCCCAAATCTATTGTTCCTATTTTCATAGGTGCAAAGGTAACGAAAAGGCTTTGAATAGTAAAGGAGTAAGAAGGCAAAAAAGCAAAAGGAGGGAAAGTTTTAATGTCCTTCCGTTAAATGTATGTACGCTTTTTGTATTGCTTTAACGTAAGAGACGAGGTTGCTCATTAAACAAAAAATATGGTTAAGATAGTCAACTATCTATCCTATATCATCCTCTGATATTGAAAATTATTTCTTTTTGGACTTCGAAAAAAGGCAGACAGAGATTTGAAAAAATCATTACATAATTTCAAAGAAAATATCTATAAATAACGGCAAAACCACATACAAAAAGCAGGTTTGCAATTAACAGAGAATCAGATAGTTATCAAGTAGTAAAATAAAAGGTGCTTAATTGGACTTCAAAAGGGCGTTAGTAAGGGTCTTAAAGGGCACCTTTTGCAAGCCAATTAGGCGTCTTTTAGAAGCCAAAAGAGCATGTGTTGGTTTTGAACTGCATGAAAATAGCTTACAAAAAATTAATGGCATGGGAATAAGTTGTTTGTAGAAGACAGGTAGAGATCGCACCTAATTACATTTATTATGTAGTTTATTCCCCTTTATAAAACCATCTAATTAGAGGTAATCATACCAAGTATGTGCATTAATCTCATTCTATTAATAATCTACGCGTTTAACGGAAGAACCAGTTTTAAAAGCTAATAAGGTAGAGAGGAGAAAAGGAATGGGAAGAAAAAGGGAATGATATTTTTCAATCTTAATTATTTTGTACTACACAAAAGATGTAGTATTTTTGCAATATAAAGTTCACGTATTATGGATGATCAGTATAAAATCCCCTATTTGAACGCTGTTATCAGAACGTTTGGTAATCGCTTTAACTTGACGGTACAGCAATCTTTCCGCTATCTTTATAACTTTAAAGGAATACAATTTCTTTTAGAGTATTATGACGTGGAACATACATTGTCTATAGATGATACGGTAGATGACCTTATCAAAGTTTGTCAAAAGAATGGAGGAGAATTAGCATGAGACTTTATCATGGTACTAATATTGATTTTTCAGAGATTGATCTTGCAAAGTCTTTCCCTCTAAAAGACTTTGGACAAGGCTTTTACTTGACGACAATACGTGAGCAGGCAGAACGAATGGCGAAACGAAAACATGAAGCATTTGGGGGAAAAGCCATTGTACAAGAGTATGAATTCGATGAGAGTTCCTTACATAAAGGTGATTTGAAAGTGCTGATTTTTGAAGGAACTACCCCTGAATGGGCAACATTTATCTTTAATAATAGGTCAAGAAACAAAAACTATCAGCATGATTATGATATCGTTGTCGGACCTATAGCAGATGATGGAGTAGCCTTTCTTATTAACCAATATACGACTGGAGCAGTCACTTTGGCACAGTTTACAAGGATGCTTAAGTTTAAGAAGCTCAGTGATCAGTATTTCTTTGGTACTGAAAAGGCTGTAAAATTATTAAGTAGAATAAATTAATGACTCAACAAGAAAGATTTAAACACCTTGTCAATTTCACGATTGATGAGCTGACAACTTATCTTATAAAAGACTTTCATTTGGATACTGCAGAAGCTTTGGATATTGTTTATTCTTCAAAGACACTTGAACTTCTGCAGAACAAACGGACTGGACTTTATGACCAAAGTCCAGGCTATGTGTATCATTTGCTCAAGCATGAGTATAAGACTGGGCAATTACCACAAGTCAACTAATCTTTATTAAAACGATTATCTAAATTTAATTTACAGCCATCTTTGCAACCGAGTTGCAAAACATAATCTTTATCTTTGCAGCAGAATATTAATGCAGTAACAGGTTTTAGATTATGAAAAAGAAACTTATAAGAATCATTCTTACGGCTGTACTCCTTGTAGGAGCATGGTTAGTAGAGCATTTCACAGCACTTCCAATGTGGCAGGTGCTGCTTGTTTATTTGGTTCCTTATCTGGTTATCAGTTATGATGTATTAGGTGAAGCGGTTGAGGGAATCATGGAAGGCGATCCTTTTGACGAGAATTTCCTTATGAGTATTGCGACTATCGGAGCATTGCTCATCGGTTTCCTTCCCGGTGCCGAACCACAGTTTATTGAAGGAGTCTTTGTGATGTTGTTCTTCCAATTGGGTGAGCTTTTTGAGCATTATGCGGAAGATAAGGCGCGCGACTCTATCTCTGAGTTGATGGATATTCGTCCAGATGTAGCCAATGTGGTGCGAAATGGAGTGGTAGAGAGCGTAAGTCCAGAGGAAGTGAAGATTGGTGAGACTGTGATTGTTAAACCTGGAGAGAAGATACCATTAGATGGAAGGGTACTTGAGGGCACTTCCAGCTTGAATACTGTTGCCCTTACGGGTGAAAGTATGCCACGTGATGTAAGTGCGGGCATGGAGGTTATCTCTGGTTGTGTCAATCTTTCGGGGGTTTTGAAGGTGCAAGCAGAAAAGCCTTATAGTGAGTCTACGGCCGCAAAGATTATCCAACTCGTTGAAGAGGCAGGTGATAACAAGTCACGCAGCGAGTCGTTCATTCGTCGTTTTGCACGTGTCTATACGCCTATCGTGGTGATTGCCGCTCTTGCTTTGGCTGTTATTCCTCCATTCTTCTATGATAGTTACGCACCAGCCTTTGGTGTTTGGCTCTATCGTGCATTGACCTTCTTGGTCGTAAGTTGCCCATGTGCTTTGGTTATTTCTATTCCTCTTACCTTCTTTGCGGGCATCGGTGGGGCTTCTCATAAGGGAATCCTCATTAAGGGTGGTAACTATATGGATGCTTTGTCAAAGCTCTCTACGGTAGTATTCGATAAGACAGGAACATTGACACGTGGAACTTTTGATGTTGAGGCTATCCATCCAGAGAAACTCTCTGAGCATGAGTTACTTCATTTAGCAGCCCATGTTGAACGTTATTCTACTCATCCAATTGCCCTTGCCCTCCGTATGGCATATGCGAATGAAAAGGATAATTGCACTGTTGAAGATATACAAGAAACAGCGGGACAGGGCATTACGGCTACTGTTAATAATCAGAAAGTAAGTGTTGGTAATAGCCGTTTAATGGCAACACTTGGTATTACAATCCCTACTTGTAAACGTTGTACGAGTCATGTGGGTACGATTGTTCACGTTGCTATTGATGGTGAATATGCAGGTCATATTGTTATCTCCGACCAACTGAAGGCTGATGCTGTGAAGGCAATAGAGGCTCTGAAGCAGTTGGGGGTTAGTAAGACTGTGATGCTAAGCGGCGACAAGAGGGAAGTTGTTGAGCAAGTTGCCGAGCAGACAAAGGTGACGGAATACTATGCCGAACTGCTCCCTGCTGATAAGGTTAACCACATTGAGCGTCTCATTAAGGAGAAGAATACAGATGAAACAATAGCTTTTGTCGGTGATGGTATCAATGATGCACCAGTGTTGGCACGTGCTGATGTGGGTATTGCTATGGGTGGATTGGGTAGTGATGCAGCCATCGAGGCAGCCGATGTCGTATTGATGGACGATAAACCTTCCAAGATTGCACTTGCCATAGAACTCTCTTGCCGTACTATCTTTATAGCAAAAGAGAACGCATGGTTTGCCATTGGTATTAAAGTTGCAGTCCTTCTTCTTGCCACCTTTGGAATGGCAAGCATGGGATTAGCCGTCTTTGCTGATGTTGGTGTTATGGTTCTTGCCGTTCTTAATGCGATGAGAGCAAGGTAAGAATAAGCTGTTTCCGAATTATTTTCATGAAAAAAAAGATTTATTTTCACGAAGAAAAATATTTATTTTCATGAAAATAATTTCTTTTTTACATGAAAGTAATTTGGCATCTGTCGTAAAGTATCTACGCAGATGCCTTTTTAAATAGTTTGAAAAGCATAATTTGATAAAGCAATAGACTGTTCTCTTTCGGCTCATCCGACATTCCGAGTGATACTACTATAGAACTTGATGGCATAAAGTTCTGCTCTTCTTTAGGCTTCTTCGTGACCAATAGGTTTTCTTGTGCTTAATGATTCCGTGTGTATTCACCGTCCGCACTATTGGTGTTCATCGTCCGCACTATTGGTGCTGGGCCTTCGCACGTTGATAAAACATGAACTCTTTCACTCTTAAACAATGTTACAACTATCTGTTTTTACGATAAAAATAATTACGCAAAAAGCTAAGTAAGAAAACTTTTGTGTAAGTTTGCAGTATTGAAGTGATAGTTATGCAGATACGGCTTGTTCTATTTCTCTTGTGGCTTTTGCTACCATTATCATCACTTCAAGCACAGAAAGTGCTGGTATGTGATGGGGCAACACGCTTTCCGATACGTGATGTGTTGGTCAGTGTGGATGGGAAGAATGTGGGACTTACTACATGGCAAGGAATCATTAACCTGCCTGATTCATTTCAAACAGCTACCTTCAAAAAGAAAGGGTATGCTCCAGAGAAACTGTATCGGAGTGAAGTATTGCGTGATACTGTCTTCCTTTTTCCTGCAGAACACTATTTGGATGAAGTCGTGGTGATAGGAAAACAGGTTGTTGACGGGCGTGAACTGTTAAAGAAGATGCCGAAACGTGACATCTTAGAAAAACGTCCGTCTGGTGGACTTGGTGGTTTCGATTTAGGGCTTATACTTGACAAACGATACCGTAGAGACCGTAGGCATGTTGAGAAGCTACGTGAAGTTTTCAAGAAAATGGATGAAATAGAGGATAAGGAAGACCCTATCCTCAAGGCTTATCGTTTGACACAGCAGGAGTTAAAAGCTGATTCTATTCAGAAAAAGAATGAACTTAAGGAGCAGAAAAAGTAGTCTTTAGGGTGAACATAGGTTAAGCGTAAGGCTGTTAAAGTAAGAAGTATGTGCCTTCAATAGTTCTCAGTCTGAAGATTGCACGTGTTTTCGATAAGCGTGTAGATGATATTTTTGAACTTGAAGAAAGCGATTAAAGTCTTGTATTTATACTTCCTCATTTTCGATATCATCGGTAATCATAATTATGAATTATGAATTGTGAATTATGAATTAAGGCTAATCATAATTCTGAATTGTGAATTATGCATTATGAATTATCAAAGTAATCATAATTATGAATTGTGAATTATGAATTATGAATTAAAAGAAAAATGCCCGATGGACAAGGTGAAGAAATATCACACTTGCCTCATCGGGCTCAACATATACTCAAGTCAGAGAAGATATTATTCTTAAATCACGCCACGGATACGGTCATCAAAGGCTGAAAGGGCAGCCTTAGCACCTTCTCCCATAGCGATTGTAATCTGTTTGTAAGGTACCGTTGTAACGTCACCAGCAGCATATACGCCACTTAGATTAGTGCGGTTGGTTGCGTCAACGACTATCTCATTACGAGGAGTAACCTCTACTTGATCCTTGAAAGCATCGCTGTTTGGCGACAAGCCAATCTGAACAAAGACACCATCTAAGGCTATTTCGCGCTCTTCGTCATTGGTACGGTCCTTCACTTTGATACCCGATAGCTTCTGACCATCACCCAAGAGAGCTGTTGTCTGGGTAGAAAGGAACACCTCAACATTAGGCAGACTGGCTACTTTCTGCTGTAGAACCTCATCAGCACGCATAGCATCAGCGAACTCAAGTACGGTCACGTGGCGGCAGATACCAGCCAAGTCAATGGCTGCTTCGATACCAGAGTTACCACCACCGATGACTGCTACATCCTTACCTTTGTAGAAAGGACCATCGCAATGAGGGCAGAAATGCTCACCATGACCGATGTATTTGTCCTCATCTGGTAGTCCAAGACGGCGCCAGCTTGCACCTGTTGCGATCACGACAGCTGGTGCAGTGAAGGTTTCCCCACCACGAACAGAAACAGTCTTCACAGCCTCTTTCAGGTTGGTAGAAACCACTTTGCGATTATCGAATACGTCGATTGAATATTCATTGATATGGGTGCGGAGGTCAGCAGCAAGCTGTGTACCTGTCGTTTTGGTAACAGAGATAAGGTTCTCGATGCCTGTTGTGTCGTTTACCTGTCCTCCGATGCGCTCAGCAACGATAGCTACGCGCAAGCCTTTGCGGGCAGAATAGATAGCAGAAGATGCTCCAGCAGGACCACCACCGAGTACGATAACATCATATTCGCGTACTGTTTGCACCGCATTTTCATCATGGTCGGTACCAACCTTGTCCTCCAACTCCTGCAGAAGGATACCAAGATCACCACGACCAGTGTGCAATGGTTCCCCATTAACGTACACAGAAGGTACGCCTTGTATGTTCAAACGTTGTATTTCGTCCTGACATAGACCGCCATCAACCATCTCATTGCTGATATTTGGGTTGATAAGCGCCATAACGTTGAGTGCCTGAACAACGTCAGGACAGTTTGTACAGGTGAGTGATACGTAGGTTTGAAGGCGGATTTCACCCTTCAATGACTTGATACGTGCAGCAATTGCCTCGTCAGGGAGGTTCTTACCCTGTCCGTCAGTATTGAGGACAGCGAGGAGCAGGGAGGTAAACTCGTGTCCGTTTGGTATGCCACGGAAGCTAATACCAGTTTCTTCACCATTGCGAAGGATACTAAACGAGAACTGTTCTCCTTCCTGATAAACCGTCTTTATCTTGTCAGAAGTAGAGGCAATATCCTCTACGAAAGACGAAAACTCTGCTGAGTTCTCATCATTACTATTGCGAGTAACGCTAAGGGTTATATCAGATGAGAGCGAAGCAAAGACGCCCTTCACCTGTTCGAGTATGTTTGAATCTAACATGGGGCTTGTAAATTTCTCTATATATTATAAAAAATGGAGAGACAAAGTCCGAAGACTTATCTCTCCACCATAACTTCTATGACACTGTTATGTCTGTTATTACAGAAACTAAGTCTTAGAGCTTACCAACAAGGTCGATGCTTGGCTTCAATGTCTCGCCGCCCTGCTTCCACTTAGCTGGGCAAACCTCACCCTCGTGAGAAGCAACGAACAACGCAGCCTCAACCTTACGAACGAGCTCATCAGCATTACGACCGATGCTGTTATCCTGGATTTCAGCAATCTTAACGAGACCCTCTGGGTTTACGAGGAATGTACCACGGTAAGCCAGACCCTCGTCCTCTTTGTATACACCGAAGCCACGGCTCAATACGCCAGTTGGGTCAGCAAGCATAGTGTACTTAATCTTCTTGATTCTATCAGAAGCATCGTGCCATGCCTTGTGTACGAAGTGAGTATCAGTACTTACTGAGAATACCTCTACACCAAGACCCTTGAGCTGCTCATACTTGTCAGCCAAATCCTCCAACTCTGTAGGACATACGAAAGTGAAGTCAGCTGGATAGAAGAAGAAGAGTGCCCATTTGCCCTCGATATCCTTGCTTGAAACGGTCTTAAACTGTCCGTCCTGGAAAGCCTGAACGGTAAACTCTGGTGCGTGTGCATTGATAATTGGTTCCATATCTTACTTAAAACTATTTATGTGATTAAATCTTTTTGTTTTGCAATGCAAAGTTAGTATTTGTAATCATTACAAGCAATAGATAAAATCTATGTGCTGATTAATAAAATCTATCAAGCTTATTATCAGTGCTGATTATCAATAAGTTGTACTCATTTGTTTGGTAAATTAAAAGATTACCTTCAACTAAAAAATATATCAAACAAGTACTTATGCACTCCAATATTGAATAGAAAGCACTCGTGTTGTTCTTGAAAAGCAAGATGAATAAGCTAAGGACAACTCTTACTTCATAACAAGTAGTTGTCAATAAAATCATATATAATAAGGTTGTAAACCTTTAATATGCTTTGTGCTCAGCCTCCGCACGCTTGGTGTTCAGCCTCCGCACCACATGTGCGGGGCGTTAGCACACTTAGTGCGTGGTGGGTTGTTGGGTGATGGGTGTTGGTTGTTAGGTGTTGAAGAATACTGATATGAAACTTATACGGTGGTGAAGATTAATACTTATTTATAGTGATTAAGGTCGTATGTACTCACTATAAAGGATGAAAAAGAGCTATATAAAGCATAAAAAGACGATGATAAGACGGCTATTTGGCTTTTTTTATCTATTTTTGTCATAGTCTATACATGGTATTAGAAGAATGACACTACAACAATTAGAATATGTAATGGCAGTTTATCGGCTCAAACATTTTGCAAAGGCAGCCGATGATTGCAGCGTCACACAGCCTACACTTAGTTCGATGATTCAAAAGTTAGAAGACGAATTAGGTGTGAAAATCTTTGACCGTAAGCGTCAACCGATACAGCCTACACAAGCGGGTATGAAGGTGATTGAGGAGGCTTGGAGGGTGCTTAATCGTGCAAAGAAACTCAAGCAGATAATCGACGAGGAACGGCAGGTGCTTACGGGTACCTTTGAGGTGGGTGTGCTACCGACAATTGCACCTTACCTTATTCCACGATTCTTCCCACAGTTGATGAACGAACATCCTGAGATGGATGTGAGGATTACGGAGATGAAAACCGAGGATATGCGCAGGGCACTTCGTAGGGGCGATATAGATGCTGGTATCTTGGCACGTGTCGACGGACTGGAGGAGATGTCGTGTACACCGCTTTATCGTGAACAGTTCTTCGGTTATGTAGCAGAAGGCGACCCATTGTTTGAAAAGGAGTTTATTCGTCCTGCTGACCTGTCGGGAGAGTACTTGTGGTTGTTAGACGAAGGACATTGTTTCCGTGACCAGTTGGTGAAGTTCTGCCAGCTGAAATCGGCTGCTTTAAGTAAGAAGAGTTATAACTTAGGAAGTATAGAGACCTTTATGCGTATCGTAGAGAATGGTAAGGGAGTAACCTTTATACCCCAGCTTGCACTCTCACAACTCACAAAGGAACAGCATCGTTTAGTGCGTCCTTTCGCCCATCCAGTGCCTTCTCGTGAGATAATACTGATGACATCGCCTAACTTCATTCGTCATACATTGCTCCATATGCTTGCAGAAAGGATTAAAGAGTCCTTACCTGATGATTTCCAAAGTTAAATCTTAATAGCTTTCCTTTGGGAAGTAATAGGAATAAAAATAGTGTTACATATTATATTTTTATTATCTTTGCAATGATAAGATACCTATTTTAGCATATACAATTATAACCTCATTTGATATGAAATTCAATTCAAAACAAACTAACCAACAGTATTCAAGTTTTAATCTTAAAGATTTCTTTGGTATGAATAATCCTAAAAAAATATTGCTTCCAGTAGCTCTTGTAGTCACTTTTTGTGCTATTGGTCTTGTTTTCTTCTCGTTTGTAAATCCTTCTTACGACCAAGAAGCGGCATTAAAGATGAAGCCTATCTTCTTTGGTAGTACACGTGTTGCTGACGAGCCAGTAAATTCAATCACGCTGATAGCACCTACAACGACCGCTGTCTACTTTAATATCCTGCCACAGAAGATGCAGTTCCAATTTGATGATTTGCTTTCAAACGACAATACTCCACTTGATGTGAATATGTATATGATTATCCAAGTGAAGAAAGGACAGACTCCTGACTTGTTGAGGAACTATGGAGAGAACTGGTTTGAGAACTTCATTGAACCTTATTTCCGCAACAAAGTGCGTGAGTATGTATCCTCTTGCTCACCATTCGACTTGATGAGTAATCGTGAGGTTCTTGCAAAGTTCGATGACCGTATTAAGCAGTCTATGCGTCAGTATGTAGCCTCTTTGTCCCGAAAGGCAAACTTCCCTATTGATATTCAACAGGTAATTACTGACCGTGTGATGCCTAACAAGGAGCAGTTGGAAGAGATGAACAAGACAGCTGCAAGTATTCAGGCAAAGCAAACACAGGAGAAGCGTGCCGAAATGGAACTTGCACGTGCTAAGGCTGAGCGTAATAAGGCGGTGGCTGATAAGGCTTATATGACCGAACTAAACCTCTCTCCAGCACAGTTCATACAGTTGCGTGCATGGGATGTTATCGAAAAGAAGAATGGTGCTAACATAGATGTTCTCTTTGGAGGAGGCGAAACACCGATGTGGAATATCCGCAGATAGGCTTCGTCTTCACCGATTGTAAATAAAGTAAGAACGCTTAGACCTATGACAAAAGGTGAAATCTATCTTGTGGCACTTTCCTTCCAACTTTTTATATTGGTAGTTATCTTCTTTGTTGTTCGAGTTCTACTCAACCCTCCAAAGAACATTATAAAGAGTTTTACGATAGTTGATGGTTATCTTTATCCCAGTTTCCAACAAGGACGTATAGCACTAATTAAGCCGCCTCAGCCTATCTGTATAAAAGATATTGTTAGGATAAAGCTTAATCAGAGTATATCTTTCAATGGTAGATTTCCAGTTGTTGTGGAAACAAAGGATGGGAAACGTGTTACGCTCTTCATCGGTGGAATCTTTCCAAGGCGCGAACTTCAACGGCTCCGAGAAGAACTATTAGCGAATAAGTTTGATGGTGAAATCTATTGAAACACTCTCTTCTATGATGAAAGCTGTAGGTTGATATCTCCTCCGTAGCATTACTATATAGTGCAGCATTGCTTACTTTTATAAGGAAAGTGTGCTTGATGTGCGAATTATTTTCATGAAAATAAATATTTTTGTTCATGAAGAAAAATATTTCTTCTCACGTAAATAATTATTTTTTTTCATGAAAATAAATCTCCAAAGGAAGCCAAGTGCGCATCCGAGGGAACATGTTTTGCTTGGTTGTTGGGTGATGAATATTGGTTGATGATGCCAAGTGCGCATCTGAGGGAACATGTTTTGTCTGGGTGTTAGGTGTTGATTGTTAGGTGATGATAATAAAGTGCGCATCCGAGGGAACATGTTTGGCTTGTGTGTTGGGTGTTGATTGTTGGGTGATGATGAATAAGTGCGCATTTGAGGGAACATGTTTAATAAATAAAAAGAGGTGATTGCCATGCTGGTAACCACCTCTTTGTTTCTTTATACTGTTTAGATTATAGCCTGATAGAGTAGTTTGATAGGTACTATATTCAAGCTTATGCTAATCTATCTCTTGTGTTGTAGACTTATTTCAACTTAGCTTCAAGATTCTTCAGCATGTCAACAGTCATAGCGTCGAGGTCATACTGAGGTTTCCAATCCCATTCAGCGCGTGCGCAACTGTCGTCAAGACTGTCTGGCCAACTGTCAGCAATACCCTGCTTGAGTGGGTCTACGTCGTATTCCATCTCAAAGTCAGGTTTGTAACGCTTGATAGCATTGAAGATTTCTTCAGGGTCGAAGCTCATTGAAGCAATGTTGAAACCATTGCGATGAACCAAACGAGTTGGGTCAGCTTCCATCAATGAGATAGCTGCGTGCAAACCATCTGGCATGTACATCATGTCCATCAGTGTTCCCTTCTTGATAGGACACACGAACTTCTCACCACGAACAGCAGCGTAATAGATGTCAACAGCATAGTCAGTAGTACCACCACCTGGAGGTGTTACATAGGAAATCAAACCTGGGAAACGTACTGAGCGAGTGTCAACACCGTACTTCTTAAAGTAGTAGTCGCTGAGCAACTCTGTGGTAACCTTTGACACACCATAGATAGTACCAGGACGTTGAACAGTGTCCTGTGGCGTCTGTGTGTGAGGTGTACTCAAACCGAATGAACCGATAGAACTTGGAGTAAAGACCGCACAATTGTTCTCACGTGCTACTTCCAAGATGTTCCACAGACCGTCAATACCGATTTTCCAAGCCAGTTGAGGCTTCTTTTCTGCAACTACAGAGAGTAATGCTGCAAGGTTGTAGATGGTGTCAATGTTGTATTTCTTAACAACATCGGCAATCATCTCTGGGTTAGTAACGTCGGCCTCTGCTGATGGACCGCTTTCTTTCAGTTCACCTTTAGGTTCTGCTCCTTTAATGTAACCAGCAACAATGCTGTCGTTTCCATAACGTTTTCTAAGTTCTCGGGTAAGCTCTGAGCCGATTTGACCTGTAGAGCCTATGACCAATACATTTTTCATAAATATTGTTAAGCTTAAATATAACTGGTTGCAAAGTAAGCATATTTTTTGTTGATAACACACTATTAGGTATTAAAATTATTAAAAAATTAAGTCATCACGTAAAAAAAAACTCCTTAACGTCCTTTTTCTCGTTTTTTATAAGTTACTTTGCCTACTAATAAATAAAATCTAATGTTATGTACGGTAAGATGAAAGAACATCTCAGTAATGCACTTGCTGAGATTAAAGAAGCAGGACTTTACAAAGAAGAAAGAATCATTGAGAGTCCTCAAAGTGCAGCAATCGAAGTAAAAGGTAAGGAAGTTTTGAACTTCTGTGCTAACAATTATCTTGGTCTTTCTAATCATCCACGTTTGATAGAAGGTGCTAAGAAGATGATGGACAAACGAGGATTCGGTATGTCCTCTGTTCGTTTTATCTGTGGAACACAGGACAGCCACAAGGAACTTGAGGCTGCCATCTCTGACTACTTCAAGACAGAAGACACTATTCTCTATGCTGCTTGCTTTGACGCTAATGGTGGAGTCTTTGAGCCATTGCTCACCGATCAGGATGCTATTATCTCTGACGCACTCAACCACGCCTCTATTATTGATGGTGTACGCCTTTGTAAAGCGAAGCGTTATCGCTATGCAAATGCTGACATGGCAGACCTTGAGCGTTGTCTACAAGAGTCACAGGAACAGCGTTTCCGTATCATCGTTACGGATGGTGTGTTCTCTATGGACGGTAACGTTGCTCCAGTTGACAAGATTTGCGACCTCGCTGAGAAGTATAACGCTCTCGTGATGGTTGATGAGTCTCACTCTGCCGGTGTCGTTGGTGCTACTGGTCATGGTGTAAGCGAACTCTGCAAGACCTATGATCGTGTGGATATCTACACTGGTACACTCGGTAAGGCATTTGGTGGTGCACTCGGTGGCTTCACAACTGGTCGCAAGGAAATCATTGACATGCTTCGTCAGCGCAGTCGTCCATACCTCTTCTCTAACTCACTTGCACCTTGTATTATCGGTGCCAGCCTTGAAGTTTTCAAGATGTTGAAGGAGAGTAATGAACTTCATGACAGGTTGGTTGAGAACGTTAACTACTTCCGCGATAAGATGATGGCTGCTGGTTTTGATATTAAACCAACCCAGAGTGCTATCTGTGCGGTAATGCTTTACGATGCTAAGTTGTCTCAGGTATATGCAGCTAAGCTCCTTGAAGAGGGTATCTATGTAACTGGTTTCTATTATCCAGTAGTACCAAAGGGCGAGGCTCGTATTCGTGTTCAGCTCTCAGCTGGTCATAATCGTGAGCAACTTGACAAGTGTATCAACGCTTTCATCAAGATTGGTAAGGAACTTGGTGTGTTGAAATAGTCTACTTGTAGACACTGATTAGTAGTCAGCACCATTGGTGCTCAGCGTCAGCACGTGTGGTGCTGTTGGTAAGCACCATATGTGCGGAGTACGAATAGATTATTAAAAGATAGAAAAAGAGCGAGTGCCGGGATAGGTACTCGCTCTTTGTTATTGGATAGTTGTTTATCGGATAACACTTGTGTAACGACCTCCTTGTGTGATGATGCGTACCACGTAGGTTCCCTTTGGAATGGAAATGCTAAGGTTGTCGGTGCCATTCGTAGCACTACTTGCTACCAATATACCATTCATACCATATACCTCCACACACTTCAAGCCCTGCTGTTGTATGTGTAAGCATCCGTCAACGAATTGTAATGTCGGTTTGATGCTCACTTCTTCCACACCATTTGTTCCTCCCTCAGGATATTTGTTATATGGTCCATTGATAAGAGAAAGGTAAGGTGACGTTGTCGAAATTGGTAATAAGTCGACATTCCTACCATCCACCACACCAAACAATGCCACTCGATAACGACGGTTATTGATGAGTTTTTCGGTCTTTGGGTCAATCCATTCGCTGGTTATCATCGTCATATCATCAACCTGTGTGAGGTCTACTTGCAGCGGATTCTTTGTCACTTGGATAGACATACCTGTCACAGTGTCGATAAGATAGAGTGTCAGACCACCCTTGTATTGTACGTTCTTTGCAAGAGATGCAATACATACGACTCTGAATGTTGGACTTCTTGAGAGATCAAAGTTCTCCATTTGCACACTTCCTTCCTCATTATCTTGCGCATAAACAGTCGCTTTTGAGAAGATACCAGTTTGAGCCTTTTCCTCAATCGTGAGCGTATAGGGGTCTTGAGAAGCATTTTCACGTACCTGACAGCTTTCGTTGTCGGCATTGGTAACAGTGGTACGTAGTCGATAGGTACCCGCTGGAATGTCAAAAGGAAGGTTGAATGGCATTCTAACACGCTTGGTTGTGTAGACATCAAAGTCAACTACCTCATCCGTCTGTGTGGTATATACCACCTTATTCTCACTGTTGAGGAGTTCTACTTTTACGCTTCCGTTGAAGAAATTAGCATCTAATTTGCGGATGTTCAGACGGAGAACATTCGGCTCACCTAACATCACTTTGTTGTCTAACTTAGGCTCGGTTGTGAGCTGGAAGGTCGGCTTTTCTGTTGGCAACTCTAAGTAAGTTATCTTATTATTCTCCACCTTCATCACGATACGTGGGGCTTTCTTCATACGCGCCCAAGCACCTAACTTGCCATCTTCCAGCATCTGTGCAGCAATAGGATAGAGTGAATAGGTGCCGTTAGTCAATGACTTAAAGTCGAGTGTGAAGGTTATCTTGTCATCTATCACACCTCCAGAAACCCACTTTCCTTCGTTAAAGACAAATCGTTCTTTAGTAAATATCTTCCTTCCATCCTGTCCATAAGGTGTTACCTTTACCAGTTTGCCCTCTTGGTCATAGATTCCCAAACCGATATCGCCTACAAGTTCACTTTGACTTTGATTGATAAATCTTGAATACATCACCTTTACAGTAGCAGATAAGGTTGTTGGAGCATCTCCTACAAACGCCATATCACTTCCGTAATCGAAGTTGATATTAGGCGACTGATAGGCAATGTCAGCATCAATTTTCGGTGTATTAGGTTTGTTGGGATGTATCGCAATGACATGAAGACGTCTGTTGAAACTATGCTGTGCACCATTAAACTCACTACCAGTAGACGTTACACTCAAGGTAGCAAGTGAGTAATAGCCATTTGCCTGACCATTCCATCCAAAGTTCATGTGGAATTTATCCTCCTCATCAAAGCCATCGCAAACCCACGCATGACCACCTCCAGTCTTCGAATCACCGGATATGTAGAGTGGAAAACCATTGCGGAGTTCTTTCTTTACAATCTCGATAAAGTTGTCAACACCCTCGTATGATCTGGTTACCATTGAGGCATCATAGTCGAAGTAATTGCGCAATGCACGCTCAGCCATATAACTCTGCGTACCACTTGCCCTATCCGTGTATTGCATATTGGTTGCAATACCCACATCATTCATCAACAAAGCCACTGCATCTTCCTGCTTTGTAGTAACGTTTCTGCGGTTATAATCAGGCAACATATTGTCCCAATCGTAGTGTGACTTTGTGAAATCAGCTGAGCGAACAGTGTTATCAAACGTCACTTTATAGCTCTCTTGTCCCTTTCCTTGTGCTGGCCATTTATGGTAATACATCACCTGTGCAACCGCAGTAGCCACACACCCCGTTACATATTGGGTCAGCTTGCTGTAGGGATAGTCCTGTCCCCACTTGCTTTTTAGCAAAGGCTGCACAGCATCAGCAGCTTTTGTTGCTGCTCCTGCACGTGTGGTAAGCGTCTTATTCTTGCCCAACTCCTCATACACCTGTCGATAGGTGTCAAAGAGATAACGTGCTTCGGGATTGAGGTTAGCCATATCGAGTGATGCCTCATGACTGTAAGCTAACACCTTACCCATCTTGTCATCGCCTGCAACAACTACAAAACCTTTGCCTGCATCATCGTTGAAGACATAGTAAGGTTGCTGTGTTGCCGTTGCTGCAGCACGTGTTTTTACGTTTTGAGCAGCTGTCTTGCTTACATTTACATAGGTTCTTGCTATGCGTAAAGCAGTGTTGAAATCAACATTATCTGCATAGTTTTCTGTTACAGAAAGTAGGAGGGAAAGAATGAGAAAACTTCTTCTCAATAGGATATTCTGTGCTGAAAAGACAGTTTTTTTGCTATTAATTTGAAATATTGAATATGTCATATCAGGTTTATACCAATGAATTATAGGCTACAAAGGTACACTATTTTTTTGATATTTCTATATATATTAGGAACGGATTGGGGCTTAATATATCGATAAAGGGTTGAAATTAATGTGTAATCAGGTGTTAAGACTTATACATTTGCATGGTAACTCTCTCCTAAATTGATACTATGTCAAATCCGTAACCTACAAATAGCTTATTCCTATTAGCCTAATTAGGCTAATAAGTCCAATAGGGCTAATTGTCCTAATAGTTTATTGTTTTGTCATAATTTTTCACATCATGATTTTAAATTCATGCTCTTTTGGCTTCTAAAAGACGCCTGATAGGCTTGCAAAAGGTGCCCTTTAAGCCCCTTACTAACGCCCTTTTGAAGTCCAATTAAGCACCTTTTATTTTACTGCTTTATAACTAATTGATTTCCTTTAGGTTACAAACCTGTCTTTTACACGTGCTTTTATCCTTATTTATAGCTGTCTTGTTCGAAATTATGTAATGATTTTTCAAATCGTTATCGGCGGGATTTTTGAGTATTAAAAAGAAAAGTTTTTTATGTCGGAAGATGAGAAAAGAATAGGTATTTGCTGGTCTTGCCTATGTCTTTATATAGGCTATTTGTTTATGTTTTATTGCAGATGAAAACGCAGTAAAACATAAATGCAAATCGAATTCAGTTGATAGCGTTAGAAAGTAATCTGCTTATTAATCTTTCCTTTATACGTGTTGATACTTAAATAGATGGAATCCTGCTGCTTAAAACCATTCAAAGGAATACTTGTAAAGACACGTCTGCTATAGTATTCGGGTACTCCATTTTGGTGATGATGTAGTCGAAGATAAAACACTCGTCCACTATTAGGTAGGTTTTTTATGGAATCACAGACGATAGCTAAGGTCTGAACAGCCTTTTCGTCTTCTGTCTTTCCAGTCTTTAAGGTAAGCGTAAGATTCAAATACTTATGATTCTTGCTTATCCAGACGCTTTCAAAACCAACAGGGTCGGTGTACACAATAGGTAAGTCAAGTGCCAAACGAGGGCGTAAGACAGCAACAGGACTAATGGCAAAAGACGATGTTATGCCATTTTCTACCTTATTATAATAGAGTAAGGCACGGTAAGTAGTGTCGGGTCTTTTTGCCCATTGTTCTTTTACTGCAGGTTTTAAGGTCAGTTGTGTTCCGTCATCAGTAGTTGCAGAAGTGAAAGCTGATAGCTCGTTGGTCCTTGCTTCAACAAAGTCAGTATGTAGATAAGACAGTTCGCTGTCGCCTGTCTCATAGAAGTCATGCTCACAGGCACTGACTATGAGTAACGACATGACTGCCGTTACCATAGTCAATAGTCTGTAGAAAGTCTTTCCGAACCAGTCCACGTTGTGTTATTTCTTAAAGGTGAGACGATTCAGAAGTGATTTAAATCTGCCGCTTTCAGATGACGCAGCAATGTAATTCTTTGCAGGATAAGCATACTGTGTCAACAGACAAGTGCGTAAGAACTTATCATCACGATTCTCAATATCAATCTTTTCAATCTGACCATCAAGGTAAGTATTGAAGTTCTGATAGTCTTCCGCTGTATAATAGTCTTCGTAAACACGTGTATCCTGAATCATATCTAATGCCACGTAGTTGATAGGATAGAGTTTGTAGTTACTGTGGATTTGGTGATCGATATGTGCCGCAATGGTATCGAAGAGCTTGTTCTTTGGCAGTTCCTCATCTACTGTGTCAAGCCATTCGTCAATACATGGTGCACATTTGTAGAAGATATGTCCCTTGTAGCCTTCGATTCCTACTAACATACTCTCGAGATCATCCTCTGCTGTCTTCTTCCAATAAGGTAAATCACGACGCAATTGATACTCACGTGCCTTGAGGTAATCGCATGGATCGTACTCATAAGAGATTGCTAACGGAACGATGTGGAGCTGCTTTAGACGTTCGATGATAGTACCTTCGCCACCCATAGCCATCATCTTCAGGATCGCAGGTTGGGTAAGGTCGTTTGAATTCTTCGCTCTTCCTTGTCGTTGAGCAATCCATACATTGTCATTCTTCTCAGCAATAACGAAGTGGATATACTCTGACATACGCTTACTTGCACGGAGCATCTCAACCGAATGGAGGGCACGCTCTACGGTAAATGATTTGTTGATACGCACCAAGTCACGCACCCAATCCTGCGAAAGGAGGTTGTCGCCGATAGCAATCTCACAAGTAGTGGTAAAGCCAACATCCATGAGAAGCTTGTCGAGGAAAGCAGAGTCGAGTACAATGTCGCGATGGTTGCTGACAAAGGTATAGCGTTTGCGTGTATCGATATTGACTGCATCCATGCTACAACCTAGGCTCAACTCCGTGACAAGACGCTGGAGGAAAGGGTAGCAGAACGTTTTTTGGAATTCAAGATTCGTCTTACAAGCGTGCATCTTATTTGCTATCACCTCTGCTGGAACATCAGGGTAGAGATATGCCAGCACCTTTTGAAACTGCTTATCAGCAAGAATCCTATCATAGACTGCCGGTAATTCTTCCGGCTCAAACGGACGAATAGGGTCAAACTCTGATGGTATTTTCATAATCGTAAAAATTAATTTGTTTCTATTTTATGTCTTATTGCATGTCCTAAGAACCTGCAATGATTAATTCTATGCCCATTTCTTCAATCTTGTTGGCTACAAACTGTGGTATTTTAGCATCGGTAATGATGATGTCAACATCCTAAAGTCCACTAATTGCAGCGTGTCTATCACGCTTTACCGTATGAGAATAGTTTAGTACAAATATAGTTAAAATAAATCAATGGCTAAAGGTGAAGCCCTCGTTTAACAGAAGATTAACAATTATTTACGACCGTCTGCGGTAGATATATTGGTGCTTCCGTTAAATGTATGTACGCTTTTCGTATTGTTTCAACGGAAGAACCATAGTTACTCATCAAACAAAAACATAGCTAATACAGTCGAATATCTGTCCTCTCATCATCCTCTGACATTGAAAACCATTTCATTTAAGACTTCGAAAATCTGCAGACAAGGGTTTGAAAAATCATTACATAATTCCAAATAAGATATCAATAAATAACGGCAAAACGGCATGTAAAAAGTAGGTCTATAATCAACAGGAAATCAATTAGTTATAAAGTGGCAAAGTAAAAGGTGCTTAATTAGACTTCAAAAGGGCGTTAGTAAGCCTCTTAAAGGGCATCTTTTGCAAGCCAAAAGGGCGTCTTTAAGAAGCCAAAAGAGCATGTGTTGGTTTTGAACCTTACGAAAATAATTTACAAACTTCAGCTAATGAAGGAGTAAGTTGTTGTAGAAGGCAGGTAGAGATTGTAGCTAATTATATTTGTCACGTAGTTTATCCCCCCATTCTAAAACCATTTAATGGGAGCTAATCATACCATGTATGTGGATTAATCTCATTTTATTAATATTCTACGTATTTAATGGGAGAACTGGTTCTATTGGTGAGTTTAGGTATGCTTTGTTATTTCGTACATGCAAAGGGATGGAGAGAAAGAATGTTATTTTGAGAGAATAATTTATCAAATTACTTGTCATTCACGAACAAAGTATTATCTTTGCAATATTATGAAGTACAGCATCATTGTTCCTGTTTTCAACCGTCCAGATGAGGTTGACGAACTGTTGGAGAGCCTGCTTAGCCAGGAGGAGAAGGATTTTGAGGTCGTTATCGTTGAAGACGGCTCACAAATTCCGTGTAAGGAGGTGTGCGATAAGTACGCTGACAAGCTCGACCTGCATTATTATAGCAAAGAAAATTCGGGTCCTGGGCAGAGTCGTAACTATGGTGCTGAGCGTGCAAAGGGTGAGTATCTGCTTATTCTTGACTCCGATGTTGTACTTCCGAAGGGTTATATCCGTGCTGTAAGCAAGGAGTTAGAGCGCGAGCCAGCCGACGCTTTTGGTGGACCTGACTGTGCACATGAGTCTTTCACCGATACACAGAAGGCTATTTCTTATTCAATGACTTCGTTCTTTACGACGGGAGGAATACGTGGTGGTAAAAAGAAACTTGACAAGTTCTATCCTCGTTCATTCAATATGGGTATCCGTCGTGATGTCTATCAGGAATTGGGAGGTTTCTCAAAGATGCGTTTTGGAGAGGATATCGACTTCTCTATTCGTATCTTTAAGGCAGGAAAGCGTTGTCGACTGTTCCCTGAGGCATGGGTTTGGCACAAGCGTCGTACGGACTTCCGCAAGTTCTGGAAGCAGGTTTACAATTCTGGTATCGCGCGAATCAACCTCTATAAGAAGTACCCTGAGTCGCTGAAACTTGTCCATCTCTTACCGATGGTATTTACTGTTGGAACGGCTTTATTGATTCTGATGATTCTCTTTGGGCTTTTCTTGCAGTTATTCCCAATCATTAATGTCTTTGGAAGTCTCCTTATCATGATGGGCTTGTTGCCGCTGGTACTATACAGTGTCATTATCTGTGTGGACTCTGCTATGCAAAACAACAGTCTTAACATTGGTCTTCTCAGTATCGAAGCAGCCTTCATTCAGCTTACCGGCTACGGTTGTGGCTTCATCAGTGCATGGTGGAAACGCTGCGTATGTGGCATGGATGAGTTCGCTGCATATGAGAAAAACTTCTATAGTTAATTCATAATTCATAATTCAAAATTCATAATTATGATTACTGATGTGAACTGAAATAGAAACTGTTGACGGCTCTTTTATAGTTAATTGAGCCGTTATAACCTTAGACTTAACTTAATTACAAACCATCTGATATTATGCTTAAACGTGAGAAGAATATTCTATTGACGAAGGTCGATGCTTATAGCAATAGGATAATACGCTTATATAAATATCTTAAAGACGAAGAAAAGGAGTTTATTCTGTCAAAACAACTCCTTAGGAGTGGAACAAGTATCGGTGCGAATATAGCCGAAAGTCAAAGTGCACAAAGCTCTGCTGATTTTATACACAAACTTGAGGTAGCTCTTAAAGAGGCTAAGGAAACTCATTATTGGCTTGAGAAACTCTTGGTAGGCGAGTACATCAACGAGGTTGGATATAAGTCTATGAGTAATGATAATGTCGAAATAATCAAGTTGTTAACTTCTATTATTGTTACGAAAAAGAGGAACATGAGAAGTGGATTTGAAGTCAAATATTAGGCAGATGAACCACCTTAAATAAGCGGAAAATTCACCTAAATGATAATGCTTAATCAAAAATGCAAATGTTGAAGTATGAAAAATGAAAGGCAAGTAATTATAATTCTGAATTCTGAATTCCGAATTTTGAATTAGAGGTAATCATAATTATGAATTTTGAATTATGAATTTTGAATTAATGGTAATCATAATTATGAATTTTGAATTATGAATTCTGAATTTCCCAAACTATCTATCACTCACTGGGCAGAGGCTGACCGCCCACGCGAAAAACTTGAAAGACTGGGGGCTGGTGCGCTCAGTGATGCCGAATTACTGGCTATTCTGATTGGTTCTGGCACACCCAAAGAGAGTGCGGTAGACCTAATGAAGCGTATTCTCAATGACTGTAATAATAATCTAAATACACTTGGAAAGCTTTCTATTCGCGACTTAGAGCAATACAAGGGTATCGGTTCGGCAAAGGCAATCACTATCCTTGCTGCTTGTGAATTAGGTAAAAGACGGCAGAAAGCGACAGTGGAAGAGGCACCAATACTCAATAGTGCTGAGAATATTTACCAGTTTATGCACACTACGATACAAGACCTTGATATCGAAGAGGGCTGGATTTTAATGATGAAACAGAACTTCCGACTCATTGAAGCCAAGCGCATTTCGGTGGGTGGACTTACTATGGCGCCTGTTGATCTTCGTCTGATGATGAAGGAAGTGCTGCTAAAGAATACTACTGTTTTGGCTTTTTGTCATAATCACCCCAGTGGTAGTACGAATCCAAGTAGGGAAGATGATATGCTGACATCGCATATTCATAAGGCCTGCGAATTGTTGCATATTCATTTTGCAGACCATGTAATACTTACCGATGGAGGGTATTTCTCATATCGCGAGGAGGGAAAGTTATAGCCGAAAAGGCTCTGAAATGGCTATGTTTTATTTGTGTTGACAGGTAAATATTTCTCATGTTTGTTTGCCATAAACGTCTGATAACATTCTTTGTAATGACCATAACGGCTCTTTCTTCCCATCTTTAGCTGATGTGTTGTTATTCTGCACATATGGTGCTGATGCTCCGCACGTGTTGTGTTGATGCTCCGCACCATATGTGCGGAGTGCTGAATAGCTTGCGTTATACTTCTTTTTCAAGGCTGTTTGTTCTCCTATTATTTATTTATACACTGCAAATATACCTCCTTCTGTATGTAATCCCACAAAAGAACGTAACCTTTCCGCAATGAATTATTGTAATTATAGTTTTTAATTACTAT